>NZ_CP045118.1:5109099-5409635 GCF_009189165.1 Pseudomonas sp. SCB32
GCCGTCGCTGGCCAGCAGGCCGTCGTTGTTCCAGTGGCCGCCGCGCCCGGTCAGGGCCTGGCTGGCGAGCAGCCGGCCGCTGGCGGTCTGGGTGAACTGGCCGATGTTGAGGGTGAGCCAGCCGGCCTGCAGGACGCTGCTGTTGCTCCAGCTGTCGGCAGTGATGTCGAGGTGGCCAGTGGTGACGAAGCTGCCGCCAGCTTCGGCGATCTGCCCGGCGTTGACCCCGAACTGGCCGCTGCCGACGTGCAGGAAGGCGCCGCCGTCGTTTCCAAGCCCGCCCAGGTCGAGGATAAGGTCGCTGTTGGCGCTTTCGACGCGGCCGTCCTGGTTGGCGAGGAAGCCGCTGCGGATCGTGGTGGCACCGTTCTGGCCCAGGGCGCGCAGGCGGCCGTTGCCGTTGTGGATCAAGTCGGCGCTCAGGTTGAGGCTGCCGCTGCTCTCGATCAGGCCATCGGTGTTGGCCAGCTCACCCAAGGCGAGGTCAATATTGGCGGCGCCGATCTGGCCCAGGGTGTTGCGCAGATAGTCGCTCTTGAGCGTAAGGGTCTGCCCGGCGTAGAGGCCGCCCTGATCATTGCCGATGACGGTGGCGACGATACGGCTGTCGCCACTGACGGCAGAGATATGGCCGCCACTGTTATTGAGGTTGCTGCCGGCGTCGATGTCGAGGCTCTGGGCCTGGGTGATGCCGGTGCTGTTGGTGAACCAGCCGGTGACCAGGTTGAGCGTGCCGTTGAGACTGGCGAGGGTGCCGCCAGCGTTGTAGGCGCTGGCGCTGGCGATGTCGACCGCGCCGTTCTGGCTGATGAGCCGGCCACCTTCGTTGCGCAGGTCCTCTTGCAGACGCAGGGTGATGTCCTGCTGGGCTTGCAGGCGGCTGCCCTGGTTGTCCAGGCGCTGGGCGCTGAGCAGCAGGGTGCCGCCCTGGCTAACGATGAGACCATCGTCGCGGTTGTCCAGGGCGCCGCTGAGCAGCAGGTTGAGCCCTTGCTGGCTGGCCAGGGTGCCGGCGCGGTTGTCGAACTGGGCGGCGTGCAGGTTCAGTTGGCGCTGGCTGATCAGTTGGCCACCCCGGTTGTCGATGTCGCCGGCAGTGAGCAGCAGGTCGCCGCCGCTGGCAAGCTGGCCGGCGGCGTTGTTCAAGGTGCCTTGTACGCTGAGGTTGAGGTCGCTCTCGCTGAGCAGGCGGCCCTGGCTGTTGTCCAGTTGTCCGGTTCGCAGCTGCAGTTGGTGGGCGACGATTTCGCCGCTGGCATTGTTCAGGTTGGCGGTGTCGATCTGCAGATTCTGCTGGGCGTTGATCAGGCCGCCGGCGCTGTTGTCCAGGGTGCCGGCGATGGTCAGGTCGAGGTTGCCCTGGCCGGAGAGGATGCCGCCCCGGTTGTCGAGGTTGGCCGCGCGCAGGTGCTGGTCGCCCTGGCTGACCAGGGCGCCTTCGCCGTGGTTGTCGAGGCGGCCACTCAAGGTGACGTCGAGTGCGCCCTGTTTGCTGGAGAGGGTGCCGCCGGTGCTGTTGTCGAGGTCGGCGGCGTTGATGGCCAGGCCTTGCCAGCCGGAGAGCAGGCCAAGGTTGGCGTTGCGCAGGCTGCCTGCGCTCAGTTGCAGTTGGCCGGCGCTGATGATGCGGCCGGCGTCACCGTTGTCGAGGCTGGCGCTATTGAGCTGGAAGCTGTGCTGGCTGGAAATCTCGCCGCCGCGGTTGTCGAGGTGGCGCAGGTTGTCGATGCGCAGCAGGCCGCCGACGCTGAGCACGGCGCCCTGGTTGTCGAAGTCGCCGCCGGCCAGGTCCAGGCTCAGGTCGCCGCCGGTGATCAGCCGGCCCTGCTGCTGGATCAGTTGCTGTACGCGCAGTTGCAGCGTGCCGCCCGCGGAGAGTTCGCCGCCCTGGCTGTTGTCCAGGCGGCTGGCGGTGAGCTCCAGGCCACCCTGGCTGGTGATGAGGCCGGCGCGGTTGTCGATGGCCTGGGCTAGCAGGCGCTGGCTTTGCTTGCCGCTGAGGATGCCGTTGCGGTTATCCAGGTCGCCGGTGGTGGCGTCGAGCTGGCCCTGGGCGGTAATGCGGCCGTGCTGGTTGTCGGTGGTGCCGGTGACGAGGGTCAGGTCCTGCCCCCCGGAGAGGCTGCCGCCCTGGTTGTTCAGGCTCGCGCTGGTGACGCTGAGACCGCCGCCGGCTGCAAGGGCGCCGTCGGCATGGTTGTCGAGGTGGACCTGTAGGCGGGCTTGTATCGCGCCCTGGCTGGCAACGGTGCCACCCAGGCTGTTGTTCAGGCCTGCGGCGTCCAGTTGCAGTTGGTTGCGCCCGAAAAGCACACCAGCCTGGCTGTTGTCCGCCGTGCCCTGGACCTGCAGGGTGAGGCTATCGCTGGAGAGGATGCGGCCGCCCTGGTTGTTCAGGGCGTTGCCGGTGACGCGCAGGGCGCCGCCGCTGGAGAGCACGCCGGCGCGGTTGTCGACCTGGGCGGCGCCGAGGTTCAAGGTGCCTTCGCTGAGCAGTTGGCCGCCGGCCTGGTTGTCGAGGCTATCCGCCAGGTTCAGGTCGAGGTCGTGCAGGCTGCTCAACGTCCCGCGCTGGCTGTTGTCCAGGCTGCGGCCACGCAGTGTCAGCCGGTCATCGCTGGCGATCAGGCCGGCGCTGTTGTCGAGCTGGCCGACGGTAAGGTTCACGGTGGCGCGACTGCTGATCTCGCCTCCCTGGTTGAACAGCTCGCTAGCCTGCACTTCGATGCCGTGCAGCGCGCCGACCCAGCCGCCCTGGCGGTTGTCGAGGCGTTGCGCGGAGAGGTTCAAGGCTCCTTCGCTGAGCAGTTTGCCGCCCTGGTTGTTCAGGGCCGCCAGTTGCAGGGCGAAGCCCTGTTGGCTGGACACTTCGCCGCCAGCGCTGTTGTTCAACTGCGCCAGGTTGCGCAGCAGCAACGCACCCGGAGTGGCGAGCAGGCCGCCCTGGCTGTTGTCGAGGCTGCCGCCGGCAAAGTCGAGATCGATACCGCCGTTGCTGACCAGTTGTCCGGCGCCATGCTGATCCAGCGTCCGGACCTGCCCGCTCACGCGACCGACCGCTTCGATGCGGCCGTGGTCGCTGTTGTCCACACGGGTGTGAGTGAGCTGCAGACCGGCACCGCCGAGGATGCGCCCGGCCTGGCTGTTGAGCAGGGTATCGCCACGCAGGTCGAGCGCGCCCTTGGCACTGATTACGCCGCTCTGACGGTTGTCGAGACTGTGCGCGGCAACGTTCAGCGTGCGGTCGGTGACCAACTTGCCGCCCTGGTTGTTCAGGGTGGTGCTAGTGACGTTCAGGGCGCCCGCGCTGGAAAGCGTGCCGGCACGGTTGTCGACCTGGGCGGCGCTGAGGTTCACGGCGCCTTCGCTGAGCAATTGGCCGCCGGCCTGGTTATCCAGCCGCTCGGCCAGGGTCAGGTTGAGGTCGCGCTGGCTGCTCAGCGTGCCGCCCTGGCTGTTGTCCAGGCTGCGGCCATCGAGGTTCAGGCCGCCCTGCCCGACCAGGCTGCCCGCACGGTTTACCAGGCTGTCGCCCTGCCAGTGCAGCAGGCCATCGCTGGCGATACGGCCGGCGCTGTTGTCGACGCTGGCGGCACGCAGGCTCAACGCGCCTCGACTGGAGATTTCGCCGCCCTGGTTGAACAGCGCAGCGGCTTGCAGGTCGACGCCCTGCATGGCGCCGATCCAGCCACCCTGGTGGTTGTCGATCTGCTGGGCCAGCACCTGCAGGTACGCTTCGCTGAGCAGCGCGCCGCCGTTCTGGGTCAGGCTGCCGACCTGGGCGTTGAGGTTGCCCTTGGCGGCGACCTGCCCGCCCGCTGCGTTGGCGACCGTGCGCGCTTGCACGCGCACGGCGCCGTCGCTCTGGATGGAGCCGGCATTGTTCAGGCTGTCGAGCGTGAGCTGTAGGTCCTGGCCTGCGCTGACCAGGCCCTGGTCGCGGTTGTCCAGGCTGCCGCCGGCGAGGTTCAACGTAGCGTCGCTGACCAGCGTGCCGCCCCGGTTGTCCAGTGCATTGGCCTGGACGTCGAGCGGGCCACGGCTCGATACCCGCCCGCCGTTCTGGTTGCTCAGCTGGCCCGCGCGCAGGTGTTGCGCGCCCTCGCTGATCAGCTTGCCGGCCTGGCTGTTGTTCAGCATGCCGCTGACCTGGGCGGTGAGTGCGCCCCGGCTGGACAAGGTGCCCTGCTGGTTGTCGAGGCTGGCCAGGTCGAGGTTGAGTGACTGCTCGGCGCTGAACAGGCCGAAGCGGTTGTCCAGCGCGCCGCCACGGACCTGGATGAACGGCGCGCCGACCTGGCCGCCGATATTGCTCAGTTGCTGGCCGGAGAGGCTCAGGGCGTTGGCAGCCAGCACGCGGCCCTGGTTGTTGCTCAGGCTACCGGCGCCCAACGTGGTGTTGCTACCGCGCAGGCTGCCGCCCTGGTTGTCGAGGCTGCCGCTGGCATTCACGTCGAGGTTGCGGCTGGCGACCACGCTGCCGCTGTTGCGCAGGGTCTGGCTGTTGATCGCCACGTCGCCCTGGGTGTTGCGGCTGTTGTCCGAGTTGACCCCGGCTTCGACGATGCCGTTGTTGCTGACCTGGGCACCCTGCAATTGCACGCGGGAGCCCGCCGCCAGTTGGCCGCTGTTACTCAATTGTCCGTTGGCCGTCAGTTCGACCGCCCCCGCCGCGTAGGCCGGGCCTGTGACGGCGATGTCCTGCGCCTTGGCACGCAGGCTGCCGACAGTGCTGGTCTGGGCCAGGCTCAATTGGCCGTTGGCATCGAGCTGGATATCGCCGGCGCTGGCGGCCAGGTTGCCGGCCAGCTTCACCCCCACGCCCTGCTCGGTGCCCACCAGGCGGATGGCTCCCGCGTACATGCCACCCAGCGCCGAACTGTCGATGGCCAGTTGCGGCTTGGCGCTGCCGTTGTCGGCCTTGGCGCTGGCGGCGAGGGTCTCGGCGTCCACCTGGTTGCGGCCGGTCACCACGGTCAGCTGGTTGGCGTACAGCTCGGCATTGAGTCTGGCGCTGCGGGTGATCAGCTCGAACTGGTCGAGGTTGCCGGCATTGAGGCCGGCGCCCTCGATGGCGATCTCGCCGCCGTCGACGTCATAACCCTGCAGGCGCCCGCCGTTGAGGACCGGCCTGCCGGTGGTGAGGGTGGCGCGCGGGGTGTTGATGAAACCGCAGCCGTTGCAAGTGATGCCGTGCGGGTTGGCGACGATTACATGGGCCGACTGGCCGGCGACCTCGGTGTAGCCGCGCAGCTGCGAGGGGTTGGCCCCGGTGACCTCGTTGAGGATCTTACTGGCGGCGGCACCCTTCAGGTTCGGGTTGCCGATGATGATCCCGCCCAGCTGGGTGGACTGGGTCTTGCCGGTGGCGTTGTTGAGGATCAGGCCGTTCTGGCCGACGCTGTAGTCGGAGAATTTATTGTGAGAGAGACCCGCACCGTCGGGCGTGGCGATATTCACCACCGGCACGCCATTGCCCGCCACGCCAAGCTGGGTATTGCCGCCCGCCGCCGCATCCACCGCCAGCTCGGCCGCTGCCGCGACGAGGGGGTTGAGGATCAGCAGGCCAGACAAGACGCTGGCAATCAGTTTGCAGGCGGGCTGGCGAATGTCCATTTTGCGCGTCTCGTCACGGAAACCGGGACGCAACACTAGCTTCAGGTCATTTTTTAGCCGAGTCGGTGCTTTCCCAACTTGCCGTCTGATGCTTCCTCATCCAACCGTTACAACCGTAGGAACCCGCTTGTTTGCGCTAACGTCACGCCTCACTGGAGGCTCAAGCTTCGCCATGAAGCGTTTTGTTTTCAGCACGTTGGAATCAGGCAGCGGGAGTATCGGGACGGTGAAAAGTCCTCAGACATGCGTTGATGACGAACTGGCGCAGGCACGTTACGACCACCTGCACGCCGAGACAGAGCGCGTGGGCATGGAGCGGCAGGGGGAATGGAAGGGGTTTCAGGCAACCTACTGGTTTCGCTGCCGCGAGGGGCACGAAATCAAGCGGTATATGAGGCCGTTTACCTTGCATTCGAAGCTTCCCGAATGCCAACTCTGTCTGGGAAAGCAACGTCTGCAACAGCTTCGCACCAAGGCCAAGAAAGCTGGCATCACCTTGTTGGACAAGCAATGGCTCGGGGAAAAGAAGAATCACCGTTTTCGCTGCGCCCAGGAGCATGTCTGGGAGCGGACAGGACGCACCGCGCTGGAGAATATGAGTTGTCCCGTTTGCAACGAAGGCCGGGCAAAACAGGCAGACACGCTATTGCTACCTGACGGTCTGAAACGCTTGCGTGCAGCCGCGAAACGGCATGCCGGAGAGTGCCTGTCAAAGCAGTATCTGGGGCTCATGAGAAAATACGAGTTCCGCTGCGACAAGGGACACGTCTGGCAGGTACGCGGATCGTCCATCATCAAGCAAGGTAGTTGGTGCCCCCGTTGCCAAAACTGGCCTATTGAGCGTGATATCTGGCAGGCGGATGGGTTGGCGCGTCTACGAGCCGCCGCCGCCCAGCATGGCGGCGTGTGTCTGACCAAGGAGTATCAGGGCGCCACTTCACGTTATCGTTTCCGCTGTGCGGGGAACCACGAATGGGAAGCAAGGGCTCACCATGTACTGGCAGGCACCTGGTGCCGAACCTGCGTGACGCTAGCCCAACGTCTGACCATCGAAGATGCCCATCGCATCGCCAAAGAGCGCGGCGGTAAATGTCTTTCCAGCGAGTACGTGAGGTGTCAGGAAAAGCTGCATTGGCTCTGCCATCGCGGCCATAGTTGGAACAGCGCATTCAGCAATATCCGTGCGGGTCAGTGGTGTCCCACCTGCGGACATATGAGCCGTCTGTCGAGCAGCAAATCGAAAGTACGGCAACGCTACGAAGCCTTTGACCGTTGACAGCAGGGCTACACGCTGGTGATTCCGCTCTGCGGCGGCGACAAGGGCATGAGCGAACTGGCGAGGGAAACCGGGCTACCCCGCGAGCAGCTCTATCGCTCCTTCAGCGAGCACGGCAACCCGACTCTGAAGACACTGCTGGCCGTCATGAAGGCGCTGGGTGTCGATATGACAGTGCGTCCTCATGTGAGTCATTAACCCTTCGGGCCCAGGTCATCAGACTGCAGCGCTCTACACGCCTTGGGTAGAAGCGGACTCTGTCCGCGATAAGCTTCGTGCCAAGCGGTCCTTGCCGGCTGAACGAGGACGGAGCCCGCTCCTACGAGAACCATCACGGCACCTGCTTGATCACCTGACGGAACCCCAGCACCGCGAACACGGGTACCTCAGGGGTGATCGACGGGAGATTGGCGACCGCCTTGAGCGGCTCCAGCCTCTCCTCCAGATCGAAGTCGATCAGCTTGAGCACCAGTGGCTCCAGTGTCGTCACCTCGATACGCCCCTCGCCGGGCCGGCTGACCAGCACTTCGGATTTCAGCCGGCGCCGCTGGCCATGCAGGTCGAGGATGAAGTCGATGGTTTCCGGCCGCGACTGGCCCACCTGCAGATCGTCATAGCGGCTCAGGTCGAGCTGGCTGGTGATGGTCGCCTCCGGGTAGCGCTCGACCTCGAAGAACGCGTTGCGCATACGCTCGTCGCGCAGTGCCAGGCCGCTGTCGATGGAGGCCAGCGATACGACCAGGCGCACCGCTCCCTTGTCGTCGATCTGCCCGGAAAGCTGGTCGAAGCGCTGGACCTCCGCCATCTTGCCGCGCTTGACCGAGACGAAGCTGATCCGCGAGGTGCCGCCGTCCAGTTGCCACTCGGCCAGCGCCAGGGGGCTGGCGAGAATCAACAGCGCGCCCAACAGCGCACATTTCAGAGAAGGCATCGTTCCTCCAGAGCGGGTCGCCCCGCTCCGTGGAACGCGCCCGTCAGTGGTTGGGCAATTCATCCGCCTGGGGCATCAGCCGGCATCCTTCGCGCGCGCCGAGCCAGGTGGCTGTCTGGGTACTGCCGAGGCCACGGGCGGTCACCCGCTTGTGCGCTTCGTCGTCGCGGAAGGCGCTGATCGGCACGTACTGCTGGGTATAGGCCCGGCAATAGTCCGCAGAGTTCCCCATGACGTAGCGGCAGGAGCAGTACTCCTTGGCGGTGTAGGCGCCGATGATGCCGGGGAAGGCGGCGAGATGGACGCGGTTCTGCCAGGCCGTGGCGGCAAGCATGAGCAGCAGCAGGACCAGGGCGGTGATGACCGGATGACGGCGGATCATGGCTGCACCTCCCCATGGGCGAAGGCCGCCCGGGCGAGCTTGAGGAAGGCGTCGTGCTGGTAGCTGCCGTCGCGGTCGTCGGCGTAGCGCACGATCACCAGTTTCTCCTCGGGGATCACGTAGAGCGCCTGCCCCCAGTGGCCGAGGGCGGCGAAGGTATCCTCCGGCGCGCTCGGCCAGGGCGCCGGCGCGCCGGCCACCGCGCGATTCAACCACCATTGGCCGCCGGGCACCGCTTCGCCGGGTTTCTCCGCCTGCGGCTTGTAGTTGGGGAATGGCGCCAGGACGAACTGCAGCCACGCCTGTGGCAGCAACTGGCGCTCCTTCCAGCGCCCGCCGCGCTGCATCAGCAAGCCGATGCGCGCCATGTCGCGGGCCGTCATGTAGGCGTAGGACGAACCAACGAAGGTGCCGCTGGCATCACGCTCCCACACGGCCGACTGGATGCCCAGTGGCTGGAACAGCGCAGTCCAGGGGTAGTCCGCATAGGCCTGTGGTCCGACCATCTGCCTGAGGGTCGCCGAGAGCACGTTGCTGTCGCCGCTGGAATAGCGGAAGCGCTGTCCCGGGATCGCGTCGAGCGGGAAGTCGGCGGCGAATTTCGCCATGTCGTCGCGCCCACGGGTGTAGAGCATCGCCACCACCGAGGAGCGCACCGGGGCGTATTCGTAGTCTTCCTGCCAGGCCAGGCCCGAGGCCCAGTTGAGCAGGTGGCGCATGTGGATGTCGCGGTGCACTGCGAAGGGTGCGTAGTGGCTCGCCACCGGGTCGTCGAGCTGGAAGCGGCCCTCGCCGTAGGCCACCCCGAGCACGCTGGCCATCACGCTCTTGCTCATCGACCAGGCCAGGTGCGGGGTCTGCGCGCTGGTGGGGCCTGCGTAGCGTTCGTAGATCAACTGGCCATCGCGGATCACCACCACGGCGTCGGTACGCACACCCTTGCGGGTGGCATCGTCGCGGCTGGGGAAAGCGTAGCTTTCGAAGGCCTGGACAGCGGCGCCACTGGGCGTGGCGCCGTGGGGCCAGTCGGCCTCGGGCCAGGTTTCGGCACCAAAGGCGTGGCCGCCCAGCAGGCAACTGGCGAGCGCCAGGGCACGCAATAGCGGCCTGCGCGGGGAAAAGCGCGGGAGGGTGGGCATCGGTGGGCCTCTTGTTATCGGGTCGGCCCGCACCCTAGCACGGCGAAGATGACGAAATAAGCGCCGATCGTGCCGAGTTCAAGGACGATTGGCGCAATCGGTCAGAGCCTGTTCACGATCTGCTGCGCATGAGCTGACTGCGACTCTCAGCGCGGTACCTGGTAATCCTCCGGGCCCAACAGGTCCATGCCGCACTGCAGGTTTTCGATCCAGTAGAGGAAGGCGCTGATCATGGCCTTGCCGACAAAGGGCCGGCCGTGCTGCGGCACGATCATCTCGACGTCCATGCCACGGACCATCGAGGCCCACAGTCGGGCAACCTTGTTGGACGCCATGTAGCGGCGGTGGAAGCCTTCCATGTGCGGCAGATGGGCGGCGAAGTCCTGCACGGGGCTCGCGTCGTCCACCAGGGAGGCGCCCATGTCGCCGGAGAAGAGGATCTTGCTCACCGGGTCGAAGACCTGGAAGTTGCCCACCGAATGCAGGAAGTGCGCGGGGATCATCTTCAGCTGGCAGCGCCCCAGTTGCACCGACTCGCCACGGTCGGGGAGCGGAATGACCCGGTCATAGGTGGAGATGCCGTGGTTGACCGCCAGGTAGTTGGCCGTCAAGTGCGGCAGGAAGCGCGCCCAGAGCTTGGAACAGATGACCTTGGCGCGGGTGTGCAGCAACCACTTGTCGAGGGCGGCGATGATGTCCGGGTCCTGGTGCGAGGCAAAGATGTAGTCCAGGTCCTGCAGCGGGAACAGCTTGGACAGCTCGAGCGACAGCGGCGTGTAGGTCAGGTCGCCGCCCGGATCGAGCAGCAGGCGCTTCTCGTGGTCGACGATGAGGAACTGGTTGGACTGCACCCCATCGCCACTCACCAGATCGTCGAAACACAGGCACTGGTGTTTGCCGTCGTCGAACAGCACGATGGGTTCGCGTCGCATGGGGAGATTTCCTGTCGAGAGAGTGGGAAAACAGTGGGTAGCCTTGCGGGTATTTCTGGGTATCACCTCAGAAACGGCCGCAAAGGCTAACCACCCCTTCCCTCGCGCTCACTGACCTGGATCAAGCCCCAATACCGCACGGGCTTTCTCCAGGCGCTTGGCCCGCGCAGCGCCGGCGATCGCCAGGACGCCTCGGTCGCGCTGCCAGGCTGCGGCCAACGTCGGATCAGCCCCGGCGAACGCGGCGTCCAGTGCCGCCGACAGGCCTTCGAACTGACTGAATACCCCAGCCAGCAGCAGATGGGTTTCAGCCTGGTCGGCCGGTTGCCGGCTCACTTCCGCGCAACCGGCCAGCACGCCGACCAGGCGCAACGTCAGCTCAGCCGGCCAGCGCAGTTCAGTGCCCAGGCCGTAGAGCCAGGCGCAGATCGCCGCCAGCACATGGGTGTCTTCCAGGGTGCGGAAGGGTTTGCTGTAGGTCTCCCAGCCATCGCCGGGCAGGCGCTCGCAATGGGCGCCGTCGAGCAGCAGGCGGGCGTGGGGGATGTCCGGCAGCAGCGGCAGGGCCGGCAACGGCTCAAGCCGTGCGCCCGGCGCGCCGGCCAGCACCACGGCCATGGCCAGCCGTGGTGCTTCGCCATCGTCTTCGTCGCGCGCCGCCACCAGCCACCAGGCCGCGCGGTCGGCGGCGGTGGCGAAGTCCTTCTGGCCGTGCAGCACCAGGCCGTCCAGGCGGGTCTGCAGGTCCGCCGGACGCACGCTCTTCTTCTCGGTCACGCACAGCGCCCCCAGCCCCAGCGGCGCGGCCGGCCAGAGGGCGCGCAGGGCTGCCTGGTAGCCGGCAAGGAATGCCAGCCCCGGAGTAGCCGCGAGACGGCCGCCGAGCACCGCCAGTTCGAAACTGCCGACATGACCGGCGCGCTCGAGCAACTCGGCGAACCAGTCGTCCAGGGGGACTCCAGCGGGCAGTCGATCCTGCGGGCCGAGCAGGCATTTCCAGGACATCACGGCGCTCCTTCTTCAAGCCATTCGTCGTTGTCATACAAGCATCACTGCACCGTCATGGCCGTGACACTGCTGATTTCTAGCCTGAGCTTGCACAACAAAGCCGACCGGCCGCAACCCGCATGGCCGGCTCACGGAGGCACTCGCATGAGTCAGATCGTCCTCTCCTGTGACACCCCGGCAGAACGCCGTCTCAAGGCCGTGCGTCTGCGCGGCGCCCGCGCCCTGCGCGAAGCCCAGGCCCTGCGTTACCGTGTGTTCAGCAGCGAGTTCGATGCCCAGCTCAAGGGCGCGGACCAAGGTCTGGACATGGACGACTACGACCGCCACTGCGCCCACATCGGCGTGCGTGACCTGACTACCGGCGCGCTGGTCGCCACCACCCGCCTGCTCGACCACCGCGCCGCCCAGCGCCTGGGCCGCTTCTACAGCGAGGAAGAGTTCGCCCTCGACGGCCTGGACAACCTGCAAGGCCCGGTGCTGGAAATCGGCCGCACCTGCGTCGACCCGGACTACCGCAACGGCGGCACCATCGCGGTGCTCTGGAGCGAGTTGGCCGAAGTCCTCAATGAAGGTGGCTACCGTTACCTGATGGGCTGCGCCAGCATCCCCATGCGCGACGGCGGCATCCAGGCCCGCGCGGTGATGCAGCGTCTGCGCGACCGCTACCTGTGCCAGCAGAACCTGCGCGCCGAGCCGAAGACCCCGCTGCCGCCGCTGGACCTGCCGGACAACCTCACCGCCGAGCTGCCGCCGCTGCTCAAGGCCTACATGCGCCTGGGTGCGAAGATCTGCGGCGAGCCCTGCTGGGACCCGGATTTCGGCGTTGCCGACGTGTTCATCCTGCTCAAGCGCGACGAACTCTGCCCGCGCTACGCGCGCCACTTCAAGGCAGCGGTGTGATGCGCAGCCTGCGCGCCTGGCTGCGCGTCGTCCGCCTGCTGCTGGTGCTGACGATGGGCCTGGCGCTGGCTTGCTTCGTCAGCCTGCTGGAACGCCTGCCCGGCCGCGACTGGATGCCCCTGCGCCAGCGCCTGACCCGCTGGTTCCTGGCACGCCTCACCGCCGCCCTGCCGTTCGAGGTGAAGGTGCACGGCGAGCCGTCCAGCCAGCCGATGCTGTGGGTTTCCAACCATGTGTCCTGGGTCGATATCCCGCTGCTCGGCGCGCTGCTGCCGCTGACCTTCCTGTCCAAGGCCGAAGTGCGCCAGTGGCCGGTGGCCGGCTGGCTGGCGGAGAAGGCCGGCACCCTGTTCATTCGCCGTGGTTCGGGCGATTCGCGAATGATCAACGCGCAACTGGCCACGCACCTGTCGCGTGGCCGCTCGCTGCTGGTCTTCCCGGAAGGCACCACCACCGATGGCCAGGGCCTGCGCACTTTCCACGGCCGCTTGATGGCCAGCGCCATCGAGGCCGGCGTACCGGTGCAGCCGGTGGCGCTGCGCTACCGCCGCGACGGCCAGGCGTGCGAACTGGCGCCCTTCATCGGCGACGACGATCTGGTCAGCCACCTGAAGCGGTTGTTCGGCAATGATCGGGGAGTCGTGGAAATCCATCTGCTGCCGGCGCTGTCCAGCGCTCACCAGGACCGCAATCTCCTGGCGAAACAGGCGCACGCAACGATCCACGCTGTGATCTGCGACGTACAGGAAGAGTCGGCCATAGCGGCCTGATCAGGAAAGAAGGCAGGCAGGAATGATGTGGAGCCCGCCGTAACCTACGGCCGGCGGGTTCCCACTCTGACGAAACGGCTTTCAAACGGCACCGGGCAGCACCCTCGAGCTGCCCGGTGAAGCCTGAAAACAGTCTCCAGGCGCCGGAGGATCAAGCCTCCGGCGGCACGACCAGGATGTCACAATCCAGCTCGCGCAGAGCGTAGTCGGCAACACTGCCGATCAGGGCACGCTTGATCCCGCCCATACCCCGAGTCCCCATGACCAGCAGGTCAGGCCGATGCTTGTCGACCATCCGCTGCAGCACGTTGCCCGGCAGCCCGACGGCCACCAGTTGTTCGTCGATGCGACCGTCCAACTGTTCGTCACGCAGGAAGGTCTTCAGCTCCTCCACGGCCTGGCGCGTCTCGGTGCCGACGAATTCGTCGACCCGCTCCTCGCTCACCCCGGAGTACTGCATCATGCCCTTGGCCAGCGGGCTGAAGGCGTAGACCCCACGACGCACCGCGCCGTCGAGCAGGCCCAGCGCCCCCGCGACATTCACCGCGTTGGCCGAGGCATGGGAAATGTCCAGCGCCAGCAGCAGGTCGCGGTACTCGCCGGTCGCCGGCTGGTTGACCACCAGCACCGGCAGCTCGCCAGCTCGCAGGACGCGCTCGACCGTGGTGCCGACGAAGATGTCGCGCAGCACGCTCTTGCGATGGGCACCCATCACCAGCAGTTCGACATTGCAGCTCTTGGCGGCAGCGAGAATCTGCTGATTCGGATCGCCCCGCTCGACCATCAGTTTCGGGCTGCTGCCGCCCAGTTCGGCAAGCTCGACCAGGCGCGCCTCCAGCATCATCTTGACCTGGGTCGCCTCCTGCTCGACCAGCGCAGCCGGCTGGTCCTCGTCGACCACGTAAAGCACGGTCCAGGGGCAGGCGAAGCGCTTGGCAAGTGCCGCGGCGCGATGCAGAGCCTTTTCCGAACGGCCCGACAGATCCGTTGCGACCATTAACGACTTCATCTTGCAGCTCCTCTCGTCGTCCTTCAGATGTGTCTATTGCACACGCGATGGAGCGGCGGGCGGTTGACGCACATCAAGTCAAGTCGGACCGTCCATCGATTCCGGCAGCGTTCTGACAAAGGCTTGCAATTCGGGATAGAACTCACGGAAATCGTGGCTCAATGGCAGGTACAAGCGCTCCAGTTCATCCCAGGCGCCCTCCAGCAGGGCCGGACGCGACAGGCGCCGGGACATCCCGGACACCACGTCCTGCAGCACCTCGAACTCCCGATAACTGCCGAGCCAGTCCTGCGCGGCCATGCGCGGTGCAATGCGGGCCAGACGCTCCGGCAAGCCGGGCGTACGGCCCAGTACACCGTAGACGCGATGGGTGAACTGCTCCAGCGGCTCCTCGGAGAAACGCCCCCAGTCGCGGGCCAGGCAATGGTCGAAGAACACGTCCAGAAGCACGCCAGCCATGCGCCGGCGCTCCTGCGGGAAGCGCGTCTTGGCAATGTGTATCAAGGGATGACTGTCGGTGTAGGCGTCGATGCGCCGATGCACCCGGATCGCCGCTTCGATGTCGGCCGGCCATTGCCCGGCCAGCGGCCCTTTGACGAAATCGCCGTAGAGGCTGCCGAGCAGCTGGGCGGGCCGGTCGCCGCCCAAGTGGAGATGCGCGAGGTAGTTCATGGGGCAGAGAGTAGCGCGGAATCGAGGCAAACCTGTAGGAGCGCCCAATGGGCTCGAATCGCAGGCATGGCCCGCTCCTATGTTGCTTTCTGGGTCCCCGCGTTCGCGGGGATTACGCCAAGGGAGGGCAAGTCCCACCCCGTCACTCCCGCGAACGCGGGAGCCCAACAGACAGTTGCTCCTGCAACCGCACCGGAGTCCGCTCCTACGACGGTGCCAAAGGCTAATATCACCCCTGTCGATCATTACTATCGCCTCAAACGAATTCATATCGTTTTTCACCGATATATAGTTCGTCTCAACGCGATATACCGATGCGCCCATGACTGAACATCCCACTCTCGATCCTGATATCGATCTCGACGAAATCTTCAAGGCCCTGGCCCATCCGGTGCGGCGCGACATGCTGCGCTGGCTCAAGGACCCGGAGCGCTACTTCGTCGAGCAGGAGCACCAATCCTTCGAGATCGGCGTCTGCGCCGGCAAGTTCGACCAGCGCACCGGTCTGTCGCAATCCACCGTCTCCGCGCATCTGGCCACCCTCCAGCGCGCGGGCCTGGTGACCAGTCGAAAAGTCGGCCAATGGAACTTCTTCAAACGCAATGAAGAAACCATCCAGGCCTTTGTTCGCCACCTGAGCGAAGCGCTGTAACCCGGCTACTGCCAGCCAAGACAATTTCCACTTCCAGGAGCAGGCGCATGCCCACTTCGCTTCTCGTCCTCGCTTTGTCCGCGTTTGCCATCGGCACCACGGAATTCGTGATCATGGGCCTGTTGCCCGAGGTCGCCGGCGACCTGTCCGTGACCATCCCCGCCGCCGGCTGGCTGGTCAGCGGCTACGCCTTCAGCGTCGCCATCGGCGCGCCGATCATGGCCCTGCTCACCGCCCGCCTGCCGCGCAAGACCGCGCTGCTGATGCTCATGGGCATCTTCATCCTCGGCAACCTGCTCTGCGCGGTGGCCGCCAACTACGGCCTGCTGATGCTGGCGCGGATCATCACCGCCCTGTGTCACGGCGCCTTCTTCGGCATCGGCTCGGTGGTTGCCGCAAGCCTCGTCCCAGCCAACCGCAAGGCGTCCGCCGTGGCCCTGATGTTCACCGGCCTGACCCTGGCCAACGTGCTCGGCGTACCGGCCGGCACCGCGCTGGGCCAGGTCGCCGGCTGGCGCTCGCCGTTCTGGGCGGTGACCTTGATCGGTGTCTTCGCGCTCATCGGCCTGTGGCGTGTGCTGCCGAAGAAACACGATGAGGAAGCGGTGGACATGCGCAAGGAATTCGCCGCACTGCGCAACGGCCCGCTGTGGCTGGCGCTGGGCACCACCGTGCTGTTCTCGGCAGCTGTCTTCGCGCTGTTCACCTACGTCGCGCCGCTGCTGGTTGAGGTCACCCAGGTTTCCCCGCGCGGCGTTACCTGGACCCTGGTGCTTATCGGCCTCGGCCTGACCCTGGGCAACATCATCGGCGGCCGCCTCGCCGACTGGCGCCTGGGCACGACCATGGCCGGTGTGTTCGCCACCATGGCCGTGGTCTCCACCCTGCTGAGCTGGACCAGCGCCTCGCTGATCCCGGCCGAGATCACCCTGTTCATCTGGGCCGCCGCCGCCTTCGCCGCCGTGCCTGCCCTGCAGGTCAACGTGGTGCGCGTCGGCGGCGCCGCGCCGAACCTCGTCGCCACCCTGAACATCGGCGCCTTCAACGTCGGCAACGCCATCGGCGCCTGGGTCGGCGGCAGCGTCATCAACCACGGCCTGGGCCTGACCCGCGTGCCCCTGGCCGGCGCCGTGCTCTCCGTACTCGCGCTGATCGCCGTGATGATCGCCTTCAGCGGCAAGCCCAACCAGACCCAAACCGTCCTCGATTGATCCTCCACCTCACGCCCCGGAGTAACGCAATGACCACGCTTTTCGATCCCATCGTCATCGGTGACCTGGAACTGCCCAACCGCATCGTCATGGCACCGCTGACCCGCTGCCGCGCCGACGAAGGCCGCGTACCCAACGCGCTGATGGCCGAGTACTACACCCAGCGCGCCGACGCCGGCCTGATCCTCAGCGAGGCCACCTCGGTGACCCCGATGGGCGTGGGCTACCCGGACACCCCCGGCATCTGGTCCGATGACCAGGTTCGCGGCTGGAGCAACATCACCAAGGCGGTGCATGCCAACGGCGGGCGCATCATGCTGCAGCTGTGGCATGTGGGCCGCGTCTCCGATCCGCTGTACCTGAATGGCGAAACCCCGGTGGCGCCGAGCGCGATCAAGCCGGCCGGCCACGTCAGCCTGGTGCGCCCGATCAAGGAATTCGTCACCCCGCGCGCCCTGGAGACCGAAGAGATCGCCGACATCGTCGAGGCCTACCGCCAGGGCGCCGAGAACGCCAAGGCCGCCGGTTTCGATGGCGTGGAAATCCACGGCGCCAACGGCTACCTGCTCGACCAGTTCCTGCAGAGCAGCACCAACCAGCGCACTGACCAGTACGGCGGCTCCGTCGAGAACCGCGCCCGTCTGCTGCTGGAAGTCACCGACGCCGCCATCGAGGTGTGGGGTTCCGGCCGCGTCGGCGTGCACCTGGCGCCGCGCATGGACTCCCATGACATGGGCGATGCCGACCCGCTGGCGACCTTCGGCTATCTGGCCCGCGAGCTGGGCAAGCGCGGTGTGGCCTTCATCTGCACCCGCGAGAAGGCCGGCGACGACAGCATCGGCCCGAAACTCAAGGAAATCTTCGGCGGCGTGTACATCGCCAACGAGCGCTTCACCAAGGAAACCGCCAGCGAGTGGCTGGAAAGCGGCAAGGCCGACGCGGTCGCCTTCGGCATTCCGTTCATCGCCAATCCGGACCTGGTGACCCGCCTGGAAAAAGGCGCCGCCTGGAACGAGCCGCGCCCGGAGACCTTCTACGCCAAGGGCGCGGTCGGCTATCTGGATTACCCGCGCCTGTAAGGGCTGGCTCCAGCGTCAAAGAAAAGGGCGCCTTCTTGCGAAGGCACCCTTTTTTACATTCCGGTGCCAACTTGTAGGGCGCATAACGCCTCAGGCGTTATCCGCCATCGCGGCGGATAACCCGTTCCGGGTTATGCGCCCTACACCGAGCTCCAGCGCAGCGGCGCAACAGTGTTTCTCGACGACAACCGATACCCTGTCGTCGAACACCGCGTCGCCTCTGAGCAGCCCTTGCAACTCCCACACGCCGCCGGCTCTGGCGCGACCTTTTCCACCACGCCCATCGCCAGCAGCCGTTCCAGCAGCGCTTCGAGCAGAGCCTTCGAGGCGCCGAGGCGTTGCGCCAGCGTCGGCACATCCGCCTCGCCCATCTCGCCGAGCAGGTTGCGCACCGCGATTGCCGTAGCCATCAGTGGCAACTCCCCGCTGGCGCGGCGCGCAGTTCACGCTCGCCATCCACCTCCAGGCCGCGCCGACCAACCCAGCGCAGGATCAGGAACAGCATCAGGTTGAACACCAACACCAACGCGATGGCCACCGCGCTGTACTGCGGATGCTCGGCGAAGCTGAACACCTGGTAGCAGAGGGTCGCCAGCGAGTACGCCACATTCAGCCCCCAGAACACCGCGAAGGTCATCCAGCCGCGCCCAGTCTCGCGGGTCAGCGCGCCGAGGGTCGCCACACAGGGCACGTAGAGCAGCACGAACACCAGGTAGCTGTAGGCCGCCAGCGGGCTACCGAACTTGGCGGCAAAGGTGCCCATCGAGCGCTCCTCCATCTCGCCGTCGGCCATGCTCGCGGCGACCGGATTGGAGAGCACGCTGAGACTGAAGGCGTCGCGCAGGCCATCCAGCGTATCCGCGCCGGCCTGCTTCAGCTGCCCCAAGAGGTCGTAGCCGTCGGCATCGAAGGCTTCGCCCTGGATGTGCTCGGCGGTGTACAGGGTGTTCAGCGTGCCCACCACCACTTCCTTGGCCAATGCACCGGTAACCAGGCCGACGGTGGCCTGCCAATTGTCCTCGTGCACACCCATGGGTTTGAGCATCGGCGTGACCTGGTGGCTGAGACTGGCGAGCGCCGAATCGGCGATGTCACCCTGCACTGGACGGCCATCGAGGGTGACGCTGTTCAGGCCGCCGATCACCAGGCTGGCCAGGATGATCACGGTCCCCGCGCGGACCACGAAGGCGCGCAGGCGCATCCAGGTCTGCAGCAGCAGGCTGCGCAGGTGCGGCACGTGGTACAGCGGCAATTCCATGACGAAAGGCGAGGCCTCGCCGCGCATCAGCGTGTGCTTGAGCAGCAGGCCAGTGAGCACCGCTACGACTATGCCCAGCAGGTACAGCGAGAAGATCGCCAGCGCGCCTTGCTGGCCAAAGAACGCAGCGGCGAACACGGCGAAGATCGCCAGCCGCGCACCGCAGGACATGAACGGCGCCATCATCGAGGTCATCAGGCGCTCGCGCTGACTATCCAGGGTGCGGGTGCCCATGATCGACGGCACGTTGCAGCCGAAGCCGACGATCAGCGGCACGAAAGACTTGCCCGGCAGGCCGAGGGCCTGCATCAGGCGGTCCATGACGAAAGCGGCGCGGGCCATGTAGCCGGAGTCTTCCAGCAGGGCGAGGAACAGGTACATCAGACCGATCTGCGGGATCAGCGGCAGCACCGCGTTGATGCCGCCGCCCAGACCCTGGGCCAACAGCGCGGTGAGCCAGTCCGGCGCGCCGCTGCGCGCGCCCAGCCACTGGATGCCGTCGATGAAGAGTGCCGAGGAGCCCTGGTCGAAGATCGGCTGCAGCGCGCCGCCCAGGGTAATGGCGAAGAAGAACATCAGGTACATCACGAAGAGGAACACCGGGATGCCCAGCCAGCGGTTCAGAGCAACGCTGTCCAGCACCTGGGTCAGGCGGTGCGGTGCGGCCTCGCGGTGGTTGCTGGCACGCTCACAGAGTTCGCCAATCAACTGGTAGCGCGCATCCACCAGCAGCAGCTCGGGGTCCTCGCCACCGCTGCAGTGGACGGCATCGCGCGCGGCCAGCAGGCGCTCAGGGTCGAGGTCGAGCTGGCGTGCACTGTGCAGGTCCCCTTCCAGCGCCAGCATCGCCAGCCAGGCCTGGGCCGGTGATGCGTCGGCGGGCAGCAGTTGGTTGACAGCTTCGCTCAGCGACTGTGGATAAGGCACCTGCAAGGGTTGTTGCGGCGCCAGCGCATCGATGGCGACCTTCAGCGCATCGATGCCCTCGCCACGGGTCGAAACCAGCGGCACCACCGGGCAGCCCAGTTCCCGCGAAAGCGCGTCGAGATCGATCCGCAGGCCCTGGCTGCGGGCGATGTCGAGCATGTTCAGCGCGACGATGCAGGGCAGGCCCGTTTCGCGCAATTGCAGGGTGAGATAGAGGTTACGTTCGAGATTGGCCGCATCCACCACGTTGACCAGCACGTCCACCTCGCCACTGACGATGCAGCGCCGGGCGATCTGTTCATCGAGGGACGCCTGTGTGGATATCGTGGTCAGCGAATAGGTGCCGGGCAGGTCGATCAGTCGTACGGACTGGCGCGGGGTGCGGAAGCTGCCTTCCTTGCGCTCCACGGTGACGCCGGCCCAGTTGCCGACCCGCTGGCGAGCGCCGGTGAGCTGGTTGAACAGGGTGGTCTTGCCCGCGTTGGGGTTGCCGATCAGGCCGATGCGCAGTTCGTCCATGCCGGCTCAGTCCTGCGGGGCGAGGTCGAGGAGCGCCAGGTCGCGGCGGCGCAGCACCAGGCTGCACTGGCGGGTGTCCACCTGCACCGGATCGCCCAACGGCGCCACGCGGCGCACGTGCAACTCGGCGCCAGGCAACAAGCCCATGGCGAACAGGCGCTGACGGAAGGCCGCGCCGATTCCGGGACGGTACCCCGTGATGCGGTAGCGGCGGTGCGCTTGGACAGGGTGCATGGGATGCCTCCAGGCGAGGGTGCCTGCTGAGAAGAATCAGAATGACTCTCATTTGCCAGGCATTATTCACCTCGCCCTGCCGCCAAAAACTGATCTGCGGCAAGACTTGCGATCGTCATCGCCGGGCTCCGCACAAACAAAAAGCCCCCGCTCCGGCGGAGCGAGGGCTTGTGCGGTAGCGGCCGTGCTGAAGATCAGCGCGTGCTGAGCTGCTGCTGGAGATTCTGCACCTGCTGCTGCAGGGTATTGATGTTGCGCATCACCTGGATGCGGAACACATCGAACTCCTTGGTATCGCTGTTGGCCTGGCCCTGGCGGCCGTCAACCTCGGCACGCAGCAGCATCAGGTCGTCCTGCAGGCTCTTGATCGCCTGGCTCTGGTTGCCCTGCTTCTTCAGGTTGGCGATCTCGGTGTTGAGCCCCTGGATCTGCTGGTTGGCGGCAGCCAGGTCGCTCTGCATGTTCTTGAACTTGGCCTGCTCCTCGGAGATGGACTTGAGCTTGCCGTCGAGCTGGGCCACCAGTTGCGCTGCATTCTCCTGCTGGGCCTTGAGATCATCGCTGATCTGCGCCAGGCGCTTGCCCTGGGCACCGTCGAATTCGGACAACGAGGTCTGCTGCGCCTTGGCCTGCTCGGCCAGGCGGCCCTGCAGTTGCTTGACCTGCAGCTTCAGTGCCTCGCGGTCGCTGGTGCCGCTGGATTCGTTGGCGACGAACTTGCCGCGGATGTCGTCGAGGCGGCCAGCGGCCTCCTCGCTGATCTTGGCGAAGCTCTCCTGGGTCGCGATCAACTGCTGCTCCATCAGCATCAGCTGCTGGTGGCTCCACCAGCCCACTCCGCCCAGGGCGATGGCCATGGCGGCGACCAGTGCCCACAGCGCCCCGGTGCCGCCGCCGCGCTTCACCGGCTGGGGCAGCGGACGACCGCTGGGCTCGACCACACGGCGCGGGTGATGACCGAACTCGTCGCGGTCGGCGGCGTCGGTGGAGAGACTGGGCACATCATCGAATTCGTCGAACGAGTCGTTACGCATGGAGTAAACCTGTGGGGATAAAGCGGCGTGTTGCCTGCGCAACGCGCAGTATATCCGTTCGGGCACAGGCGTGAGCAGCGTGCCATCACGGAGCGCGACGCACCGCGTCGGCGCACAGAAGACCCTGACAGGGGCCATGCAGTTCCCCCGCAGCCCGCCAGTTCCGGCCTTGAGCCATCGTGGCATGGCGCTTGCTGCCGCCCCAGAAACTGGGGGCCGTCCTGGCGCCCGTCGCGGGGAGGAAGTTGGGTGATCGAATTCAACAAGGCCATCCTGGACTGCATGCGCGAATTGCGCCGCCGGCTGCGCGAAGAGCAGGGGCTGGATATTCATTTCCAGCAGGATGATGCCATCGTACGGATGCTCCGGGCCTGCGCCGCTTCCGACCGGGAAGACACGCGCCTGCTGGGCCAGCGGCTCGGCGAACTGAGCGGCGTGGCACTACCCCGCATGATGCAGGAGCCGAGCTTCCTGCCGGCACAGGACGGTGCGCGGCAGTATTCGGGGCCGCTGCGGGGCTAGCTGCGGACTCTCCCTGTAGGAGCGCGCCATGCGCGCGATCGCGGGCGTGGCCCGCTCCTACGATTGAAACACCGGCGCAGGGCGGTAGGGCGCATAACGCTCCGCGTTATACGCCGATTGAACTTGGTATCACCTCGCTCGGGAGCGAGCCGGTATTGACTGGCCAAGTTCAGCCGCGGTAGTGGATGGGAGATCGGAGTATCGGCGTATAACCGCGAACGGTTATACGCTCTACGTCAGCGTGATCTTCACGCGCCGCGCAGCTTCCACCAGCCACAGAACTCATCCAGCGCATCCCACAGGCTCGCCTGCGGGTCGTAGTCGAGGAACTGGCGGGCGCGGGAGATATCCAGGGAAAAGTCCTTGGCCATCACCGCCATGCCCAAACGATGCAGGGTCGGCTCGGGGCGCCCCGGCAGCACCTTGCATACCCCTTCGTTGAGCAGCGCCAGCGTGTAGGCCAGCGGATAGGACATGTGCCGCGTCACCGGCGGCAGCTCCAGGCGGCGCATCACGTAGTTGACCACGTCCCACAGCGGCAACGGCTGGCCGTTGCTGATGTTGTAGGCCTGCCCCAGCGCCGCGTCATCCGCCATCAGGCCGGCGAACAGCGCGTCGTTGAGGTTCTGCACGCTGGTGAAGTCGACCTTGTTCAGTCCCTGGCCGATGATCCGCAGGCGGCCCTTGCGGTGCGCGGCGATCAGGCGCGGGAAGATACTGGTGTCGCCGGCACCGGTAACGAAACGCGGCCGCAGCGCCAGTACTTCGAGGCCGAACTCCTGGGCACCGAGGGCGACCAGCTCCGACTGGTACTTGGTCGAGCCGTAGTGATTGGCGAAGCGCTTGGGCACCTGCTGTTCATTGATACCGACATGGGAGCGGCCGTCGAAGTAGATCGACGGCGACGACAGGTGCACCAGACGCCGCACCTTCTGCTTCAGGCAGGCCTCGACCACCGACTCGGTCATCACCACGTTGGCCTGGTGGAAGTAGTCGTGGCTGCCCCACACGCCCACCGCGCCGGCGCAATGCACCACGGCATCGACGTCGTTGCACAGGGCGCGCACCAGCGCCGGATCGGCGAGATCGCCGGCCATGAACTCGGCGCCGCGCGCCACCAGCGGCTGCAGCGCCTCGGCGCGCCGTCCGTTCACCCGCACCGCCAGCCCCTGCTCCAGGGCGAAACGGGCAAAACGCCCGCCAATGAACCCGCTGGCTCCGGTGACCAGAATCTTCATGCACGCCACTCCTGTTCTTCTGATGCGGCGACTCTAGCAGCCGCTGCCCCCTACTACCCTGGCCTTGTACGCCAGAAACGAGTCCTTGCAGACCGCGCCCCGCCGCCAGGGTTGCACGACTTGCGGTCGGTGACAGCCAGGGGGCGAATGGAACTACGCTCTAGGGATTGGGTTTTCAGCGAGAGCAGAGCATGAGCAAGCCCCACTGGATGATCTACGGCGCCAACGGCTACACCGGCCGGCTGGTGGCCGAACAGGCGCAGCGCGAAGGCCTGACGCCACTCCTCGGCGGCCGCAACCCGGCCAACCTGCACGCCCTGGGCAGCACGCTCGGCCTGGAGTGCCGGGTCTTCGATCTCAATGACAGCGCCGCCGCCAAGGCCGCGCTGGAGGATGTCGCGGTGGTCGCCAACTGCGCCGGCCCCTTCTCCGCCACCGCCGCGCCGATGATCGAAGCCTGCATCGCCAGCGGCGCGCACTACGTGGACATCACCGGCGAGATCGCCGTGTTCGAATACGCCCACAGCCTCGACGCGGTTGCCCGTGCGGCGGGCATCGCGCTCTGTCCCGGCGTGGGCTTCGACGTCATTCCCACCGACTGCGTGGCTGCCTGCCTGAAGGAAGCCATGCCCGAAGCCGCTCACCTGGCCCTGGGCTTCGACAGCGGCAGCGGACTGTCGCCGGGTACCGCCAAGACCACGGTGGAAGGCCTGAAATTCGGCGGCAAGGTGCGCGAGGCCGGACGCCTGCACGACGTGCCGCTGGGCTACAAGCGCCGCGACATCGACTTCGGCCGTGGTCTCAAGCACGCCGTGACCATTCCCTGGGGCGACGTGGCGACAGCGTACTTTTCCACTGGCATCGGCGACATCGAGGTCTACCTGCCGGTACCTCCGGCCGCCGCCATCGGCATGCGCGTGATGGACAAGCTGCGCCCGCTGCTGGGCCACGACCGTGTACAGGACTGGCTCAAGGAGCAGGTGGACAAGCGCGTCCAGGGCCCCGATGAACTGGCCCGCGGCAAACAGCGCACCTGGGTCTGGGGCGAAGTGCGCAATGCCCGTGGCGAGCGGCGCACCGCGCGGCTGGAAACCGCCAATGGCTACGACGTGACCCTCCACGGCGTGCTCTTCGCCGTGCGCCATCTGCTGGCCAACCCGAGCAGCTCCGGCTACTTCACCCCGTCGAAGCTGTTCGGTGCACGCTGCATCGAGCAACTGCCGGGCAGCGGCAAGATCGTCATTCGCGGCTGATCGGCACCAGCAGCCCCGGCGCCTTCGCCAGCAGGTGCCGGGTCAGCGCGGCGAGCAACTCGCCGCCGTTGCGCCAGTGGTGCCAGTAGAGCGGCACGTCGATCACCCGCCCCGGCAACATGTCCACCAACTCACCACGCGAAAGCTCTCCCTGGACCTGCTGCTCGGGCACCAGGCCCCAACCGAGCCCACCGCAGGTCATGCGCACGAAGCCTTCCGACGATGGGCACAGGTGGTAGCTGAAGTGACCGTCGACGCCCAGGCCCTGCAGATAACGGTGCTGCAACTGGTCGTCCGGGCCATAGACGATGGCCGGGGCGCGCACCAGGTCCGCCGGCGTCACACCCGAGGGGAAGTGCCGGGCGATGAACGCCGGGCTGGCGAGACCGCGATAGCGCATGGCGCCCAACGGCTCGCTACGCCCGCCGGCCACCGGGCGTGGACTGGCGCAGACGCAACCGGCTACTTCGCCGGCGCGCATGCGCTTGAGACCGACTTCCTGGTCCTCCACCACCAGGTCCAGCAGCACATGGCGCTCACCGCAGAAGTCGCCCACCGCGTGGGCCCACCAGGTCGCCAGGCTGTCGGCATTCAGCGCCAGGCGCAGGCGCTCGGGCGCCGCGCCGTCGTCCAGCGCCGGCACCCACTGCTGCAGGTCGCCCTCCAGCAGCCGCACCTGCTGCACATGGTTGAGCAGACGCCGCCCCAGTTCGGTGGGCTGGGGCCGCGCCGAGCGCACCAGAACCGGCTGGCCGACCCGCGCCTCGAGCAGCTTGATGCGCTGGGAGATCGCCGACTGCGACAGCCCCAGCACCTGGGCGCCACGCTCGAAACCACCCTGCTCCACCACGGCAGCCAGCGCCGCGAGCAGCTTGTAATCGAACAAGATCAGTTTTCCTAATGAGATATCAGCAACATTGGTTTTTCTTATACAGCCGAACACCGGACAATCGCCAGCATTCCCCCCTCTTCTATGGACCTTCCCATGGCTGGCGAAACCTCCCTGGCCGCGTTGCTGCGCGGCATGACACCGGCACTCAACGACGGCGAGTACGTGTTCTGCACCCTGCCCGACGGCCAGTTGCCGGCCGGTTTGCAGCCGCTGGGCAGCTTCCGTGAACGCGAAGGGCTGACGCTGATCCTGCCGCGCGCCGAAGCCGAGGACGCCGGGCTGGCCTTCGACTACGTCGCCGCCTGGCTAGCCCTGGAGGTGCATTCGGCGCTCGAGGCTGTGGGCCTCACCGCCGCCGTGGCCACCGCCCTGGCGAAGGCCGGGATCAGCTGCAACGTGGTCGCCGCCTGGTACCACGATCATTTGTTCGTCGCCCACGCCGACGGCCCGCGCGCGCTGGACGTGCTGCGCGCCCTCGCCCTCAATCCAGAAGGAATCTGAACCATGTGGCAGAGCTACCTGAACGGCCTGCTGGTCGCCGCCGGCCTGATCATCGCCATCGGCGCGCAGAACGCCTTCGTCCTCGCCCAGAGCCTGCGCCGCGAACATCACCTGTCGGTGGCCGCGCTGTGCGTGCTGTGCGACGCCATCCTGGTCAGCGCCGGGGTGTTCGGCCTGGCCAAGATCCTCGCCGAGAACCCCACCCTGCTGGCCATCGCGCGCTGGGGCGGCGTCACCTTCCTGCTCTGGTATGGCCTCAAGGCGCTGCGCCGGGCCATTGCCCCCGAAGCCATGGGCGATGCAGGGGAGACCGGGCCGCGCTCGCGCCGCACAGTCTTGATGGCCGCGCTGGCGGTGACCCTGCTCAACCCACACGTCTACCTCGACACCGTGCTGCTGATCGGCTCCCTAGGCGCCCAACAGGCAGCCCCCGGCGCCTACGCCATGGGCGCCGCCAGCGCCTCGCTGCTGTGGTTCTTCACCCTCGCCCTGGGCGCCGCCTGGCTCGCCCCCTGGCTGGCGCGGCCGGCCACCTGGCGCCTGGTCGACCTGATGGTGGCGGTGATGATGCTGGGCATGGCGGCGCAACTGGTGTTCGCCGCCTGACGGTGGAAATATCTGAACGACGATCCGTCATCCCGGTCGGCGCATAGTGAGGGGCGAGCTCCGGTGTGGTCGCTGCTGCCGGGTCTTTGACCCTACAGATGCTGCGTGGATATGCCCAAGGTCGGGTGCTATGATCCGACCTTCGCGGCGCCGGAAGCCACGGCTTCCGGACGCAACTGGCGCGCTGTCCTGGTCCCTTGGGGACGCATTGCAGCTACGCCCGGATGCCGCGACAAATACTTCAACCGGCCCCGTGTACCGGTCGCGCGTTCGCCGCGCTAGCCCAGACTGAGTGAGATAGGAGAGAGAACATGGCTTTCGAATTGCCGCCGCTGCCTTACGCGAAGAATGCCCTTGAGCCGCACATTTCCGCGGAAACCCTGGAATACCACCACGACAAGCACCACAACACCTACGTCGTGAACCTGAACAACCTGGTTCCGGGCACCGAGTTCGAAGGCAAGAGCCTGGAAGACATCGTCAAGACCTCTTCGGGCGGCATCTTCAACAACGCAGCCCAGGTGTGGAATCACACCTTCTACTGGAACTGCCTGAGCCCCAACGGCGGTGGCCAGCCCACCGGCGCCCTGGCTGATGCCATCAACGCTGCCTTCGGTTCCTTCGACAAGTTCAAGGAAGAGTTCAGCAAGACCTCCATCGGCACCTTCGGCTCCGGCTGGGGCTGGCTGGTGAAGAAGGCCGACGGTTCCCTGGCCCTGGCCAGCACCATCGGTGCCGGCTGCCCGCTGACCAGCGGCGACACCCCGCTGCTGACCTGCGACGTATGGGAACACGCCTACTACATCGACTACCGCAACCTGCGTCCGAAGTACGTGGAAGCGTTCTGGAACCTGGTGAACTGGGACTTCGTAGCGAAGAACTTCGCTGCCTGATTCCCCCCAGCGTGACCCTGGAAACCCGGCCTTGTGCCGGGTTTCTGCGTTCTGGACGCGCAAGACGGCGAGGTCGGCTAACCTGAAAGGCCTAGGCTGTCAAAAATGCAACGATGGCCCTTTGACGCCATAGCTCCAATTGCCAATACTCAGACCAGTATTTCGCCCCAGGCGATGAACAAGGAAAGCCCCTTGAAACTGGACCCCCGGCGCAGCCTCTCCCTCAAGCTGCTGCGAATGGTGTTGCTCGCGGCCCTCGTGGTCGGGGTTGTGCTCAGCTGTGCGCAGATCGTCTTCGATGCGCACAAGGCCCAGCAAGCCGTACACAACGACGCCCAGCGCATCCTGGCGATGGTCCGCGACCCTTCCACGCAGGCGGTCTACAGCCTCGACCGCGACATGGCGATGCAGGTCCTCGAAGGGCTGTTCCAGCACGAAGCCGTGCGCTACGCCGCCATCGGCCATCCTGACGAGCCCATGCTGGCGGAGAAATCCCGCCCGCTGCTGGAGTCCCCCACCCGCTGGCTGACCGACCCCATCCTCGGCGCCGAGCAGAACTACGCCATCCGCCTGGCCGGCCGCAGCGGCTCCAACGAGTACTACGGCGACCTGAAGATCACCCTGGACACCGCGCCCTACGGCGAGGACTTCGTCACCACCTCGGGGATCATCTTCCTCTCCGGTCTGCTCCGCGCCCTGGCCATGGGCCTGGTGCTGTTCATGGTCTACCACTGGCTGCTGACCAAGCCGCTGTCGAAGATCATCGAGCACCTGGCCGCGATCAACCCGGACCGCCCCAGCCAGCACAAGCTGCCGATGCCCCTGGGCCACGAGAAGGACGAGCTGGGCCTGTGGGTCAACACCGCCAACCAGTTGCTCGCCTCCATCGAGCGCAACGGCCACCTGCGCCGGGAGGCCGAAGACAGCCTGCTGCGCATTTCCCAGTACGACTTCCTCACCGGCCTGCCCAACCGCAAGCTGCTGCAGCAGCGCCTGGACCAGATACTCGAAGGCGCCTCGCGCCTGCAGCGCCGCGTCGCCGTGCTGTGCCTGGGGCTGGATGACTTCAAGGGCATCAACGAGCAATACAGCTACCAGTTCGGCGACCAGCTGCTGATCGCCCTCTCCGACCGCCTGCGCACCCGCAGCGCGCACCTGGGCGCTCTGGCGCGCCTGGGCGGCGACCAGTTCGCCCTGGTCCAGGCCGACATCGAGCAGCCCTATGAAGCCGCCGAACTGGCCCAGCAGATCCTCGACGACCTGGAAGCGCCCTTCGAGCTGGACCAGCACCTGGTGCACCTGCGCGCCACCATCGGCATCACCCTCTTCCCCGAAGACGGCGAGACCACCGAGAAGCTGCTACAGAAAGCCGAGCAGACCATGACCCTGGCCAAGAGCCGCTCGCGCAACCGCTACCAGTTCTACATCGCCAGCGTCGACAGCGAGATGCGCCGCCGCCGCGAGCTGGAGAAGGACCTGCGCGAAGCCCTGGCGCGCAACGAACTGCACCTGGTCTATCAACCGCAGGTGGATTACCGCGATCACCGCGTGGTCGGCGTCGAGGCGCTGTTGCGCTGGCAGCACCCGACCCAGGGCTGGGTCGCGCCGGACCTGTTCATCCCCCTGGCGGAGCAGAACGGCAGCATCTTCAGCATCGGCGAGTGGGTGCTCGACCAGTCCTGCCGGCAGCTGCGCGAATGGCACGACCAGGGGTTCGACGACCTGCGCCTGGCGGTCAACCTGTCCACCGTGCAGCTGCGCCACAACGCCCTGCCGCGGGTGGTCAGCAACCTCCTGCAGATGCACCGCCTGCCGCCGCGTTCGCTGGAGCTGGAAATCACCGAAACCGGCCTGATGGAAGACATCTCAACCGCCGCGCAGCACCTGCTCAGCTTGCGCCGCGCTGGCGCGCTGATCGCCATCGACGACTTCGGCACCGGCTACTCCTCGCTGAGCTACCTGAAAAGCCTGCCGCTGGACAAGATCAAGATCGACAAGAGCTTCGTCCAGGACCTGCTGCTGGACGACGACGACGCCACCATCGTTCGCGCCATCATCCAGCTGGGCAAGAGCCTGGGCATGCAGGTGATCGCCGAGGGCGTGGAGACGGTCGAGCAGGAGACCTACATCATCGCCCAGGGCTGTCACGAGGGTCAGGGCTACCTCTACAGCAAGCCGCTTCCGGCGCGCGAACTGACCCTCTACCTCAAGCAGGCCCGGCGTCTGGCCGAAGTGGCCGGCGGCGGCTCCAGCGGAGTGGAGCGCCACTGACCGGCGCAGCACCCTTCCCCCTCGCTGCCACCACAGCACCGTAGGAGCGGGCCATGCCCGCGATTCGCGCGCATGGCCCGCTCCTACATCGCCCCGCTGCAATCCTCTCTCCCCGCCCTGCTGGCGACCTGCCGGCCACCTGACGAGAAGGCCTCCCTCGAACACCCTTTTCAAAAATGCAAATCTTTCGCATTATGTTGCCGTTTTTCTTGCGCAGTTCGATTTCGTGCGCCTCCTACCCTTCAAAGGAACCCGTCATGACACGTATGCCCTGGGCCACTGCCAGCCTGCTCGCCATCGCCATTTCCCTCGCCGGCTGCGGCGATGACAAGAAAGCCGAAGCCCCTGCGAACCAGGCCGCCACCCCCGCAGCCAGCGCCCAGAGCAACGCCCCGGCGGCAGCCAAGGTCGACGAGGCCGAGGTCAAGGCCGTGGTGAAGAACTACGCCGACATCGCCGAAGCCACCTTCAGCGACGCACTGACCACCGCCAAGGCCCTGCAAGCCGCCGTCGACGCGCTGATCGCCAAGCCCAGCGACGCCACCCTGAAGGCCGCCCGCGAAGCCTGGCTGGCCGCGCGCAAGCCCTACTCGCAGAGCGAAAGCTTCCGCTTCGGCAACCCCGTGATTGACGACTGGGAAGGCTCGGTCAACTCCTGGCCGCTGGACGAAGGCCTGATCGACTACGTCGCCAAGGACTACCAGCACGCCGAAGGCAACGCCGGCGCCACCGCCAACATCATCGCCAACACCGAGATCCAGGTCGGCGAAGACAAGATCGACGTGAAGGAAATCACCAGTGAGAAACTGATGAGCCTGAACGAGCTGGGCGGCTCCGAAGCCAACGTCGCCACCGGCTACCACGCCATCGAGTTCCTGCTCTGGGGCCAGGACCTGAATGGCACCGGTCCCGGCGCCGGCAACCGCCCGTTCACCGACTACGCCCAGGGCAAGGACTGCACCAGCGGCCATTGCGACCGTCGCGCCGCCTACCTGAAAGCCGCCACCGACCTGCTGGTCGCCCAGCTGGAGGAAATGGTCGGCAACTGGAAAGCCGGCGTGGCCGACAACTATCGCGCCAAGCTGGAAGCCGACAGCTCCGTCAACAACCTGCGCAAGATGTTCTTCGGCATGGGTAGCCTGTCCCTCGGCGAGCTGGCCGGCGAGCGCATGAAAGTCGCCCTCGAAGCCAACTCCACCGAAGACGAAACCGACTGCTTCAGCGACGACACCCACCACACCCTGTTCTTCGATGCCAAGGGCATTCGCAACATCTACACCGGCGAGTACAAGCGCGTGGATGGCAGCGTGGTGAAAGGCCCGAGCCTGTCCGACCTGGTGGCCAAGGCCAACGCCCAGGCCGACGCCGACCTGAAGGCCGACCTGGAAGGCACCGAAGCCCGGATGCAGGCCATCGTCGACCGCGCCGAGAAGGAAGGCGTGCACTTCGACCAGATGATCGCCCCGGACGCCAAGGACGATCAGCAGAAGATCCGCGATGCCATCGCCTCGCTGGTCAAGCAGACCGGCGCCATCGAGAAGGCCGCTGCCTCGCTCGGCGTGCAGGACCTGAAGCCGGACACCGCTGATCACCAGTTCTGATCCGCGCCCGCCGGTGCTGCGGCTCCACGCCGCAGCACCGGTTGTGTCCTGACAAAGCCCCGCCACGCGGGGCTTTGTCGGTCTGGAAGGCCAAAGCACTCAATTCTCAAATACAAATTTTTCATATTTGCATTTAGCGCCCTTGATAAGATGGTGCGCTGCAACAACACGCCCTGGAACCTCGTCAATGCTCCACCGCCGCGCCGCCCTGCGACTCGTACCGTTGCTCTGTGCCCTCACCCTTGCCGCCTGCAAGCCGGAGACCTCCCGGCACGCCGTGAGCGAGCCCGGCGAAGCGCTTTCCGGCGGTGCCGCCACGGTCGGCCAGAGCGACCGCAACGCCTACTCCATGCCCTCGGCCAACCTCACACCGAGCCGCCGCCTGGACTTCAGCGTGGGCAACAGCTTCTTCCGCAACCCCTGGGTGATCGCCCCGTCCACCACCACCGCGCGCGATGGCCTGGGCCCGTTGTTCAACACCAACGCCTGCCAGAACTGCCACATCAAGGACGGCCGCGGCCACCCGCCGGAACTCAACGACATCAACGCCGTCTCAATGCTGGTGCGCCTGTCGATCCCGGCCGGCCTGGAGGATGCACGCACCCTCAAGCGCCTGGGCGTGGTGCCCGAGCCGGTATACGGCGGCCAACTGCAGGACTCGGCGATCCCGGGCGTGGCGCCCGAAGGCAAGGTGCGGGTGGATTACCAGCCGATGCCGGTAACCTTCAAGGACGGCACGGTGATCGAGCTGCGCAGGCCGACCCTGCGGATCAGCAACCTCGGCTATGGCCCGATGCAGGCCAACACCCTGTTCTCCGCACGCATCGCCCCGCCGATGATCGGCCTGGGCCTGCTGGAGTCGATCCGCGAGGAAGACATCCTCGCCAACGTCGATCCGGACGACCGCAACGGCGACGGCATCCGTGGCCGGGCCAACCTGGTCTGGGACGATGCGCGTCATGAAACCGTGCTCGGCCGTTTCGGCTGGAAGGCCGGGCAGCCCAACATCCCCCAGCAGAACGCCCATGCCTTCTCCAGCGACATGGGCCTGACCAGCGACCTGCTGCCCGCCGACGACTGCACCGAAACCCAGGTCGACTGCCGCAATGCCATCGACGGCGGCAAGCCGGAAGTCAGCCAGCACCTCTTCGACCTGGTCGCCTTCTACGCCCGCAACCTCGCGGTACCGGCACGACGCAAGGTCGACGACCCGCAGGTGCTCACCGGAAAGGGACTGTTCTTCGACAGCGGCTGCACCAGCTGCCACACCCCGAAATTCACCACCGGGCCGAATGCCGCCGAGCCGGAACTGGCCAACCAGGTCATCCGCCCCTACAGCGACCTGCTGCTGCATGACATGGGTGATGGACTCGCGGACAATCGCCCGGAATTTCTCGCCAGCGGACGCGATTGGCGCACCCCGCCGCTGTGGGGCATCGGCCTGACCGAGACGGTCAACGGCCATACCCAGTTCCTCCACGACGGCCGCGCCCGCAACCTGCTGGAAGCCGTGCTCTGGCACGGCGGCGAAGCCGAAGCGGCCAAGCAGCGCGTACTGACTTTCGACGCCGAGCAGCGCAATGCCCTGCTGGCGTTCCTGAATTCACTCTAAGGAGCCGAGCCGAACATGTTCCGCCCCCGCCTACTGATCACCAGCCTCGCCATCGCCCTGGGCGCCTGCTCGCCCACCGACCCGCAGGCCACCACCAGCGCCACGCTGGCCCAGCAGGTGATCCTGCCGACCTACAGCCGCTGGGTGGACGCCGACCGCGCCCTGGCCGCCAGCGCCCTGGCCTACTGCCAGGGCAACGAGGACCTGGCCAAGGCCCGCGCCGACTACATGGCCGCGCAGAAGGCCTGGGCCGAGCTGCAGCCGCTGCTGGTCGGCCCGCTGGCCGAAGGCAACCGCGCCTGGCAGGTACAGTTCTGGCCGGACAAGAAGAACCTGGTCGCCCGTCAGGTCGAGCAGCTGCTGGGCAGCGGCAACCCGATCACCCCGGCGACCCTGGACAAGTCCAGCGTCGTGGTCCAGGGCCTGACCGCCTACGAATACATTCTCTTCGACGCCAGGATCGACCTGGCCAACGCCGAGACCAAGGCACGCTACTGCCCGCTGCTGGAAGCCATCGGCGCGCACCAGCAGGCCCTGGCGGAAGGCATCCTGGCGCAGTGGAAGCAGGACGGCGGCGTGCTCACCCAGCTCTCCAAGTTCCCCAACGACCGTTACGCCGATGCCCATGAGGCCATCGCCGAGCTGCTGCGCGTACAGGTCACCGCGCTGGACATGCTGAAGAAGAAACTCGGCACCCCGCTGGGCCGCCAGAGCAAGGGCATCCCGCAGCCGTTCCAGGCCGAGGGCTGGCGCAGCGATACCTCGCTGGCGAGCCTCGACGCCGGCCTGACCGGTGCCCAGGCACTGTGGAACGGCACCGACAATAAAGGTCTGCGCGCCCTGCTGCCGGCCGAGCAGAAGGAGCTGGCCAGCAAGATCGACGCCGCCTATGCCGACACCCACGGCAAGCTGAAGGCCATCAATAAGCCGCTGAGCGAACTGCTCAAGGACGAGGCCGGCATCCAGCAGCTGAACGCGCTGTACGACAGCCTCAATGCCGTCCACCGTCTCCACGAGAGCGATCTGGCGAAGGCGCTGGGCGTGCAGCTGGGCTTCAACGCCAACGACGGCGATTGATCTGGCGAGCTAGAGCCAGATCAAGGCGTATGAGATGAAAGAGGTGAACGCCATGTTGCGACGTCACGTACTCGGCCTGGGCAGCCTGCTGCTCGGCGCCCTGACTTTCGGCGGCTGGACGCTGTCGCGCAAGGGCAAGGAGCCCCTGCTGCTGTCCGCCCGTGACGACGCGGATGGCAAGCACTACGCCGTGGGCTATCGCCTGGATGGCAGCCGCGTGTTCGCCACGCAGGTAGGCCTGCGCTGCCACGACATCGTCCAGCACCCCAGCCTGCCCGTGGCGCTGTTCGTCGCCCGCCGTCCCGGCCGGCAGAGCTACCTGATCCACCTGGACGACGGGCGCCTGCTGCAGACCCTGGATTCGCAGCAGGACCGCCACTTCTACGGCCACGGCGTGTGGCACAAGGACGGCGAGTGGCTCTACGCCACCGAGAACGACACCACCGATCCGGGCCGCGGCATGCTCGGCGCCTACCGCTTCGACGGCGACAGGCTCAGCCACACCGGCGAGATTTCCACCCACGGCCTCGGCCCGCATCAGGTGTCCTGGTTGCCGGACGGCGAAACCCTGGTGGTGGCCAACGGCGGCATTCGCACCGAGGCCGAAAGCCGCGTGGAGATGAACCTCGACGCCATGGAGCCGAGCCTGGTGCTGATGCAGCGCGACGGTTCGCTGATCTCCAAGGAAACCCTGGCGCAGCAGATGAACAGCGTGCGCCACCTGGCCATCGCCGCCGACGGCACCATAGTCGCCGGCCAACAGTACATGGGCGACAGTCACGACCACGCCGACCTGCTCGCCATCAAGCGGCCCGGGCAACCGTTCCAGCCCTTCCCCCTGGCCGACGAGCAGCGGCTGGCGATGACCCAGTACACCGCCAGCGTCGCCATCCACAGCGACCTGCGCCTGGTGGCGCTGACCGCCCCGCGCGGTAATCGCTTCTTCATCTGGGACCTGGATACTGGCGCCGTGCGACTGGATGCGCCGCTGCCCGACTGTGCCGGCGTTGGCGCAGTGAAGGACGGTTTCGTCGTCACCTCCGGGCAGGGCCGCTGCCGCTTCTACGACTGCCGCGGCGAGCGCATCGCAGCCGCCCCGCTGGAGTTGCCGCCAGCGTTCTGGGACAACCACCTGCACCTGGCCTGAAGCAATTGCCGGGGGTAACCGGCGAACGCAGAGCGAGTTCTACGCCAGCATTCCCTTGCAGGAGCGGCGGGGGCGCCTAGCCCATGCCCGCGATCGCGCGCATGGCGCGCTCCTACATGTCTGCTCTGTCGCTTCGATTCCACGTGATCAACACCGCCGGAACGCCCGTCCCAGAGCGGCTGAAACGCCTACCATTCGTCTGCCTGTACTCAGGAAGACGCCCACCCTGCCGATGCAAAGGCTGACCGATTCCCACCCTGCGTCTTAGAGGCGTAAACACGATGTCCCCCAACACATCCTTGCGTACCCAGATTCTTTCGCTGCTGGGCGGCAGCCTGCTGCTCGTCCTGCTGATCGCCCTCGCCTGCTTCCACTTCCTCTCCGGCAGCGTCAGCGCCTACCAGCGCCTGCTGGACGGCCCGTTGCAGGAGTCACAACTGGTCGACCAGGCCAACGTCGCCTTCAAGATCCAGGTGCAGGAATGGAAGAACGTCCTGCTGCGTGGCCAGCAACCGTCCGACCTGAACAAGTACTGGGGCCAGTTCGAGGACCAGGAGCGCGCCGTGCAGGACGTCCTCCAGCGCCTGGAGCAAAGCGCCGCCGCCGACCCGCAGCTCAAGTCCCAGGTGAGCCGCCTGCGCGACGAGCACCGCCAGCTCGGCCAGGCCTACCGCAAGGGTCGCGACGCCTACCTGGCCGCCGGTAGCGACCCGCGCGCCGGCGATGCCGCGGTGAAAGGCATCGACCGCGCCGCCAGCGAGCAGATGGCCGCCCTTGTGAGCAGCCTGCACAGCGATGCCCAGCAGCAGTCCAAGGCGATCGCCGACAGCGCCAGCAGCACCGTGGTCAGCGGCAGCCTGATCCTGCTGATCTCCGGCCTCGCCCTGGGCCTGCTCAGCCTGTGGCTGGTCAACCGCAACCTGATCGGCCCCATCGCCCGGCTGATCGAACACATCGCCCAGCTCAGCGAAGGCAACTTCGGCGAACGCGTCGACGCCAGCCGCCGCGACGAGCTCGGCCGACTGGCCCGCGCCGCCAACACGCTGCGCGACTTCCTCGCCGATACCTTCAACCGCCTCAAGCACAGCACCAGCGAGCTGGACACCGCCAGCGGCGAGCTGAACGCCATCGCCACCCTGATGGCCGAAGGCACCCGCGAGCAGTTCTCGCGTACCGACCAGGTGGCCACGGCGATGCACGAGATGTCCGCCACCGCCCAGGAAGTCGCCCGCCACGCCTCCGACGCCGCGCGCGCCGCCGACGATGCCGACCAGCACGCCCAGCAGGGCGGCGAAGTCATGCAGAGCACCATCGTCACTATCACCGAGATGAGCAGCGAGATCGCCAACACCGCCGACGTCATCCGCCGCCTGGAAAGCGACAGCGGGCGCATCGGCAAGGTGCTGGAAGTGATTCGCGGCATCGCCGACCAGACCAACCTGCTGGCGCTCAACGCCGCCATCGAAGCGGCCCGCGCAGGCGAAGCAGGTCGCGGCTTCGCCGTGGTCGCCGACGAAGTGCGCACCCTGGCCCAGCGCACCGCCGAGTCCACCGCCGAGATCCACCAGATCATCGACACCGTACAGACCGGCTCGGTGAACGCCCTGCGCGCCATCGAGAACGGCCAGACCCGCAGCGAACAGGGTGTGGAGCGCGTCACCCAGGCCGGCGAAGTGCTGCGCAGCATCACCCTGGCGGTGGAAGCGATCCGCGACATGAACCGCCAGATCGCCACCGCCGCCGAGGAGCAGACCTCGGTCGCCGAGGACATCTCGCGCAACCTCACCGAGATCACCGCCATCGGCGCCACCAACGAAGAAAACGTGGTGCGCACCCAGAGCGCCAGCCGCCACCTGCACGGCCTCTCCGGCGAGCTCGCCGAAGTCACCCACAAACTCAGCGCCTGACCCGCTTCAGCCACATGGACGTGGCTCCCCTCCCGCCTGCGCAACACCGCACCGATTCAGCGCGCTTTGCGCACAATCACATCCTCTTCTTCGCGAAACGCCTTGTAATCGCAGCCCTTTGACTCTCCACCCGTTCAGGCATAAGGTGCGCAATTACGCCCCGCAATGGGGCGTCCCCCGTATCGGCTTCAAGGCCTGATCGACATCCCGCGAACGGAAGGCCGTCCTGCAGTTTCTGGACGAGCGAATCGCGGTGGATTGCTGCCAGGCACGTACCAAGGAACAGGAAGATGTTGCGCCGCATGCTGATCATGCTGGTCGTGGTTGCCGTCATCATTGCGGTGCTCGCCGGCTCGAAATACCTCTCCATCCAGAAACAGATCGCCATGTTCTCGGCGCCACGCCCGCCGGTCAGCGTTACCGCGACCGACGCGGTGCAGCGCAACTGGCAGAGCCGCCTGCCGGCCATCGGCACCCTGCGCGCCGTGCAAGGCGTGACCGTGACCGCCGAGGTCTCGGGCATCGTGCGCAGCATCCTTTTCGTCTCCGGCGACAAGGTGAAGCGGGACCAGCCCATCCTGCAGATGGATGACGACGTCGAGCAGGCTACCCTGCGCAGCGCCGAGGCGGACCTGGGTCTTGCCAAGGTTGAATACGAGCGCGGCCGCAACCTGATCGACCGCCAGGCCATCTCCCGCAGCGACTATGACCGCCTCGCCGCCCAGTTGAACCGCTCCACCGCCACCGTGGCGCAGTTGCGCGCGGCACTGGCGAAGAAGCGCATCCTCGCGCCCTTCGATGGCACCGCGGGCATCCGCCGGGTGGACGTTGGCGACTATGTTTCACCAGGTACCGAGATCGTCACCCTGCAGGACCTGTCCAAACTGCTGATCGACTTCTTCCTGCCGGAACAGGACTTCCCCCTGCTCAAGACCGGCCAGACCGTCAGCGTGCGGGTCGCGGCCTATCCGGGGCAAACCTTCGAAGCGCGCATCGAGGCGATCAGCCCACGAGTGGACAACGAGACGCGCAACCTGCTGGTCCGCGCCAGCATGGTCAACCCCGAAGGCAAGCTGCTGCCGGGCATGTTCGCCAACCTGGAAGTGCAGTTGCCCGACAGCGCGCCGCGCATCGTGGTCCCGGAAACCGCCGTGGCCTTCACCCTCTACGGCAACTCGGTGTACGTGGTCGGCCCGCAGAAGGACAAGGACGGCAAGTCCAAGAGCGACGACAAGGGCCAGCCCGTCCTCGCCGTGGAGCGCCGCTTCGTCAAGACCGGCGAGCGCCGCGAAGGCAGCGTGGTGATCCTCGATGGCCTCAAGGCCGGCGAGCAGGTCGTCACCTCCGGCCAGCTCAAGCTCGACAGCGGCACGGCAGTAGCGATCGTTCCGGACGCGCAGTAACAGACAGCAGTGCCCTCGCTCTTGGCGAGGACAGCGAGAGTACGGATTTCGCGAGCTGGAGCCAGGCAAGGCGGCATGGCCGACGCGCAGCAGATCCGCAACAAAGGATTGAGTTTATGGGCTTCACCGATCCCTTTATCCGTCGCCCCGTGCTGGCGACCGTGGTCAGCCTGCTGATCGTCCTGCTCGGCATGCAGGCGTTCAGCCGGCTGGTGATCCGCGAATATCCGCAGATGGAAAACGCGCTGATCACCGTCACCACCTTCTATGCCGGCGCCAACGCCGAGACCATCCAGGGCTACATCACCCAGCCGCTGCAGCAGAGCCTCGCCAGCGCCGAAGGCATCGACTACATGACCTCGGTGAGCCGGCAGAACTACTCGGTGATCTCGATCTACGCGCACATCGGTGCCAACACCGATCGCCTGGTGACCGAGCTTCTGTCGAAGATCGGCGAGGTGAAGACCCAGTTGCCGCCCGACGCCGAGGACCCGGTGCTGGACAAGGAGGCCGCCGACGCCTCGGCGCTGATGTACATAAGCTTCTTCAGCGAGCAGATGAACAACCCGCAGATCACCGACTACCTGTCACGGGTGATCCAGCCCAAGCTCGCCACCCTGCCGGGCATCTCCGAGGCCGAGATCCTCGGCAACCAGGTGTTCGCCATGCGCCTGTGGCTGGACCCGGTGAAGATGGCCGCCTACGGCATCACCGCCGGCGACATCGACAGCGCGGTGCGCCAGTACAACTTCCTCTCCGCCGCCGGTGAGGTGAAGGGCGAGATGGTGGTCACTTCGGTGAACGCCTCCACCGACCTGAAATCCCCGGAAGCCTTCGCTGCCATCCCGCTCAGGACCCAGGGTGATCGCCGCGTGCTGATGGGCGACGTGGCGCGCATCGAACTGGGCGCGGCGAGCTACGACTCGGTCAGCTCGTTCAACGGCATCCCCTCGGTATACATCGGCATCAAGGGCACGCCCAGCTCCAACCCGCTGGACGTGATCAAGGAAGTCCGTGCCAAGATGCCGGAGCTGGAAGAACAGTTGCCGCCGAGCCTGAAGGTGACCATCGCCTACGACGCCACGCGCTTCATCCAGGCCTCCATCGACGAGGTGGTGAAGACCCTGGGCGAGGCGATCCTGATCGTCATCGTGGTGGTCTTCCTGTTCCTCGGCGCGTTCCGCTCGGTGATCATCCCGGTGGTGACCATCCCGCTGTCGATGATCGGCGTGCTGTTCTTCATGCAAATGATGGGCTACTCGATCAACCTGCTGACCCTGCTGGCGATGGTGCTCGCCATCGGCCTGGTGGTGGACGACGCCATCGTGGTGGTGGAGAACATCCACCGCCACATCGAAGAGGGCAAGACGCCGTTCCAGGGCGCCATCGAGGGCGCGCGGGAAATCGCCGTGCCGGTGGTGACCATGACCATCACCCTGGCCGCCGTGTACGCGCCCATCGGCTTCCTCAGCGGCCTGACCGGCGCGCTGTTCAAGGAGTTCGCCTTCACCCTGGCCGGTGCGGTGATCATCTCCGGCATCGTCGCGCTGACGCTGTCGCCGATGATGTGCTCGCGCCTGTTGCGACACGACGAGAACCCCAGCGGCCTCGCCCATCGCCTGGACCTGATCTTCGAGGCGCTGAAGCAGCGCTACCAACGCACCCTGCACGCCACCCTGAACAGCCGGCCGGTGGTGCTGGTGTTCGCCGCGCTGGTGCTGGCGATCATCCCGCTACTGATGATGTTCACCCACAAGGAACTGGCGCCGGAGGAAGACCAGGGCATCGTCTTCATCATGTCCAACGCGCCGCAGACCGCGAACCTGGACTACCTGTCCAGGTACACGGCCGAGTTCGAGGAGATCTTCCGCAAGTTCCCCGAGTACTACTCCGCGTTCCAGATCAACGGCTACAACGGCGTGCAGACCGGCATCGGCGGCATGCTGCTCAAGCCCTGGGACGAGCGCCAGCGCAGCCAGATGGAGCTGCTGCATGCCGTGCAGGCGGAGCTGGACAAGATCCCCGGCGTGCAGATCTTCGGCTTCAACCTGCCGTCGCTGCCGGGCACCGGCGAGGGCCTGCCGTTCCAGTTCGTGATCAACACCGCCAGCGACTACCAGTCACTGCTGCAGGTGGTCGAGCGGGTGAAGAAGCGCGCCGAGGAGTCGGGCAAGTTCGCCTTCCTCGACCTCGACCTGGCCTTCGACAAACCTGAACTGGCGGTCGATATCGACCGCGCCAAGGCCGCTCAGATGGGCGTGACCATGCAGGACCTGGGCGTCGCCCTCGGCGCGCTGCTGGGCGAAGGCGAGATCAACCGCTTCACCATCGACGGGCGCAGCTACAAGGTGATCGCCCAGGTCGAGCGCGCCTACCGCGACAATCCGGGCTGGCTGAGCAATTACTACGTGAAGAGCCAGAGCGGCCAGCTGATTTCCCTGTCGACCCTGGTGACCTTCCACGAGCAGGCGCGGCCGCGCCAGCTCAACCAGTTCCAGCAGCTCAACTCGGCGATCATCTCCGGCATGCCGATGGTCAGCATGGGCGAGGCGATCGACACCGTGCGCAGCATCGCCGAGGAAGAATCGCCGCGTGGCTTCTCCTTCGACTATGCCGGCGCCTCGCGGCAGTTCGTGCAGGAAGGCAACGCGCTGATGGTCACTTTCGCCCTGGCGCTGGCGGTGATCTTCCTGGTGTTGGCGGCGCAGTTCGAGAGCTTCCGCGACCCGCTGGTGATCATGGTCACCGTGCCGCTGTCGATCTGCGGCGCGCTGGTGCCGCTGTTCCTCGGCCTGTCGAGCCTGAACATCTACACCCAGGTGGGGCTGGTGACGCTGATCGGGTTGATCAGCAAGCACGGCATCCTCATCGTCGAGTTCGCCAACCAGCTGCGCCATGAGCGCGGGCTGTCGGTGCGCGAGGCGGTGGAGGAAGCCGCCGCCATTCGCCTGCGCCCGGTGCTGATGACCACCGCCGCCATGGTGCTGGGCGTGATCCCGCTGCTGCTCGCCACCGGCGCCGGCGCGGTGAGCCGCTTCGACATCGGCATCGTGATCGCCACCGGCATGAGCGTGGGCACCCTCTTCACCCTGTTCGTGCTGCCGTGCGTGTACACGCTGCTGGCGAAGGAGGAGCCGAAGCCCGTTGGCGACGGCTCGCCAGCTTCGGCGCACTGAATGAAAAAGCCCCGCTGATGCGGGGCTTTTTTGTGGCTCATTCCACGACCGGGAGGGCGCCATAGTGCGGATAGCGTTCGACGTAATCCACCGTTCAGCCCGGGTTCCAGCGCACTCCGAACGCGTCCCCGGAGCCTTTGGTATGTCGGCGCGCGCAGCCTGTAGGAGCGAGCTTGCTCGCGAACAGACTATCCGTCGGCTCCAGTGTTAAGCGGGTTCGCCAGCAAGCTCGCTCCTACGAAGAGCCGGAGCCCGCGATCAAATCGCGGAAGGCAGCCGCTCGCACAGTTTCGCCAGCGCCTTTGCCCACAGCGCCTGATCGTTCAGGCAGGGCACCAGCACCATCTCTTCACCGCCCGCCGCCTGGAACTGTTCGCTGCCGCGCTGGCCGATTTCCTCCAGCGTCTCGATGCAGTCGGCGACGAAGGCCGGGCACATCACCAGCAGGCGCTTCACGCCCTGCTTGCCGAGCTGCTCCAGCTGCGCCTCGGTGTAGGGTTCGATCCACTTGTTGCGGCCCAGGCGCGACTGGAAGGACACCGACCAGGCGCCGTCCGCGAGCCCCGCGCCCGCGGCGAAATCCTCCGCCGTACGCAGGCACTGGCTGCGGTAACAGACCGCCATCACCTCATCGCTCATGCCCCGGCTGGACGTCGCGGTGAGATCGTGGCGGCTGTCCTTCACCAACTTGCGGATGTGCGACTCGGGCAGACCGTGGAAGCTCAGCAGCAAGTGGTCATAGGGTTGTTCCAGATACGGCTTCACGCTGTCCACCAGCGCCTGGCGGTACTCCGCCTCGGCGTAGAACGGCGGCAGCACCTTCAACTCGAACTTCAGGCCGCGCTCGCGCATGACCCGGCGCGCTTCCTCGATGGCGGTAGTGGTGGTGCTGTCGGCGAACTGCGGGTACAGCGGCGCGAAAGTCACCTGGGTGACGCCCTGCTCGCTCAGGCGCAGCAGGGCCGACTCGATGGACGGTTCGCCATAGCGCATGCCCAGTTCCACCGGACCATGCGGCCAGTAGGGGCGGATCGCCTCCTGCAGGCGGCGGCTGAGGACGATCAGCGGCGAACCCTCATCCCACCAGATCGACGCGTAGGCATGGGCCGATTCCTCGGGGCGCTTGCGCAGGACCAGCGATACCAGCAGGCGACGGATCGGCCACGGCAGGTCGATCACATAGGGGTCCATGAGGAACTGATCGAGGTAACGGCGGACGTCCTCGACCTGGGTGGAAGCCGGCGAGCCCAGGTTGACCAGCAGGAGGGCGTTTTGGGTCATGCAATGTCCTTGGAATCGGTTCACTTCTCGCCGGGCGGGCCCGGTGGAGCTGCGCAGTTTACACGCAGCGGTTTGCCGCACGGCCTGTCGCCATTGCCGCAGGGGACGGCCGCTCAGCGCTGCCCGCGCAATACATCCGCCAGGGCATCCTGCACCTCGGGGTAGCGGAAGACGAAGTCCGCATCGAGCAGCCGGCGTGGCACCACGCGCTGACCACCCAGCAACAGCACGGACATCTCGCCGAGCATCAGGCGCAGGGCGAAACCGGGTACGCCCAGTACGGTCGGCCGGTGCAGCGCACGGCCCAGCTCGCGGGTGAAGTCACGGTTGCGCACCGGCTGCGGCGCGCAGGCATTATAGGGACCCTCGGCATCGGCCCGCCGCAAAAGAAAATCCATGAGGGCGATCAGGTCGTCGATATGGACCCAGGACATCCATTGCCGACCGTCCCCCAACTGGCCGCCCAGCCCCATGCGGAATGGCGGCAGCATGCGCTTGAGGAAGCCGCCCTCGGGCGCCAGCACCAGCCCGATGCGCACCAGCACCACGCGAATGCCCAAGGTCTTGGCCTCCCGGGCGATCTGCTCCCAGGCCAGGCACAGCTCGCTGGCGAAATCCTCGCCGGCCGCCGCGCTGTTCTCCTCCAGCGGCCGCTCGCCGGCGTCGCCGTACCAGCCAATCGCCGAGCCGTTGATCAGCACGCTGGGGCGCTGGCTGCGCGTTTCCAGCCAGGCCAGCAGACGCTCGGTCAGCCCTACCCGGCTGGCCCAGAGCAGCGCCTTGCGCTTCGCGCTCCAGGGTTTGTCGACGACCGGCTCACCGGCCAGATTGACCACCGCGTCCAGCGGCTCGGCGCCGTACTCCTGGAAATCGGCGATTCCGCGCACCTGCTCGCCGCACAACGCAGCAACCCGCTGCGGCTGGCGACTGAGCACCGTCAGCCGATGCCCGGCGGCGATCCATTGGCGGCAAAGCCGGCGGCCTATCAAACCAGTACCGCCGGTCAACAGAATATGCATGGCGAACTCCTTGTCAGTGTGTTCCACCTACCCTCAGTCTGGACGAGACAGCGGCGCTTGCACCTGCCCGTACAGCGCCTGAGGGTCTACGCTTTATTTGCCGGAACCCGCCGCGCTCATCCATGAAGGAACCGATGAGATGCTGCAGGTTCCCATGATCGGACTCCTGCCGATCACGGGTGCGATGGCAACCTGACGATTGTACAGATCAATTCATTTGTACAAGCCAAGCGCGCTCGTTACTCTGAAATAGACAACCAACGAGGCACGTCATGAGCGCCCCCATTGCCATCATTGGCACCGGTATCGCCGGACTCTCGGCCGCCCACGCCCTGCGGGACGCCGGACAGGATGTCCAGCTGTTCGACAAGGGTCACGGCAGCGGCGGTCGAATGGCCAGCAAGCGCACCGAAGCCGGTGCCCTCGATCTCGGCGCGCAGTACTTCACCGCCCGCGATCGACGCTTCCTCGACGCCATCCAGAAGTGGCGCGTACAAGGTTGGGTCGCCGAATGGGACCCGGCCCTGTACCAGTACCGCGACGGCGAACTGAGCCCGTCGCCGGACGAACAACCGCGCTGGGTCGGCATCCCGCGCATGAGCGCAATCACCCGCGCCCTGCTGCACGACCAGACCGTCACTTTCTCCTGTCGCATCACCGAGGTCTACCGCGGTGAGGAGCACTGGCACCTGCAGGATGCCGAAGGCCAGACCCACGGCCCCTACAGCCGCGTGCTGATCGCTACCCCGGCGCCCCAGGCCGCCGCGCTGCTGGCCAGCGCGCCGAAGTTGGCGGCGGCGGCGGCGAGCATCCCGATGGAGCCGACCTGGGCCGTGGCGCTGGGCTTCGCCGAAGCCCTGCTGACCCCTGTGCAAGGCTGCTTCGTGCACGAAGGCCCGCTCTCCTGGCTCGCGAGCAACCGCTCCAAGCCAGGCCGTGACGGACAACTCGACACCTGGGTACTGCACGCCAGCAGCAGCTGGAGCAAGCAGAACATCGACCTGCCCAAGGAGAGCGTGATCGAGCACCTGCTTGGCGCCTTCGCCGAACTGATCGGCTGCGCCGTGCAGGCCCCCGACTTCTCCCTCGCCCACCGCTGGCTGTATGCCCGGCCGATGGAAGCGCACCAGTTCGGCGCACTGGCCGACGCCGACCTGGGGATCTACGCCTGCGGCGACTGGTGCCTCTCGGGTCGCGTCGAAGGTGCCTGGCTGAGCGGCCTGGAAGCCGCCCGCCGTCTGCTCGAACACCTCTGAGCCCGCCATGGTCTTCTCCGCATGGGGAAGACTGTGACATCCCCTCGCCCGCCTCACCACCTTGTACAAGCCTTTGCACTTGTACAAGGCCGCGCCTATTCTTGCCAATAGTTGTACAAAATAATTTTCCTGTACAAGAAATCGGTCGCCGCCATGCCCAACACCACGCCACGCCCCAAGCTCGGTATCAGCGCCTGCCTGCTGGGCGAGCCGGTGCGTTACAACGGCGGACACAAGGCCTCGCGCCTGTGCCTGGATGTGCTCAGCCGCTACTTCGATTTCATCCCGGTGTGCCCGGAGGTCGCCATCGGCCTCGGCGTGCCACGACCGACCCTGCGCCTGGTGGGCGACCACGACGCCCCGAGGGCATTGATCCAGCGCGAAGGCGACCGCGACGTCAGCGAGGCGCTACGCGACTTCGGCCGCACCCAGGCCAGGCTGCTGGAGGACATCTGCGGCTACATCTTCATGCAGCAATCACCCTCCTGCGGGCTGCAGCGGGTGAAGCTCTACCACTCCGACGGTAGGCCACGCCCGCCGGGCGTCCGCGGGCTCTATGCACAAGCCTTCTGCGCGGCTCGCCCGGAGCTGCCGGTGGAAGAGGAAGGCCGGCTCAACGACCCGGTGATCCGCGAGAATTTCCTCACCCGCGTATTCGCTTGCGCCGCCTGGCAGAAGCTCTGTGCGCAGGGCCTGACGCGCCACGCGGTGATCAGCTTCCACTCGCGCTACAAGTACCAGCTGCTGGCCCACAACCCTCGCCAGTACAGCGTCCTCGGCCAGCGCCTGGCGATGATCGGCGACCAACCGCTGGACGGCTTCGTCCAGGTCTATTTCCGCGACTTCATGCAGGCACTGGGCACCTGTGCCACCCGCGGCACCCACAGCAACGTGCTGCAGCACCTGGCCGGCTACCTCAAGCATGACCTGCCCCCGGCGGAAAAAGCCGAGATGCAGCGGCTGATCGACCAATACCGCGCCGGGGTGATCCCGCTGGTGGTTCCGCTGACGCTGCTCAAGCACCACTTCCGCCTGCATCCGCATCCCTACATCGATGCCCAGGCCTACCTTCAACCGCACCCCGAAGACCTGAGCCTGCGCAATGCCATCTGACTCGCAGCGCCCCGGCAGGAACTCCATGAATCCCGATCACCCACACCGCGAAACGGATGACGATTACCGCAAGGCCCTGGCCGAAGGCTGGCTGCCCATCCGCGAGGTCGCCCGGCGCACCGGGGTCAACCCGGTGACCCTGCGCGCCTGGGAACGGCGCTACGGGCTGGTGGTGCCGCAGCGCACGCCCAAGGGCCATCGCCTCTACTCGGAGGCGCAGATCACACGCATCCAGGCCATCCTCACCTGGCTGGGCCGGGGCGTGGCGGTGAGCAAGGTCCGTGCGCTGCTGGACAGTCCGGACCCGCCTCCGGCCGAAGCGAGCGCCTCGCCCTGGGACGACTTGCTGCAACACTGCATGGACGCCATCGGCCGGATCAGCGAGCGCCAGCTCGACGAACTGTTCAACGGCGCACTGGCGATCTACCCGGCGCACACCCTCTGCGAACACCTGATGCTGCCCCTGCTGGAACAACTGGAGCTGCGCTGGCAGGGCCAGTTCGGCGCGCAACTGGAGCGGGTGTTCTTCCACGGCTGGCTGCGCAGCAAGTTCGGCACCCGCCTCTATCACCACAATCGCCAGCAGCGCGGCGCACCGCTGCTGCTGGTGAACCACTCCGAACTGCCGCTGGAGCCGGGGCTCTGGCTCAGCGCCTGGCTGGCCAGCAGCGCCGGCTGCCCGCTGGAAGTCTTCGACTGGCCGCTGCCACCCGGCGAGCTGGCCCTGGCGGTGGAGCGCCTGAAGCCCCGCGCGGTGCTGCTCTATTCCAGCCAGGCGCTCAATCTCGCCCAGCTGCCGCGCCTGCTCGCCGGGGTCGAATGCCCCCGGTTGCTGGCCGGAGCCGCCGCCCGTATCCACCAGGAACAACTGGCCGAAGTCGCGGCACCGCTGCACCTGGCACAGGACCCGGTCAGCGCCCTGCAATGCCTGCGCGAGCTCGGCCTGCTCAACGGTGAGCCGGCATGAAGCGACAGCTCGTCTGGCTGCGCACCGACCTGCGTCTGCGCGACAACACCGCCCTGGCGGCAGCGGCGCAGCGCGGGCCGGCCATCGCCCTGTTCCTGCTCAGCCCCGGCCAATGGCGCGAGCACGACGATGCCGCCTGCAAAGTGGACTTCTGGCTGCGCAACCTGCACGAGCTGCGCGCAAGGCTCGCCGAGCTGAACATCCCACTGCTGGTACGCACGGCGGAGCGCTGGAGTGACGCGCCCACGGTGCTCGCCGAGCTGTGCCGCCAGCGCGCCATCGAAACCGTGCACGTCAACGAGGAATACGGCCTGCACGAAGCCAGCCGGGACGCTGCCGTGAAGCGCGAACTGGCCAGCCAGGGCGTCGACCTGCGCAGCTACCTCGACCAGTTGCTCTTTGCCCCCGGCACCCTGCTAACCAGGAGCGGCGGCTACTTCCAGGTCTACAGCCAGTTCCGCAAGCTCTGCTACGAGCGCCTCCACCTGGGCGTTCCCTCATTGCAGCCGGCACCACGCGCACAAGCGCCGCTGGAACTGGCGAGCGATCCGCTAACCGAATGCATCGACGGCTTCGAAACCCCCACCGAGGATTTTCGCAGTCACTGGCCCGCCGGCGAAGCAGAAGCCCATGAACGCCTGGAAGCCTTCGCCGACGAGCGCCTGGGCGGCTATCACAATCGCCGCGACTTCCCCGCCAGCGACGGCACCAGCCAGCTCTCGCCCTACCTCGCCGCCGGAGTCCTCTCGCCGCGCCAATGCCTGCACGCGGCGCTGGCCAGCAATCACGGCGAGTTCGAAACCGGCAACAGCGGCGCGGTCAGCTGGATCAACGAACTACTCTGGCGCGAGTTCTACAAGCACATCCTGGTCGGCTTCCCGCGCGTCAGCCGGCATCGCGCCTTCCGCGAAGACACCGAGAAGCTGAACTGGCGCCACGACCGCAAGGACCTGGAAGCCTGGCAGCAAGGCCGCACCGGATTTCCGCTGATCGACGCGGCGATGCGCCAACTGCGCGCCACCGGCTGGATGCACAACCGCCTGCGCATGGTGGTGGCGACGTTCCTCACCAAAAACCTGCTGATCGACTGGCGCGAAGGCGAGCGCTGGTTCATGCGCCACCTGATCGACGGCGACCTGGCGGCGAACAATGGCGGCTGGCAATGGAGCGCGTCCACCGGCACCGATGCGGTGCCCTACTTCCGCATCTTCAACCCGGTCTCTCAATCCGAGCGCTTCGATCCGGACGGCCGCTTCATCCGCCGCTGGCTGCCGGAACTGGCCGGGGTGGAAGGCCGGGCGGTGCATGATCCGTCGAAACTGGGGCTGTTCGGCGTGGCAGGCTATCCACAGCCGATGGTCGATCTCGCCGCCACACGGGCACGAGCGCTGGAAGCCTTCAAGCGCCTTTCCGCCGAGCGCTGATACCTTGCACCGACGCGCTCAGGCTTTCTCCAGCCTGGCCGCCACCTCCACCGCCACCTCGATGAAGGCCCGCGCAGCCGAGGTCTGATAAGCCCCCTTGCGCTGCATCAGCACCGCCGTGCGTTGCAGTTGCATCGGGTCCAGCTCGATGGCGATCAGGTCCGCGTGGGCCTGGGCGATGGTCGCCGGCAGCAAGGTCGACAGCGTCGTCCGCCGCACCACTTCGATCACCGCGCCGATGGCATTGGCTTCCATCTGCACGCGCGGGCGGACGCCATGCTGGCGGCAGTAGCGGTCGATCTGCTCGCGGGTGGCGAATTCGGCGCTGAGCAGGATCAGCGACTCGTCGTTCAGCGCCTCCAGCCCAACACGGCGAGTCCCGGCCAGCGGGTGCCCGCTGCCCACCACCAGGGCCAGGGTCTCGACCAACAGGTGTCGACTGTCGATGTCCTGGGAATGCACCTCTTCGAAGGCGATGCCGAGGTCGAGCTCGTCGGCCAGCAGCAGGTCTTCCATGCGCTCCTCGGCGATCTCCCGCACGGTGAGCGTGATGTTCGGGTAGCGGTGGTGGAACGCCTCGACCAATGGCCCGATCAGGTAGGTGGTGAAGGTCGGCGTCACCGCGACCCGCAGCGATCCTCGGCTCAGGTCGCCCAGGTCATGGATGGCGCGCTTGCCCTCCTGCAGCTCCTGCGAGGCACGACGCGCATAGCGCAGGTACACCTCGCCGGCATCGGTCAGTCGCGTGACGCGGCCGGAGCGGTCGAACAACTGCGCGCCGAGACTTTCCTCCAGCTGCCGCACCTGTTGCGACAGCGCCGGCTGCGAGACATGCAGCGCCGCCGCCGCGCGGGTGAAGCTGTGGTGTTCGGCCACGGCCAGGAAGTACTGGATGTGTCGTGCAAGCATGGCGCCTTCACATAAGAATATCTGATGCAGTAAATCATAAATGAGACTTTTACCTTATGTGAAGCGCTGCATAACCTTTGCTCCATCGCATCGCAGGCAGAGGGCTCAAGCATGAAGGACATCATCGATGGCTTCCTGAAATTCCAACGGGACGCCTTTCCCAAGCGCGCCGGACTGTTCAGGGATCTGGCCACCGGGCAGCCCCCCCGCGCGCTGTTCATCTCGTGCTCCGACAGCCGCCTGGTTCCCGAGCTGGTCACCCAGCGCGAGCCGGGCGACCTGTTCATCATCCGCAATGCCGGCAACATCGTGCCGTCCTACGGCCCGGAGCCCGGCGGCGTGTCGGCCTCGGTGGAGTACGCGGTGGCGGCCCTGCGGGTTTCCGACATCGTCATCTGCGCTCACTCGGACTGCGGCGCCATGACCGCCATCGCCACCTGCAAGTGCCTGGACCACATGCCCGCCGTAGCCGGCTGGCTGCGCTACGCGGAGTCCGCCCGGGTGGTGAACGAAGCCCGCAGCCATGAAGGCCCGCACGCCAAGGTCGAGGCCATGGTCCGCGAAAACGTCATCGCCCAGCTGGCCAATATCGAGACGCACGCGTCTGTGCGCCTTGCCCTGGAAGAAGGGCGCGTGGCACTGCACGGATGGGTCTACGACATCGAGAGCGACCGCATCGACGCCTTCGATGGCAGTACCGGCACGTTCGTTCCCCTCGCGGACAACCTTCTCGTCCGCGCCGTTTCCCATCAGCTCAAGCGAGCCGTGTGAGTTGTTTCATCCACCCCACGGAGGTATCCCCATGATCCAGTCCCAAGTCAGCCAGAACGCCCGCCTTGCCCTGACCGAGGTCATCCTCCTGGCCAAAGCCAGGAAGGACCTGTCGTTCGCCGAGATCACCGAGAACACCGGCCTGTCCGAAGCCTTCGTCACCGCCGCCCTGCTCGGCCAGCACGCACTGCCGAAGGAAGCCGCCCAGGTCGTCGGCGACAAGCTCGGCCTCGACGCCGACGCCGTGGCCCTGCTGCAGACCATCCCGCTGCGCGGCAGCATCGAGGACCGCGTCCCCACCGATCCGACCATCTACCGCTTCTACGAGATGCTGCAGGTCTATGGCACCACCCTGAAGGTCCTGGTCCACGAGAAATTCGGCGACGGCATCATCAGCGCCATCAACTTCAAGCTGGACGTGAAGAAGGTCGAAGACCCGGAAGGCGGCCCCCGCGCGGTGATCACCCTGGATGGCAAGTACCTGCCGACCAAGCCGTTCTGATTTCGCGCTAGTTCTCTGTAGGAGCAACTGTCTTCTGGGCTCCCGCGTTCGCGGGAGTGACGGGGTGAGACTCGCATTTCTCTGCGTCATCCCCGCGAACGCGGGGACCCAGAAACGATGTAGGAGCAGACTCCGTTCCTGCAAGAACCCCTCACCCAGAGGGTTGGGTGAAGTGACAGCACGGTCTATTCGGAAGAAGGCAATTGCCCACACAAGAAACACGCACAAAAAAACCGGACCCTAGGTCCGGCTTTTTTCGTCAGCGTCCTGTTACAGAGGCTGCGAGAAATACAGGTTGTAGGACTCGATACCATCGTTGGGCTGGCTGAGGCCGGCGTTGGAGTAGTGAATCACCCGCACGCCGAGAACCTGGCCACTGTTGAACTTCACACCCGTGCCCAGGCGGTCTTCGAAGTTGAACGAGCTGCCCAGGTCCTGGTTGCCCACTTCCGCACCGGAGAAGGCGGCGACGCCGATGCCGGCCTCAACGAAGGGCTTGGCCGATTCACCGGCGAATTCGTAGCGGAACACCGGGGAGAACGACAGCGAATGACGGCCGCCGGCAAGCTCACCGGCCGACCAGTAGGTGTAGCCGGCATCCCAGTAGCCGGTCAGATGTCCTGCGGAGCTTTCCCACCAACTCTTGTCCCAGTCGAAACTCATGCCCAGGCGATACGTCATATCGCCCTGGCCGGTCGCACCCACGGCACCAGTAAGGTTGGCGGCCTGCACACTCACAACTTGCCCCAGGGACAGCGCGGCCAAAACGGCCAGCGAAAGTAGTTTCTTCATTGAAACATCCTTAATGAGAAAGCCGAATGAAAAATCCCCGCGAATAGCTAAGCATTATAAGAGCACTTATTGAACTTGGCCGACAGCCCCAGGTCGCTGGCAGGTAACTTTTCTGTCATCCAGAGAATGAACTGACAGCTTCGTCGCTTCCCCACAGCACCGGCATGACCCTCTCCAGGTCCGCTACCGGGCCGCTGCTCCAGAACTCCGTTCGCCGCGCCGGTCCCGCCCCCAACAGCTCGCGCGCCTGCAGCAGACGCTCCAGCTGTCGCGCCACCGCCGCGCCGGTATCGATCAGCGAAATGTGGTCCGGAATCAGCTCGCGCAGCAACGGGCGGAGGAACGGGTAGTGGGTGCACCCCAGGATCAGCGTGTCGCAACCCTCGGCGAGCAACGGCTCGACATAGCGCGCCAGCAGTGCACGCGTCTGCGGACCGCCCAGGTCGCCCGCCTCGATGCGCTCCACCAGCCCCGGACAGGGCTGGGTGATCACCCGCACATCACCGGCGAAGCGATCGAGCAACGCGGCGAAGCGAGCGCTCTTGAGCGTACCGGTCGTGGCCAGGACGCCGACCACGCCACTGCGGGTCGCTTCGGCCGCGGGTTTTACCGCCGGCTCCATGGCCACGATCGGCACCTGCGGGTACAGCTCGCGCAGGTCGGCGGCCGCCGCCGCGGTCGCGGTGTTGCAGGCCAGCACCAGCGCCTTGGCGCCACGGGCCAGGAGGAAGTCCGCGATGGCGCGGCAACGCTCGCGGATATAGTCAGGAGTCTTTTCGCCGTAGGGGACGTGCCCGCAGTCGGCGAGGTAGATCAGCGACTCGTTGGGCAGTCGGGCGCGGATTTCATGAAGGACACTGAGCCCGCCGACGCCGGAGTCGAAGACACCGATGGCCGCGGCATCAGCCATGCGCGACTCCGCACACGGCGCACTGCGGATCGCGCTTGACGCGCAATTCTCGGAAGCGCGTGCCCAGCGCATCGATCAGCAGCAGGCGGCCCACCAGCGGCTCGCCGAACTCGGCCAGCAGCTTGAGTGCTTCCAGCGCTTGCAGGCTGCCGACCAAACCCACCAGCGGGCCGACTACGCCGGCTTCGCTGCAAGTCAGCTCGGCTTCGCTGCCATGGCCGTAGAGGCAGTGGTAGCAGGGGCTGTCATCGCGGCGCGGGTCGAATACCGAGAGCTGGCCTTCCAGGCGGATCGCCGCGCCGCTCACCAGCGGTTTCTTCGCGACGACGCAGGCGGCGTTGACCGCCTCGCGGGTGCCGAAGTTGTCGCAGCAGTCCAGCACCAGGTCCACCGCTGCCACCGCCGCGTCGAGCGAGTCGGCGTCCAGTGCCTGGCGATGGGCAACCAGTTTCACGTTCGGGTTGATCGCCTGCAGGCGAGCCATGGCGGAATCCACCTTGCTCATGCCGACGCTGCCGGTGTCATGGATGATCTGCCGCTGCAGGTTGGTCAGGTCGACCGTGTCGAAATCCGCCAGGTGCAGCTCACCGACGCCGGCGGCAGCCAGGTAGAGCGCCACCGGGGCGCCCAGACCGCCGAGGCCGACGATCAGCACGCGGCTCTCCTTCAGGCGCAGCTGGCCATCGACGTCGATTTGCGGCAGCAGGATCTGCCGGCTGTAACGCAGCAGTTCGTTATCGCTCAGCATGTCCAGCACCCCAGGCTGATACGTTCGTGGCCGCCGAGGTCACGACGACTTTCCACGCGGCTGAAACCACGGGCCAGCAGCAGGTCGCGCACGGCGTCGGCCTGGTCGTAGCCGTGTTCGAGCATCAGCCAGCCGCCGTTCTCCAGGCACTCGGGCGCCTGCTCGACGATCAGGCGGATATCGTCCAGGCCGTCCGCTCCGGAGACCAGCGCGCTCGATGGCTCGAAGCGCACGTCCCCCTGCGTCAGGTGCGGGTCGGTGCTCGGAATGTAAGGCGGGTTGCTGACGATCAGCGAGAAGCGCTCGCCCTCCACGGCGGAGAACCAGTGGCTGGCGCGGAAGGCGGCATTGGTCAGGTCCAGGCGTTCGCGGTTGCGTTCGGCCAGGGCCACGGCCTCGGCCACGCGGTCCACGCCCAACACCTGCCAGCCCGGGCGCTCGCAGGCCAGGGCCAGGGCGATGGCGCCGGTGCCGGTGCCCAGGTCGAGCACGCGGGCCGGCGCGGCGGGCAGCAGCGCGAGGGCGGTTTCCACCAGCAGCTCGGTGTCCGGACGCGGGATCAGCGTGTGCGGGGCGACTTCCAGGTCCAGGCTCCAGAAGCCCTGGCGGCCGAGGATGTAGGCCACCGGCTCGCCGGCCTGGCGGCGGGCGACGAAGCTGTCGAACAGGTCGTGGGCTTCGCGGCTGACCACACGCTCCGGCCAGGTGCGCAGGAAGCTGCGCGGCTTGCCCAACGCGGCGGCGAGCAACAGTTCGGCGTCCAGGCGCGCGCTGGGCGAGTCCGGCAGTCGCGCCTCGTGGAGCAGGGTCATGATGGTTGCCATGGTCTGTCGCTCTCTCAGTCGCCCGCTATCTCAATCACCGAGCGCGGCCAGCTGGTCGGCCTGGAACTCTTGAAGCAGGGGCTCGATCACCTGCTCCACCGCGCCTTCCATCACTTCCCCCAGGGAATAGAGGGTGAGGTTGATACGGTGGTCAGTCACCCGGCCCTGCGGGAAATTGTAGGTGCGGATGCGTTCGGAGCGGTCGCCCGAACCGACCAGCAGCTTGCGCGTGCTAGCGATGGCCTGCTGGGCGGCGGCCTGCTGCTGGTCGTTGAGCTTGGCCGCGAGCCAGGCCATGGCCTTGGCGCGGTTCTTGTGCTGCGAGCGCTCTTCCTGGCACTCGACCACGATGCCCGACGGAATGTGCGTGATGCGCACCGCCGAGTCGGTCTTGTTCACGTGCTGGCCGCCGGCGCCGGAGGAACGGTAGGTGTCCACGCGCAGGTCGGCCGGGTTGATCTCGATGGCCGCCTGTTCGTCCGGCTCGGGCAGCACCGCCACGGTGCAGGCCGAGGTGTGGATGCGGCCCTGGGACTCGGTGGCCGGCACGCGCTGCACGCGGTGGGCGCCGGACTCGAACTTGAGCTTGGCGTAGACGTTATCGCCCTCGACGCGGGCGATCACTTCCTTATAGCCGCCGTGCTCGCCTTCGTTCTCGGACATGATCTCCACGCGCCAGCCCTGCCTCTCGGCGTAGCGCGAGTACATGCGGAACAGGTCGCCGGAGAAAATCGCGGCTTCGTCGCCGCCGGTGCCGGCACGGACTTCCAGGAAGACGTTGCGGCCGTCGTTGGGGTCCTTGGGCAGCAGCATGCGCTGCAGGCGATCCTCCAGGCCGACCAGCGCCGTCTTCGCTTCGGCGACTTCTTCCTCGGCCATCTCGCGCAGGTCCGGGTCGCTGTCCTTGAGCAACGCCTGGGCGCCCTCCAGGTCCGACTGCACCTTGCGGAACTCGCGGAAGGCGAGGATGACCGGCTCCACTTCCGCGTATTCACGGGAGTAGGCGCGGAACTTGGTCTGGTCGCTGATCACCTCGGCGTCGCCCAGGAGAGCGGTGAGCTCTTCGTAGCGGTCGCTGAGGATATCCAGCTTTTTCAGGAGGGACGCTTTCATCGCTTGTCAGTGCCCTCCTCGAGGGCGAACAGTTCCTGCGCGACGGCCAGCGCATCGATGCGGCCCTCGGCGGAGAGTTTCTTCATCTGCACGCTGGGCGCATGCAGCAACTTGTTGGTCAGGCCACGGGCGAGCTGCGCCATGACTTCCATCGGATCGGCGCCGTTGGCCAGCAGGCGCTGGGCCTTCTGGGTTTCCTCGTCGCGCAGGCGCTCGGCCTGCTGGCGATAGGCGCGCAGCACGTCGACGGCGGCCAGCTCGCGCAGGCGCGCCATGAAATCGACGACGCCGTCGCCGACCAGTTCCTCGGCGGCCTGGGCAGCACCCTGGCGGCTCTTGAGGTTCTCGGCGACCACTTCGTGGAGGTCGTCGACGCTATAGAGGTAGACGTCTTCCAGCTCGCCGACTTCCGGCTCGATATCGCGCGGCACGGCGATATCGACCATGAACATCGGCTTGTGCCGGCGCTGCTTCAGCGCCCGCTCCACTGCGCCCTTGCCGAGGATCGGCAGTTGGCTGGCGGTGGAACTGATGACGATGTCGCTGTTGACCAGCTCGTCGGGCATGTCAGCCAGCAGGATGGCGCGGGCGCCGAACTGCTCGGCCAGCAGGCTGGCGCGCTCCAGGGTGCGGTTGGCGACCACGATGCGCTTCACGCCCTGCTCGTGCAGGTGGCGGGCGACCAGGGTGATGGTCTCGCCGGCGCCGATCAGCAGCGCCTGGCTGCGGCTCAGGTCGCTGAAGATCTGCCGGGCCAGGCTCACCGCGGCGAAGGCCACGGACACCGGGTTCTCGCCGATGGCGGTATCGGTGCGCACGGTCTTGGCGGTGCTGAAGGTCGCCTGGAACAGGCGGCCAAGCATCGGGCCGATGGTGCCGGCCTCGCGGGCCACCGCATAGGCGGACTTCATCTGGCCGAGGATCTGCGGCTCGCCCAGCACCATGGAGTCCAGGCCGGCGGCGACGCGCATCATGTGGCGCACCGCATCGTCGTCCTGGTGCACGTAGGCGCAGGCGCGCAGGTCATCGATGTTCAGATGGTGGTAATCGGCGAGCCAGGCCAGCACGTCACCGGCGTCCGGGTGCTCGATCTCCAGGTAGAGTTCGCTGCGGTTGCAGGTCGAGAGGATCGCAGCCTCGCGGCTGGACGTCAGACGGCAGAGCAGTTGCAAGGCCTCGACCATCTGCTCGGGAGTGAACGCCACGCGCTCGCGGACGGCCACGGACGCGGTCTTGTGGTTGATGCCGAGGGCAATGAAGGCCATGCAGGGTCGCTGAGCTGATCGGAAAGCCCGCAATTGTCCTACTTAGCCTTGTGAAGGACAACCACCGCGACGTATCGCACACTGCAAAACGTATACAACGCCGGATGCCGTGCTTGCCCATGGGATTGCCACATTCCTTATGTCATGATGGGCGCTATTTCGCAGGTTAGGCCATCATCCTTCCTCTATGAACAAGTCTCTTGCGCTGCTGACTGCTCTGCTGCTGCTCGGCGGCTGCCAGTCCCTCTCCCATAAAACCCCGGATGGTTCTTCCACCGAGAAGGACAAGACCGTCGCTGCCCAGAAGAACCAGAAGTACGGTTCCTTCAGCGAAGAGACCCTGTATTCGCTGCTGGTGGCTGAGATCGCCGGCCAGCGCAACCGCTTCGACATCGCCCTCGCCAACTACGTCGAGCAGGCCCGCGCCACCCAGGACCCGGGTGTGGCCGAGCGCGCCTTCCGCATTGCCGAGTACCTGGGCGCCGACCAGGAAGCCCTGGACACCTCGCTGATCTGGGCCAAGGCCGCGCCGGACAACCTCGACGCCCAGCGCGCCGCCGCCATCCAGCTGGCGCGCACCGGCCAGTACGACGAGTCCATGGTGTACATGGAGAAAGTCCTCAACGGCCAGGGCGACACCCATTTCGACTTCCTCGCGTTGTCCGCCGCCGAGACCGACCCGGATACCCGCGCCGGCCTGCTGCAGAGCTTCGACCGCCTGCTGAAGAAGTACCCGGACAACGGCCAGCTGCTGTTCGGCAAGGCCCTGCTGCTGCAACAGGACGGCCGCCCGCAGGAAGCCCTGCACCTGCTGGAAGACAACTCGGCGAGCAAGCATGACGTCGCCCCGCTTCTGCTGCGCGCCCGTCTGCTGCAAAGCATGAAGCGCAGCGACGAAGCGCTGCCGCTGCTCAAGAACGGCATCAAGGAACACCCGGACGACAAGCGTGTGCACCTGGCCTACGCCCGCCTGCTGGTGGAGCAGAACCGCCTGGAAGAAGCCAAGGCCGAGTTCTCCGCGCTGGTCGAGCAGTTCCCCGACGACGATGACCTGCGCTTCTCCCTGGCGCTGGTCTGCCTGGAAGCCCAGGCCTGGAACGAAGCCAAGGTCTACCTGCAGGAACTGGTCGAGCGTGACAGCCATGTCGATGCCGCCCACTTCAACCTGGGCCGCCTGGCCGAGGAACAGAAGGACCCGGAAACCGCCCTCAAGGAATACGCCCAGGTCGGCCCCGGCAACGACTTCCTCCCGGCGCAACTGCGCCAGACCGAGATCCTGCTCGACCAGAATCGCGTCGACGAAGCCTCGCGCCGCCTCGCCGAATCCCGCGATCGCCAGCCGGACTACGCCATCCAGCTGTACCTGATCGAGGCCGAAGGCCTGTCCAACCGCGACCAGGTCGACCGCGCCTGGAACGTCATCCAGCAGGGCCTCAAGCAGTTCCCGGATGACCTCAACCTGCTCTACACCCGCTCCATGCTGGCCGAGAAGCGCAACGACCTGGCGCAGATGGAGCAGGACCTGCGCCTGATCATCCAGCGCGAGCCGGACAACGCCATGGCGCTCAACGCCCTGGGCTACACCCTGGCCGACCGCACCACCCGCTACAGCGAAGCCCGCGACCTGATCCAGAAGGCCCACCAGCTGAACCCGGACGACCCCGCGATCCTCGACAGCCTGGGCTGGGTCAACTACCGCATGGGCAACCTCAGCGAAGCGGAAGGCTACCTGCGCAAGGCGCTGGAGCGCTTCCCCGACCACGAAGTCGCCGCCCACCTGGGCGAAGTGCTCTGGGCCCAGGGCAAGCAGAGCGAAGCCCGCAAGGTGTGGGCCGCCGCCCTCCAAGCCCAGCCCGACAGCACCGTCCTGCGCGACACCATGAAGCGCCTGACCGGTTCCGGAACCCTCTGATCCATGCGTTTACGTCACCTTATCGGCGCCGCCGCCCTTGCCCTGCTCGCAGGCTGTGCGGGCTTCGGCCCCCATGAATCCCTCGAAGGCCAGGGCAACGCCACCGCCTGGAACGCCCACAAGACCCGCATCGCCGCCCTCGACGGCTGGCAGATCGACGGCAAGGTCGGCATCCGCGCACCCAAGGACTCCGGCAGCGGCACCCTGTTCTGGCTGCAACGCCAGGGCTACTACGACATCCGCCTGTCCGGCCCGCTGGGCCGTGGCGCGGCGCGCCTGACCGGCCGCGAAGGCGCGGTGACCCTCGAAGTCGCCGGCCAAGGCCGCTACGAAGCCGCCTCCCCCGAAGAACTGCTGGAACAGCAGATGGGCTGGCGCCTGCCGGTTTCCCACCTGCTCTGGTGGATTCGCGGCCTGCCCGCGCCGGACAGCAAGAGCCGCCTGACCCTCGACGGCGACAGCCACCTGGCCAAGCTCGAACAGGATGGCTGGGAAGTGGAATACACCCGCTACAGCGAACAGGACGGCTACTGGCTGCCCGAGCGCCTGAAGCTGCACGGCCAGGACCTGGACGTGACCCTGGTGGTGAAGACCTGGCAGCCGCGCCAACTGGGCGCCGGTCAACCGAACAAAGCGGGTCAGCCGTGACATGCAGGACCGCCTGACCCTGCCGGCCCCGGCCAAGCTCAACCTGTTCCTGCACATCAACGGCCGCCGTCCCGACGGCTACCACGAGCTGCAGACCCTCTTCCAGTTCCTCGACCACGGCGACGAGCTGCACTTCGCCCTGCGCGAGGACGGGCAGATCCGCCTGAATACCGAGATCGAAGGCGTTCCCCACGACAGCAACCTGATCGTCAAGGCCGCCCGCAGGCTGCAGGAACAATCGGGCTGCACACTGGGCGCCGACATCTGGCTGGACAAGCGCCTGCCCATGGGCGGCGGCATTGGTGGCGGCAGCTCCGACGCGGCCACCACCCTGCTCGGCCTCAAGCACCTGTGGAACCTCGACTGGGACGAAGACCGCCTCGCAGCCCTGGGCCTGAGCCTCGGCGCCGACGTACCGGTGTTCGTGCGCGGCCACGCGGCCTTCGCCGAAGGCGTTGGCGAGAAGCTCACGCCGGTAACCCTGGAGGAACCCTGGTTCCTCGTCGTCGTACCGCAAGTCTTTGTCAGCACAGCAGAAGTTTTCTCCGATCCCGAGTTGACACGGGATACTCCGCCCATTAAAGTTCGCAGCCTTCTCGGGGTGGACGGTCATAACGACTGCCAGCCGGTCGTCGAGAAGCGTTACCCAGATGTACGTAACGCACTGATCCAGCTAGGTAAATTTACCGAAGCGAGATTGACCGGCACCGGAGCTTGTGTGTTTGGGAGCTTCCCAAATCAAGGCGATGCTGATAAAGTTCGCCGCCAACTTCCGGCCACTCTGCCGAGTTTTGTCGCCCAGGGTCGTAACATCTCGATGTTGCACCGCAAGCTGCAAAACCTGGCCTGAGAAGAAAGCAATGTAATCGGTTGTACGATACAGGGGCGTCGCCAAGCGGTAAGGCAGCAGGTTTTGATCCTGCCATGCGTTGGTTCGAATCCAGCCGCCCCTGCCATTTACCCACAGGGTTACACGTACAGCGTCAACGAACACATTGCTCCGCAAGTTGTAAGCTACAGGGGCGTCGCCAAGCGGTAAGGCAGCAGGTTTTGATCCTGCCATGCGTTGGTTCGAATCCAGCCGCCCCTGCCATTTTCTTCTGGCTCAACCGGGCCTACCCTCAAGCCGACACAGGTACCGCAGCGTGTCCAAAATGATGGTTTTCACGGGGAACGCCAACCCCGATCTGGCACGCCGTGTCGTACGGCAGCTGCACATTCCCCTCGGTGACGTTTCTGTCGGTAAGTTCTCCGACGGCGAAATCAGCGTTGAGATCAACGAAAACGTTCGTGGTAAGGACGTCTTCCTGATTCAACCGACCTGCGCACCGACCAACGACAACCTGATGGAACTGGTAGTGATGGCTGACGCCTTCCGCCGCTCCTCGGCGACTCGTATCACGGCCGTCATCCCCTACTTCGGTTATGCCCGCCAGGACCGCCGTCCGCGTTCCGCCCGCGTGGCCATCAGCGCCAAAGTCGTTGCCGACATGCTGACCGTCGTAGGCGTCAACCGCGTTCTCACCGTTGACCTGCACGCCGACCAGATCCAGGGCTTCTTCGATATCCCTGTCGACAACATCTACGGCTCGCCCGTACTGGTCGACGACATCGAAGACCAGCGCTTCGAGAACCTGATGATCGTCTCCCCGGACATCGGTGGCGTAGTGCGCGCTCGCGCCGTCGCCAAGTCCCTGGGCGTCGACCTGGCCATCATCGACAAGCGTCGTCCGAAGGCCAACCAGTCCGAAGTCATGCACATCATCGGTGATGTCGAAGGCCGTACCTGCGTACTGGTCGACGACATGGTCGATACCGCCGGCACCCTCGGCCACGCCGCCAAGGCTCTGAAAGAGCACGGCGCCGCCAAGGTCATCGCCTACTGCACCCACCCGGTGCTGTCCGGCCGTGCCATCGAGAACATCGAAAATTCCGTACTGGACGAGCTGGTAGTGACCAACACCATCCCGCTGTCCGCTGCTGCTCAAGCCTGTGGCCGCATCCGCCAGCTGGACATCGCTCCGGTTGTCGCTGAAGCCATGCGCCGCATCAGCAATGAAGAATCGATCAGCGCCATGTTCCGCTAAGGCGGAGCAGCACTGACGTAAAGCGCCCCGTCACATCGATGGGGCTTTAAGCAAAATCGCCCGAACGCTGGTCGCAAGCGTCCGGGCGATCTTGTCATTTTGGAGATATTCAAATGGTTGATTTTGTACTCAATGCTCAAGAGCGTTCCGACCTGGGGAAAGGTGCGAGCCGCCGCCTGCGTCGTAACGACGGCCTGATCCCGGCTGTGGTTTACGGTGGCGAGAAAGCCCCGCAATCCCTGACCCTGGAACTGCGTGAAGTTACCAAGCTGCTGGAAAACGAGGCTGCCTTCAGCCACGTGATCACCCTGAACGTCGGTGCCGCCAAGGAAACCGTACTGATCAAGGCCCTGCAGCGTCACCCGTCCAAGGGCTTCGTCATGCACGCTGACTTCCAGCGCGTCGTTGCCGGCCACAAGCTGACCGCTCACGTTCCGCTGCACTTCATCAACGAAGCCACCGCTGTTGGCGTCAAAGTTGGTGGCGGCGAGATCTCCCACGTGATCGCCGAAGTCGAAGTTTCCTGCCTGCCGACCAACCTGCCGGAATTCATCGAAGTCGACCTCGCTCAGGTAGCCCTGGGCCAGATCGTTCACCTGTCCGACCTGAAACTGCCGAAAGGCGTAGAGCTGGTGCAACTGGCCCACGGTAACGACCTGGCCGTCGCCAACATCCACGCTTCCCGCGTAGTGAAAGAAGAAGGCGAAGGCGCTGCCGAGTAATCGCGCGCACCATTGCCTTTAAGGAAGGGGCCCCCGTCGTGACTGCCGTACAACTGATCGTTGGCCTGGGAAATCCAGGCCCTGAATACGACCAGACCCGGCATAACGCGGGGGCCCTTTTCGTTGAGCGACTGGCGGACGCGCAACGCGCGAACCTGTCCCTCGACAAGAAGTACTTCGGCCTGGTCGGCAAGTTCAGCCACAAGGGCCGCGACGTTCGTCTGCTCATCCCCACCACCTACATGAACCGCAGCGGCCAGGCCGTGGCGGCGCTCGCCGGATTCTTCCGCATTCCGGTCGAAGCCATCCTGGTGGCCCACGACGAACTCGACATGCCCCCCGGCGTCGCCAAGCTCAAGAAGGGCGGCGGACACGGCGGGCACAACGGGCTGCGCGACATCATCGCCCAGCTTGGCAACCAGAACGGTTTCCATCGCCTGCGGCTTGGCATCGGCCATCCGGGGCACAGCAGCCTGGTCTCCGGTTTCGTTCTTGGCCGCGCCCCACGCGCCGAACAGGAACTGCTCGACACCAGCATCGACTTCGCCCTTGGCGTGCTGCCGGAAATGCTCGACGGGGACTGGACCCGCGCGATGCAGAAGCTGCACAGCCAGAAGGCCTGATTACACCTCTATTTCCGCCACCTGGCGCGAGGGACCTAACATGGGATTCAACTGCGGCATCGTCGGCCTGCCCAACGTCGGCAAGTCCACCCTGTTCAACGCCCTGACCAAATCCGGCATCGCGGCGGAAAACTTCCCCTTCTGCACCATCGAGCCGAACAGCGGCATCGTGCCGATGCCCGACGCCCGCCTCGATGCGCTGGCCGCGATCGTCAACCCCGAGCGCGTGCTGCCGACCACCATGGAATTCGTCGACATCGCCGGCCTGGTAGCCGGTGCGTCCAAAGGTGAAGGCCTGGGCAACAAGTTCCTCGCCAACATCCGCGAGACCGACGCCATCGCCCACGTCGTGCGCTGCTTCGAAGACGAGAACGTCATCCACGTCTCCAACAGCGTCGACCCCAAGCGCGACATCGAGATCATCGACCTCGAACTGATCTTCGCCGACCTCGACAGCTGCGAGAAACAACTGCAGAAGGTCGCGCGCAACGCCAAGGGCGGCGACAAGGACGCCCTGGCGCAGAAAGCCCTGCTGGAAAAGCTCATCCCCCACTTCAGCGAAGGCAAGCCCGCACGCTCGCTGATGAAGAACATGAGCGATGACGAGAAGCGCGCCGTACGTGGCTTCCACCTGCTCACCAGCAAGCCGGTCATGTACATCGCCAACGTCGCCGAAGACGGCTTCGAGAACAACCCGCACCTGGACATCGTCCGCGCCATCGCCGAAGAAGAAGGCGCCATGGTGGTGCCGGTGTGCAACAAGATCGAAGCCGAGATCGCCGAACTGGACGACGGCGAAGAGAAGGACATGTTCCTCGAAGCCCTCGGCCTCGAAGAGCCCGGCCTGAACCGCGTGATCCGCGCCGGCTACGAACTGCTGCACCTGCAGACCTACTTCACCGCCGGCGTGAAGGAAGTCCGCGCCTGGACCGTCCGCGTCGGCGCCACCGCCCCGCAGGCCGCCGCCGTGATCCACACCGACTTCGAAAAAGGCTTCATCCGCGCCGAAGTCGTCGCCTACGACGACTTCATCCAGTTCAAGGGCGAACAGGGCGCGAAAGAAGCCGGCAAATGGCGCCTGGAAGGCAAGGAGTACATCGTCAAGGATGGCGACGTGATGCACTTCCGCTTCAACGTCTAAGCGCCCGCCTGACCCGAAAAGCCCCGGCCACCCGCCGGGGCTTTTTTATGCTCGCCGCTCTTGTAGGAGCGAGCTTGCTCGCGAACACGCCCCGCCCCCATATCCCCCGCCACACCCAGCACCCCACCCTCCCCGCCCGGCAACCGCCCGGCAACCGCCCAAATCAGGCCTTTCCGCCTAAACGATTGATAGATCAGAAAAATATTCAAGAAAAGGGGTTGACACCCCCCCTCGATCTGCGGAAAATGCGCGCCACTCGGCTACATAGCTCAGTCGGTTAGAGCGCAGCATTCATAATGCTGATGTCCCAGGTTCAAGTCCCGGTGTAGCCACCATACAAAACAAAGGGTTAGCGAAAGCTAGCCCTTTGTGCTTTCTAGGGTAGTGACTACGAAGTGACTACACCCTGCCTACCTCCCTTCTCTTCAAATCGGCCAGCGGTTTCTCCAGGCGATAAAGCTGGCACACACCTCTTCGATCTTGGCTAATTCAGCTTCAAGTTCAGGAAGGCTGTATCGAATCTCCCCGTCGGCCGGTGCATTCGCAGGGTAGGAAGCGACGCTCGCAATCTGCTTAGCGTGCGTGAGTATTCCCCAACGACCGTGAATAAAACGGTTCCGCAAGAGTCGCACCGCGTCCATTTGCAGCTTCCAATCTGCAAACTCGGCAAGACATGATGGATCCAGCTCCGCGCGAGAAGAAATCAAGCTTTGAACTCCGTCGATCCGAGCCCCGAGAGTCTGCTTGAACAAGCGGTCAACTTGGGCTCTGTTCTCGGGCGTAACCAGCAGTTCCAAAAGAAGCGCCAGGTTCAGCTCAAAGCGTGAAAACGCGAGGACTACCTTGCCGATTATCAGCGCCGCCGCATCCTCAAACATCTCCTTGCAGGGGGGAAGGTCCATCCCGCCGGCAGATGCGAATCGAGAGTGGATCTGGCTACCTAGGCCGACCTGCTTCGTCTTCCGAGAGCCCTGGGCTGAGGTCTTGCTGCCTTCATCTGACATAACTGCCCCGGTCGTTCAACGCCTTTCAGTAGTGGTAGCGGCACGAAAGGATCTCCAACGAGTCCCCGGCCTGCCGATACACCAAGCGGTTGGTGTCATCGATACGCCTGGACCACCACCCCGACAAGTTCTCTTTTAGGGGCTCAGGCTTGCCGATGCCTTCGAACGGACTCCGGCAGCAATCCTTGATCAACAGGTTGATTCTCTTCAGCGTCTTCTTGTCCTGGCCCTGCCAATACTCATAGTCGGCCCATGCATCCAGGGACCAAACCAGACGGTTTGCCATCAGCGAGCGACCTTATCCGGGTTCGCAGCGGCCTTGGCCTTCTTTGGCGCGGGCTTAGCGGGAACAGGAGTAGTTGAGCGACTCACGGCCTTGCGGCGGGGCTGTACTTCATCCTCCACCAGCTCCCGCACGACTGTTTTCCCGGACTCCATTTGAGCTAGAGACCGCGCTAGGTGAGCAGCGTTAGCCGGGGATTTCAGCAAGTGAACGGTTTCCATCAGGCTGTTGAAGCTGTCGAGCGAAAGCAGCACAGCGTCTGGCGCATCGCGGCGAGAAATGACGGTGTAGTCCGAGTCATCGACGACATCATCAATGACCTTCTTCAGGTTGTTGCGGGCATCAGAGAAATTCACGACGCGCATAGGGCACCTCATGTTCAATTTACTGTACAAGTGTAGCGATCCTGTCCGCACGTAGCAATTCGCAGACGTTCGCACCCGCACCGTTTGACTTCGACCCAGACTCACACTGCAGAACGCCTCTGCCTAACCGCCTTTGCACTCCCGCACAGTGAAAGTGAAATCGTCACCGGCCTTGGTCACCACCAGGACATCACCGCCGTCCACAAATGCCACCTTCTGTCCCTTCTCCAATTGGCATGGTGCCCGCTCGAAGGTCTCGAATGTATACAAGAACCATTTACCTTTCTCTTGAATGAAGTCTGAATAAGTCTTGCTGTAATCCTGCGACCACTGGAAGGCGATTGTGCTGACAACGAGGAAGCTTGCGACCTGAACGAATGCCGTCGCCGCCTTATATTTGGGCTGTTCTCCACCCTTGTACCAGGGGAATAGGAGCAATCGAGCATCGTCGTCTGGAAGCAAATAGAACATCACGTACAACGCAAGGAAGGCCGCTCCGAACAACAGTGTGAGATAGAACCCTATGGCTACTAACGGAACAGCGATGAGCACCGCAGTAAAAGTGATCGTGTGGGTGAATTGGCCAGGATTGATCCCCACGAACTGGTTTACTGTCTGGGCGGCAAAAGCAAAGGCTACAGTCGTCGCAACCGTCACTCCTGCGAGCAATAAGAGCTTTCCCACGATGGTTCCAAAGACAGCACGGTAGATGGCCACGAGATCAGCAACCATGGCGGCCACCCAAAAGCCCGCTGCGAAAAACTGAAAAGCTCCCGAACCATCTACGGTGAAAGGCCTCAGCAGTAGCGAAATGGTTAGGCAAATGGCGCCATTCAGATAGGAGCGCTGATTTGCGTTGAGCGCCTTGTACCAACTCCACAGTCGGCTGCAAGCTCGCTTGAGCTGCCCTATTTTCCCAACACTCGAAACATCCATGCCTATCCGCCCCATTTCCCTTTGAACGCGATGTGACATTCATAGGGCATGAGTACACGTCGGCACAAGCTGTCTTAGAACTCATAGGACAACCCCACATTGAGACAAGGGAGATAAGCGCATTGCCGACTCCAAATGCTCCGGCGACAGGTGCGCATACCGCATCGTCATCGTGATCGACGAGTGCCCCAGGATCCGCTGCAGCGTGAGAATGTCCCCTCCTCCCATCATGTAATGGCTGGCGAAGGTATGGCGGAGGATGTGGGTCAGTTGCCCCGGCGTCTGGAATCCACAGCGTTCATAGGCACAACGGAAAGCAGCCCTGCAGGACATGAACAAGCGGCCGGTTCCAGGCATCCCCACCTTGAACATCAGTTGCTCCAGCTCGGCCGGGATCGGCACTGATCGGCTCTGACGGTTCTTGGTCCGGTGGTAGTGGACCTTTCCCCCATGCACGGCACCACGGGCGACGCTCTCGGCCTCTTCCCAGCGGGCACCTGTAGCGAGACACAGGAGAGCGACCGGGTACGTATGGTTATTCGTGCTGGCCTTGCACTCCTCGAGGAGCTGGGCGACCTGATCCAGGGTGAGGAAGGTCAGTTCGACCTGATCGGTCTTGATCTGCCGGACGTTGGCCAGCGGGTTCGCCTTGTGCCATGAGCCGAGGCGGATCAGCTCGGAGAAGATGGCCGACAGGTAGCGTTGTTCGTGGTTGACCGTTTCCGGCTTCACCTCGGTCAGACGGCGTTGCCGGTAGCGCGCCCACGCGAGCGAATCGAACTCAAAGGCGTGCGGATCTCCGAGGCGTTGGGCCAGTGCTTGGCAGCGAGCCAGGCGCTGTTTGCCGTCCTTCAGCGTGCAACCATGGAGGTCGTACCAGACCTTCACAAGATCGGAGAGGCGATCATCCAACGGGCGGCCCGTCTCGCCCAGGACGGCGAAGAAGTCCTGTTCATAGCGAATGGCAGCGGACTTGGTGGCGAAGCCTTTCTTGCGGATCCTGCGACCGGAGCGACCGTTTTCGTAGAAGTCAGCCGTCCACGTCTTTCCGTCCTTGCGTGCGGTCATATCGCGTAGCCCCGCCTGATGTAGCGATCGTTGATCAGTCCGATGACGTGTTTTTCGAGGTCGCGGGTGCTGTAGCCCTTGGCGGTGTAGTGGTCTTCGATCACGTGCCAGAAGGGAAGCGTTCTCCCGACCTCAAGCGCTTTTTTTGGTGGGACGCGCTCCCGTGCGATCAGGCTGGCGAACTGGCCCAGGAACATCTCGCAGTTCTTGCCGGAGAAGCCCTGAGCGGTCTTGTAATAGCGGCGGTACTCGGTACGTTCGATGAGTGGATCTGCTTCCACCTGGACCTTGGTGTCGAGGCTGATCAGGGACCAAAAGGCATCGAATACGCCCTCCCGGGAAAGCAGGCGGTAGTTCTCACAGGCGTAGTTCCAGAGCCCCTGGAGGTGTGGGCAAAGCCCTGCGTAGGTGCGGCAGCCGATCACCTCACCGGAGGACATTGTGGAGCCTTCGGAGAACTGCTGGACGATGGAGTGGTGGTAGCGGAATTCGATACGCCAGACGGCTTCCAGCGGGTTGTAGGCGGGTTCGCCATCGCCGAAGGGATCACCGTTGAGAGAGGCCCACACGGATTCCCAGTAGTCGAGTTTGTCGGTCGCCCTCGCCTGCAGCGTCTTGTTGTACAGGCACATCTGCAGACCATTGGCCGAGCCGAACATGAAGGTCTCCCCTCGCCCGTACACGGAGGCGTTGCCGTCGTACTCAATGCGCTCGATGCCGCTGATCTGGCGTACACGCCGGGACCGGCAGTGCATGCGGTCCACGAAGTCTGCAGGCGGGCTCCAACCCTGCACGTCGAGCGCGATATGCACGGCGCATTGGTTGGCTTCGCAGGCAACGAGTACACCAGCGGCCAGATCGTCCATCACGCCCTGCAGGATCTTCGGATCGGCGCCATCCAGGGTGTGGGGTGAAACCTCGATTTTCAGGTGCGGACCGATCACGTCGATTTTCACGTTGTGGTTCTTGATCAGCAGGATCAGGCCCATATCGGCGTTCTGCAGACGGTACTGGTAGCCAGAGTCCCGACCGATACGGCCCTTGGCCCACTGGTAGCCGGCGAAGTGAACGATGTCTTCCGGCTCATCGAACAGCGCCATCACTTCCGGGCGGATCATGCCGTTGTACAACTGCCGCACGGTGTCCACGCCACAACGCAGCAGGCGAACACCTGACAGATCCGCGAATCGGCCACTGGCCGGGTCCATAAAAATCCGTCCTTCGGACGACTCATAAAAGTCCCCGTTATTCTTGAGAATCAGGCGTAGAGGGTGAATCGGCTTTTTCATGTTTCTTACCCTTCAATGAGGTTTATTGAGGTGGGTGATCGATAGTTATCCGACGTGTTACAGGGTCGTCGGCCGCGCCGCCGAGCGCCGTTTGCGGTTGGCCTCGTGCCTCGGCTCAATCCGCAAAACGGCGCCGCCGCGCGCTAATTGCTACGCCAGGGCCGGGATGGGTACTCGCTGTCGGGGATGATGGTTACCGTCGGCCTGGCGGGCTGTGCTTCGGCCTGTAGCCGCTCGCCGGGAATCGGTGGAGGGGGCGCTGTGGCCAGGGCTGGCTGCTGCCCCGAGCGCGGGTCGAGGCCGTTGCGGTCGGGCAGCGTGGGATCGAAGTAACCGTCCTTGGCGACGGTCAGGCAGAAGTCGAAGGCCGTGGCGACTTTGGTGCCCTGCTGCGTGTAGCACTGGCAGGACTTGCCATCCTTCACGGTCTGTTGCGGTCGCCGGGCCACGAGGCGCGGGTCGCTGGTGGACAGGCAATACAGGCGCGGGTGGGCCACGGGCTTGGTCAGCTCGTCGTAAACCGGCGCCGATGACGGCAGGTCGGGCACGCGGGGCTGGCGGCGTTCCAGGTACTGCGCGGGAGTGATGGCTTTGGCCTCGCCGTCGCCCGTTGCCTTGATCAGCGAGGTGACCGCCGAGGACACCTGATCGACCATGCCCTTGTCCGCCGTGCCGTTCGGTGCGGTTGCGTCAGCCGCCGCGCCTGCTGGAGTGGCGGCCTTGCTGCCATCCGCATAGCGCTCGTAGGCGCGGTACACCATGAAGGCTGCGCCGATGATCACCGCCAGCGCCAGGATCATTTTCTTTGGCGGCTTGAAGGCGAAGTGGTGATTGGCCTTGGTACTGGTGTAAACGCCGAAGTACTTCTTATCGAGCTTGAGGGTGGTCTTGTCGGCGTCCTTAAAGCTGGTCTTCTTCTCGACGGCCTCGATCACGGCTTCCGATTCGAAGCGCAGCAGCTGCTGGCTCTTGAATACCCGCCAGTAGTGGATGTGGCCGTTGCACAGGCGGCGCAGGTGCACATCGATGTAGCGCGGGTCCTGGGTGACCAGATGCACTTCGTGGCCTTGGTGCCGCATGATCTCGAAGCGGCTGATGTGCTCCGGCGGTTTCTGCCGGGGGTCGCGCACACCGAACCAGCCCTGGGCCTCGTCCACGACGATGATCGCGTCGGGCGGCAGTTCGTACCATTTGTACGGGTCGTCGAACTCGAACCACGCCGCTTGCAGTTGGTCGGTCTTGAGGCCGGCGACGTTGTGGTAGTAGACCACCCGGCCTTCCTTGTGGGCCTTCTGATCGACTTCGCGGATGGTGTTGAGGGTCTTGCCGTGGCCGGGTTTGCCGGTGCGGATATAGAGCATGGCCGGTCCCCCTTAGGCGTTGATGTAATCGCGGTCCGGGGGATTCCAGACCTGTTTACGCTTACGGTCGGCGGCCTTGTCCAGACCGGAGAGCACCATGCGGGTGACCACGGCTGACAAATACATGTTGATGCATACATCGACATTGGCGAGACCAAGAATCTGCTGAATGACGATGCCAGCAGCTCCGGCCTTCGACTGGATATAGCTGCGCACTAGATCCAGCAGGAGGTTGGAGCCGACGTAGGCGACGAAGCCGACACCGAGCATGCGCATGACCATCTTCACCAGCGGGCCGACGATCATGATCAGCAGTTGCACCAAGAACAGGTATTGCATCATTCACCTCCAAAGGCGCGGCCCACGTAGAGCGCGCAGAACACACTGGTGCCAATGAGAAGCAGGACTCCGAGATCGGAAGCGGCAGCACATAGCGGCGCGTAGGTAAACGCGAAGGTGCGTCCGCCGTTGGTTCTCAGGGAAAAGGTTTTGTCGGTCGGGCAACTGGAAGGCAGGAAACGCGTGCCGCTGTTGAGGAAGGACGGGGCTTCGACTTCGAGGTCGTCGGTGAGCTGGAACTTGTCGCCTTTCACCGCCGCTTCGATCTGGCCTTTGTTCTTCTCGAAGTCGCCCTGCTTTTCCACCTCGCAGCGCAGCTTCTTTTGCTGCTCCACCATGGCGCAGTCGATGGCGTCGCCCGAGCACTGCACCGACGCATCGCAGTCGTCAGTGCCGGAGACTTCGCGCTCGGGCTCTTCCTCCTCTTCCTTGTCGTCCTTACCTTCCTCGCCGGGCTTGTCGCTGGCCTTGCAGCCGCTGCCCGTGCAGGTGGAGGACTCGCCGCCGGAGGTGCCATCGGCGTTGGTCTTGCTGGTGCCGTTGGTGACGCTGGTGGTCGAGGAACAGGCGTTGACGCCACTGCAATTGGTGGTGGTGGTCGTGGTCGTCGTGCTGGTGGTCGAAGAGCCGTCACTGGCGGTCTGTTCGCTGACTTCGGTCTTCGTTTCGGTTTGCTTCTGGGTCGGGCTGGGCTTGCCCTCTTTGCAACCGAAGACGCCGTTAACCTCGCCGCACTGCATGCTGCCCGGCTCTTTGAAGGTGTCCGTGGCAAGGCAGCTGTAATGGACGCGCCCCTCGGCATCGGTGACCTTGTTGGTGCACTCGTTGGACTTCTCGCGGGTGGGCAACGCAGCGGGCGGGGTATTGGGCGTAGGATCGGAGTTCGGGCAAGCGACACCGTTGCCCTTGTAGCGGAAGACGCAGAAGCCAGAGTTCTGATCGCCGCCTTCCATGAAGCGATAACAGCGGCTGGGGGCCTCGCCGGTCGAGGCGTACTGGCAGGAGCCCTGGCACAGACTGCCCGGCGGCTCGGTGCGAGTGTTCTGCAGAACGACGCCGCCTTGGCTGAGGGCGCCGATCTTGTGTTGATGCTCGACCATCTGGCCGATGGTGGCTTCACATTTGTCCGGCTCGGGGGCTTTGCATTCGCCCACTGTCGCGTCATACACCTTGGGGGCGGTGCAGCCATTACCAACGCGCTTCATGTCCCACTCAACCACCTTAACGGCGCCGGTTGAGACACGCGTTTCGTTAAGGCGGCATTTCCCGGTAACGCCGGAAACTGAATGGGACGCCACCTCATAGGTGTATCCAAGTGCGATGCGATTTGAGGCAACCGCAAGCAGATCGCATGTTGTACTGGGCGACGGCGACTTGGTGCTGGCCTCACGGCCGACGACTACCCAGTAATAGTCTTCCGCATACACGGCCGTAGAAGTCAGGACCAGGAGAAGAAGAACCAGCGCGCGCACGGTTCACACCCGCCCAAAGAGCACCACGACGAATGCCAGGGTGGTGACGATGAGAACGAACCATTGAATGGACATCGCGGTTACTCCAGAGAAAAAGAACCCCGCCGGAGCGGGGTTCAGTGCTTCGGCTGATCAGGCCGGTGGGTGGCGGTTACAGGGCGCGGCGCATGTACTTGAACGCCGCAGCGGCGACCAGCACGGCGAACACGGCCCAGCCGATGGTGCTGGTGTCCTCACCGGCGGTAGTCAACGCCTTGGTGGCATCGGCCGGGACCGCAGCCATGACGACGCCAGCGGTGCCGAGGGTCAGAGTTGCGACAGCGGCGGCCTTGCGACCGAACGCCGAAGCGCTGTTCTTCAGATGGCCTTTCAGTTGGTTCATGGGTGTTACCTCACTACTTGAGCAGTCGTTTCAGGACCAGAAAGCCGAAGGCGATGGCAAAGAGTCCGAGCACATCCCCGCGAATCTCGGCGACCTGTTCCCAGGTGAGTGCAGAGCCAACCTCGCTCTGCATTTCCTCGCGGGTGAAGACCTTCAGGGTGCCGGTGCAGATGGCGGAACCATCGGCACCGAGCGCCCAGCGGCCATCACAGGCGAGAAAATTCATAGGAAGCTCGCCACGCCATCGACCCAGCCCCAGGCGTACCCAGCGGCGAGGCCAACCACGAACAGGGAGAGGTATCGAGTCATGGCCGCGCTCCCGGATTAGTTCTTGGGCGATTCGCCGGGCTTGTCAGCGCTGGGTTTGTCGCTAACGGGCTGCGCTGCCGGGCGTTGGGTGGGCTGCTGCACGGCGGGCTGACGCGGCGCAGCGGCCTCTTTGCCCACGCTCAGCAGCTCGGTCAGGAATTGGGTATTGGTGGTACGGCCGAAGCGGTCCTGGGTCGGGCGGACGACGCTGGCGAACTTGCACAGCACCGGGGAGCCGGCGAAGACGATCCCGTCGAGCAGGGTCGGATCAATGCTGTATTCGCTGATCTCGAAGCCCTTGGCGTTACCGCGAGCGCCGTCGGGGATCGGGGAAATGGCCTGGACGCTGGCGTAGATTTCGCCGGTCTTGGTCGAGGTGTAGGTGTCGGTCTTGGTGACCCACAGTTCGACTACGCCGCCAGTGGTCGCAAACATGTTCATGTGAAGCTCCTTTTGCCTTTTTCGGGCATGAGTTGGCCCGCTGCTGCAAATTGGGCGCGTTGGTGGCCGTCTTTCAGCGGGTGTGGTGGTGCCTTGGGTTTACGGGTGGTAAGTGGCTGGGAGAGCGAAGATCAACGTCGTAAGGGCGCTGCCCTTACCATCCCGCTCTCGCCGCCGAGGGCTCAGGAGCGCGGGGCGGTGGAGCTGCCCCACTCTCCCGAGCTGAGGCTATTCAGGGGGGAGCGCGGTCAAGGGTGCGCTTCGCCCGGCGCTCCGTTTGACCGAACGATGAAGCGTGTTCGGACAAGCCGGTGCGGCGGCCCCTGACCTGATCGGCCCAGGCGGGGATGGTGTGGCGAGCGTGGTAACGGCCCACCATCAGCGCGTAGGCGATGAGCAGCAGCCAGAAGATCAGGTGCGGGATAGGGTTAGTGACCACGGTTCAGCCCTCCCACTCGAACGGTTCGTGAATGGGCACGAAGGGCGTTGGCCTCCCGCTGTCGTACACAACGTGCCAGTACTTCGGCGGACGGAGCGCGGGCATGTGTTTGTCGCAGGTAAATCCCCGCTCCACACGATAGGTACTCGAAACCAGCCTCCAGACACCGGATACCAGATTCATAGTCCCAACGACCGTGAACACCCGCGTAGGGCGGCACTGGGTGCATCGTGTGGACGGGCTGGAGTGCTCCAGGGATGCCGGGGTTTGCAGAATTCGGTTCACGGCGCAGACAGAGCAGTCGCAGTCCGAAGCATGAGGATTGCCCAGGTACGCGCTGAAGAGACTCATGGTTCATGCCCTCACCCCGCGTACTCGGTAGCCCTGCAGGGCGCGTTCACGGGTCAAGCTCCAGGAGCGAGGAGCTTCCGCATCGGAGGGGAAGCAGGAGACGGCTTCATCAATCCACTGCTGGCATTCCACGCGGGAAGCGCCTTGATGAACGCGGTGCCAACGGCGCTGGCGGGTCGGACCATGGAAGGTGCACATCTCAACCAGATAGCGGTTACTCATCGTCGTAATCCCCTTGGCAGAAGATCGACTTACCCCGATCGAGGTCGCGGCGGATTTTATGGAGGTTGATGACGCGGCGGCGGCCGATCTTGGCGGTCGGCACGGTCTTGGTTTCGACCCAGCCGCGCACTACGTCTTCGGTGATCTCTTCCAGGCCCAGCATCTGAGCGAATACCGCCTGGGAGCAGAACGGAGCGGTACGGAAATCCGTGACCTTTTCCATCGCGCCTGTGACGGTGAACCCCACTATTCCAGACTCTTCCATACGAAATCCCTATAATCGGGTCAGACGTAACCAGCACTCGACTGGAGTAAAATTTACTCACGAGTAAAAGCTACTCCCACAACCATGGGGAGTAAAGGTTACTCAGAGTGAGAAATGTCTATGGATTCTGTACGAAATAGGGCATTACAACTGATCCGAACGGTAGGTCCTAAGCATCTCAGCGAGCTTGGAGGAAAGAACTACGACCGCTGGAGAAATATCAGCGGTGGGAAGATCAGGATCAGTACCGAGGAAGTCGGCATATTGGCTGATGCATATCCTCATTTTGCTCTTTGGCTGATCTCTGGAAAAATTGAGCCAGAACACGGGCATCGCAGCCCCGAATATGACGAGGCTAACCGAAACTTACCCGGACCAAGTGCTGAATAGCGGTTACTAGTAAAGTGACGAGGCGTTGGTACGCCCGACAGTCAAATGGGCCTTATGACTAGCCCTATCTGCATGGGACATGGAACGTGGCAAAGCTAAAAGAAAGAAAAATTGCAAAATTCTCCGAATACATAAAGTACATAGAAGAACGGCAAGAAAACACCACCTCCCCTCTTTGGTTTAGGGGGGCCAATGATAGTACTCACCATCTCACGCCTGGGCTATATCGCCATAAGAAGTCCAAAACAGTAGAAGCCCTTTCCAAGCTTGAGGTTGAGTTAATTTCGAGATTCAAGCAAAGAAGTGTTCCTTTCACGGATAGAACATTCCCAAGTGAATGGGAAACTCTTTTCTACATGCAACATTATCGCCTACCTACTAGACTTCTTGATTGGACAGAAAATCCATTCATTGCTTTCTATTTCGCTATAAGCAACTCGGCTTACAGCTATCAAAATGATCAGCCCGTATTCTCGAAAGACGCAACTGTATGGGTGCTGGACCCAGTCACATGGAATCGTCACGCTCTCGCTCATCAAACCTATGATAGAGAAATCCTGCAATCAATTGATGAAGAGATGAAAGGGTACGCCCCGACCACCTCAATATCAAAAATGAACAACCAACCGGTTGCGCTGTATGGAACCCACAATAGCCCGAGAATAGTGGCTCAGCGCGGCGTCTTTACGATATTTGGTCAAAACACGAAAGGCATGGACGAGACTTTTTCTACGGAAAAGTTTCCAGCCGACTCTTTAGTAAAGCTAATTATCCCTAAAGAATCTATACCCCTACTCAGGAAGTCACTCTTCTCGTATGGGTTCACCGAATCCGTAGTATATCCAGACCTAGATGGGCTCGCCCTCGAAATTAAGCGTTTCTTTGAGTTTGAGGTCTAAATAATGAGCGGCAATTTTCATATTCGACTAATGGACCCCAAGCCACTTACTTGGTGGAAAGCCAGAAAAAGCAAAATTGACATGAGCCCTCCCTATCAAAGGCGCGGGCGAATTTGGTCAAAGACTGACAAGGCGTATCTAATTGACTCAATTCTAAACGGATACGACATCCCAAAACTATATATGGCTGACTTTACCCTAGGGCAGAACTCTCGCCTAAACAAGAGCAAACTCCCCTACGCAATCATCGATGGCAAGCAACGACTAGAGGCAATCTTTGACTTTTTCGACAATGAACTCACGCTCAATGAAGATTTTGTTTTCCTCGAGAACCCAAGTCTGAAGCTAGGCGGCCTTGGCTATAAGGACCTTTCCTCAAACCACGGAGAGGTTGCAGAGCTATTTGACTCATTTGCATTAACAATAATGTCTGTCCATGCTGATGATGAGGCCCCCATCAATGAACTATTTATTCGACTAAACAGAAACAAACCGCTAACCGGTGCCGAAATTCGAAACGCAATGAACGGACCGGCACCAGAAGTAATAAGAAACATATGCGAACATGATTTCTTCATAAACAATATAGGATTTTCAGTTAAGCGCGGAGCAGATTTGAACACAGCAGCCAAGCTGCTGAAATTCGAGTTTGACTCAAAAATCGCCGAAACAAAAAAGAAAGTTCTTGACGATTTTGTACAGAAAATCGAAGGCGACTATGAAAAAGACAAGCTAGAGCTTGCATTAAGAAGAACAAATGAAAACCTAGATATTATGGCGGAGGTTTTCCTGCCAAGAGATAAGCTTTTGACAAGCGCGGGACTTGTGCCAGTTTACTACTGGTTCTGCCGAGCCCATAAAGAAGACTATTACAACATCAGAGAATTTCTTGTTAATTTCGAAACTAACAGGAAGCTAAACAGAAATGAAATTTCCGGATCAAGCAAAAGCATTACAATAGAAGAAAGCAATTTTTACTCAGCATTTGACAATCTCAACAGAAGCACAAACGACTACCAAAGCCATTTGGGGCGTGTAGAAATTCTGGACAAGATATATTCCAGATGGAGAATTAAAAAAGCGAAGTAATTAGAGCTTAAATTCCATAAAGAAAAATTAAAGTGGGGCCAAAGATCCCGCCCCACTTATCTCAATAAAAAACGCCCTAAACGGAAGTCAAACCTCCGTTGAAATCTTTCGACACTCTTATTTACCCCCCACCTCTCTCGCCAGTGTTTTCACAATCTCTCTAACACATGCTTCCACATCACCGTTAACCTCGTGCTCCCAGAATCTAACTACAATCCACCCCATGCCTTCTAATTGATCATCAACACGCCTATCACGCTTCACATTTTCATTTAGCTTTAAGCACCAAAACTCTGAGTTCCCTTTTGGCGTAGTGGAATGCAAAGGGCACCGATGCCAGAAGCATCCGTCAACAAACACGGCCAGCCTACGAGCAACAAATACAATATCTGGTTTGCCTGGAAGTTTAACTTTAAGTCGATACCTAAGACCTGCAGCCCAAAGTCTTCGCCGCAGAAGCATCTCTGGCCCTGTATCTCGCGATCGGACCCTAGACATACAACATTTCCGTTGCTCTGGCGTCAGAACATCAGCCATCTTCAGATAAGCCTATCCAGACTCTCCATCAGTTCATCAAAGCTACTAACTGCAGCAGGAGCACCACTTACAATGTTAGACAGATTGTAGGCACCAAGTAGCAAGCCCTGATTGTGCATCGTACTGAGGCCATTGTGCGTAGTTCCGCGACTTGTTTTTCCGGTAAACATCTCTTCCGAGATCAAAGTACCAAAGAAGAGGCGACCTCGATCAACATTTTCAGCCATCCAGGTCCTTAGGTGATTATATAACCCCGGAAGCCAGCTTTCCCAAGCATTGGAAAGATCCTTACGCCCTTTGATCTCGCCGACAGCCACCTCTATAGCTCTATTGAATATACGAATATCCGGACGATCACCACCGCTCACGAACTCGAAACGCAACGTGGTATCTATGCGAATTCTCTTTACATCTCCAACTGCCACTGCGGAACTATAAAGACTCCACTCCTCACTCTCGAAATCAACCTCGGCCTCAACAGTTCGCCCTTTTTTCTCGAACCATTGAATTATCAAGGTTTTCAGGAGGTCTACCGCGTCGTTACCTCCAATATTTTGACTTTGCCCAATTACCCGGCCGCCCAAGATCATCAAAACAACTGACAATGCAAGCTGCGTCGTTCGCTCAGCATTCGTTGGAAATTGAGAGTCAATTTCAAAATTTATCCATTCTGAAAAAGCCTCCAGCTGCACCAGTGGAACGCTTCCACCCTCACGAAGCTTTTTGACTAAGCCTTCAACCTTCCGAGTTAAGCCGAACTGCCCATATCGCTTAGGGATATTCCGAAGTGTCTTAATTGAATACCCGGCAAGGCTTACGTACCAGTCCGCGGCGATAGGTTGCCCCTCCAAGATCGAGGGGGTGCAGTGGTAAAGCCCTCCTATAGCCTCTAGTTCCAAAGATAAAGCTTGGAAGGCTTTGTAGTTCTTTACAATAAGATCAACTTTTCGCTCGCGATCCAGAATCCACGCAGACTCTTCATCACCGCCCAATAAGACATCCCGGTCTGCGAACGTCAACTCCGTTAGATAAGTCATAGATCGCTCAGTTACTATCCTTAGCTGCTGAATCCGGCTGTTTTGTATTTCTATTAACTGCCTGGAGAATCACCCTTCTCGCCCAAGTCGATGTATCTAAGTGGTCCTCTTCCGCAGCCCTTCGAATCTTCAGAAGGTCTTCCGGTGAAACCCTGATTTGCAGAAATTCTGTTTTTGCCATCTTTGCCTCGCCAGCGGGCGCCGTAACACATCGTCACACGGATAGTATTCCTCCCTCCCCTTGCGCGCAGTCTCACAATGTGTTACGGTGGCACAATGCGCTATTTCTGCGCGACTTTCTCTTGTAGGGCTTACCTGATGCGTTGGACTGTTGTTGATCTCTTTTCAGGCTGCGGTGGAATGAGCTACGGCTTCCACAGCCATAAGAATCATTTCCAGATCATCGGTGCTGTTGATCTGCAAAAAGGAAAGCCGGGGAAGGGTAAGAGCCCTGGTTCGTCGACTGAGTGCAACCCTACGTACAAGAGAAACATCGGTGTCGAGCCCAAGAATGCTGACATCAGCCTGCTTTCCCCCGCGGACTATCGAGCAGAACTGGGCCTGCGTCGCGGTGAGCTTGATGTCTTGATCTCCTGCGCCCCCTGCACTGGGTTCTCTCAGAAGAACGCAAGAAACCACGTCGAGGATGACCCCAGAAATCAGCTCGTCGCAAAGACAGCCGATTTCGTGGAAGAGCTGATGCCAGAATTCCTAGTCATGGAGAACGTCAAAGAACTCCTACAGGGCAATCAGAAGCATCACTTTGAAGTCCTACTGAACCGCCTTGAAAAAGACCTCAACTACAAGGTGTGGTTCGATGTACATGACCTTGCTGACTTCGGCCTCCCCCAACGCCGCATCAGGTTTCTCATGATTGCCCGTCGAGAAGGCCATTTGTCAGGACTACCGGAGCTCAACCATCAGCATAAGAGCGTGAGGGATACAATTGCTCATCTCCCTTCCATAGCGGCCGGCGAGCAGCATCCACTGGACCCAATGCATGTCGCCCCAGGTAACACAGTGAAAGTCCTTGATCGAATTCGAGCGACACCAAAGGATGGTGGCTCTTGGGCCGATATTATGAACAGCCCGAGCTATAGCGACGAGGAGAAGCGGTACCTGCTAATTCCAGCAATGTTCAGAGCACGGCCAGGGTCATTCCCGGATGTCTATGGGCGCTTATGGTGGGACCGCCCCGCCATCACGATTACGCGGGAATGCGGACACACAGGGAACGGAAGATACCTTCATCCAGAGCAAGACCGGCTCTTGAGCGTCAGAGAGATGGCTCTGCTGCAGGGCTTCCCTGCTGATTATCATTTCGAAGGGAGACTGGCGGCAAAATACAACCAGATTGGCGACTCTGTTCCCCCTCTCATTTCAAGACAAATTGCCGCACACATCATTGCCCTGAAAGAAGCACGCCCGGAATCACGCCCATCCCAAAGCATTTTGACTCAGCACAACTTGGCTCTTGCCTAAGCTGGTGACTACATCGAGGGTTTTCGCTGGAACGCCAGGTTGAAGCGAGGTTGCGGCACGCTTGAAACGCTCAATCTACGGCCATTCAAGGCTGGATAAGGAGCGTCTCATGCGATTCATAATGCTGATGTCCCAGGTTCAAGTCCCGGTGTAGCCACCATATATCGAAAGGGGTTTAGCGAAAGCTAAACCCCTTTTCTTTTGCCTGCGGGAAAGTGGCGGCCTTGTCTCACACGAGCTGTTGCTTCGGTGGTAGCGCCCTCAACAGCATCTCAGCCTGATCGTCTTGCAGCGACTCCTCCAGCCAATCTCTAGCTGTCAGATTCCACCCCAAATCGCCATCAAGCGGGCGGAAGAAAATGTCCTCTGGGTACCAAAGTAAACCGCTCGCTTCCGAGGTGAGGTCACTGGCGAAGCCATTCCCCTCGTCAAGCGCAGCAAGGTGCTTAGCAGCAAGCACATGGCCTGACATAAAGATTCGGTAATGCAGGGCCAGTGCGACTATCTGCAGAAGATGGACGACACAGGGGGAATGTTCGAAGTGATGCCCCTCGGTGAGGTAATAGGTTCGATGGAAGCTCTCGCCGTCTAACTGCGCAAACTCCTGTGTCAGTAGCACAACGAAAGTGCCACGGCTTTCGCTCAGCGGACGGCCATCCTGCTTGTAGAAATGCAATTGATAGCGCTCGGCAAGGCCCACCGCGTCGTCCTCGCTGGCCGCCTCCCTTTCTCGAAAGAACGTCGTCAGCTCAGATATGTGCTTGTAAGAGTGAATTCGACGATGTGGTTCACTCCCCCTCCCCCGGACCCAAAGTGGATCTAGAGCAAGCATCGCTGTGGTCCAGGGCGAGATCTGGCTCAGATGCCTCTTCAGTTCGTTAACGTCCCCCAGGACCGCAGGCGACGCTTTATGCCCTAAGGCCTCCGGCAACAGCCGGGCAACCTCATTCGGCGCTAGCCCGTGCGCCTGGAAAGCGTCAATGACTCTTTGCGCCTCCAGACGGAACGCGTCTGTCCGATAGCTCCGCTCCGCGCGGATATCCCGGCCCAGCTTGAATGCAGATACCAGCCAGTCAAAGATATTGATCACAACAAAGTCCCTTTTGCCTATCAGCTCGCGGATAGTAGTCCGGCAGATTGCATCTTGGAATCAGTGATCGACGCGTTCTAAAGCGGGTGCCAAGCACAGGCGTGCAGTGCAGGACTGCAGCTCAATAACAGCTGAGGCGTGAGAGCTTCGGCACTCAGAACTTCCACCGTTTCCGAAGCTCAATGAAGTCCCGCGCCGCCGCTTCCGTTGCGGTCAACCCCTGCTCCAGGGCGGGCAGCTTGTAGCGGGTTTCCTTACGGGTGATCGAGCCCGGCAGGCCGGGGGCAAGGTTGGTGACTTCCTGCTCGTAGTAGTTGAACACCCAGCCGCCGTGGATGAACGCATTGCGCTTGGCGCGGATGCGGTCCATCACTGCATACCACGCATTGAACTCGCGAAGGCACTCCGCCTCCCCGGCATGGCGACGCGCGATAACTTCCCGCAGCGCATCCATCTTTGCCTTCAGGGAAAGGCGCTCGATCAGCGGATTGAGGAGCACCGGCTCGCTTCCGCCTACCAGATGCCGCAGGCAGAGGTCCAGATTCAGCTCGAAGCGGGAAAGCTCCATGACAAGGCGGCCAATCAAGCTGCTGACTGCGGATTGAAGTTCGGCATCGGAGAAAGGCTGTGCCGGGATCGATCCCGCTTTAACTAGCGGCACAATGCGGCCCTCCCCTTCGAAGTCTGCATATGCACAGCCGAGCGCACCGCCAAGCGATTACGCGAGCGGGTAGCCCTTTCCACTCTCACCAATGCAGAGACGCGCACAACACCGGAAACTTCCATGCTCTCCCCCTATAATTCGGAACTTGGAACGGCGTGATTATGTGTTCTATAGACATGAACATAATACACATGCCGGAAACGCCGAACTTGTAGGATGCTTCTGGAAATCAACGAATGAGCGAAGGAATCTCGGCAAGAGGATTACGGCTACTGGACATGGCCAGCATCAAAAAGCTGACAGAACTGGGCAGCACGGACTATCTACGCTGGCAGAACATCAAGCGCGGAAAGGCGAGGCTGGGTGCCGATGAGGTTGAAATTCTCGGCAAAGCCTTTCCAAGCTATCGTTGGTGGCTCATGACGGGAGAGGTAAACCCTGAACTGAAACAATCCAGCCCAGATAGCGATGAGCCTGCTGGTTAATCAGCTCATACAGTTAACGAGTCCTTGATCTGCCGCCACAAAGATTAGAGCATATAAAATAAACCAGCCCTTTGGGCTATGCGTAAATAAAGGCAGCCAAGAAAATAAAATAGCCTCAAAATAGTTTCGAGGCTATATCCTCACTTTTAATCAAACAGATCTCTCTGCCTCATGATTGGCATCTTGAGTAGCGACAGATATCGGAGTTACCGAGGCCTCCCCCCCCAATTCTGCTTTATTAAGCTTATTCTTTGCCAGCTCTTTAACTGCCTCTACAAATCCTGGAATTGTTTTTGAGGCATCCTTTATTAAATCAGAAGCAAGCAGTTCGTGCCATGGGCTACCATGCGTTGCCTGTTCTACAAGTCTCAGAGGCAGTTCGTCAAACCTAGTCAATGCGGAAGCAAGCAAACTGGCCTCCATATTTTTATCAATCTTCGCAGCCTCTCTTCTAAACCCTTCGTACGCTCGCGAAATAGATGCCTTAAATGCGTAATCCTCAGAAAGTCTAAATCGATGCCCAATCTGTTTAGTAGAGAGCCAGGCAAACCAAATAGGTCCACCAACAGAGACTATGGAGAGGAAAATATTCAGAACCACCATCGACTGAGATACGTTTGGTTGAACCGCCAAATCAGTCAATCGATGCAATTGAATAGAACCAGCTACGCCCCCGACGACGAGGGCGAGAACCAAACCAGAGACCCATTTCCAAATCGAAGAATTGAGTTCTATAGAACGTTCATGAAACGCAGCAGCCAATCCAACAGAGGTAGCTGAAGAATATGCCGTCTCACAGCGGGATATAATATCATCCGCGTCTTTCTTGCTGTCTTTAAGCGACTTATCAGTATGGTCGGCGCTGTCACGAATCGACTTTATTCTAACTCGATCAGTGTCCGACTCCCCAAGCAATTTCTTAATTTTATCCCGATCCTCTTTTAACAACTCTATATCGGAAGGAAACTGCTCGGCAGCCTCATGAACCTCCTCAATCCTCTTGATCATCTCTTCCATTTGAGATGCGCGAGGGGTTAAGTCCTGAATACGAAGCTCCATAGCTCTAACTTCTCTCTGCAACTTTCTGAGAGACTTTGCCGCTTCAGACTTTAAATCCGACTCGAAAACCTCCGAAACCAAAGTCTCCCGCAGAATCTCTAGAGTTGATCGCAAAGCCGAAACCGCAGCACCTCCACTCCCCCAAATCTGCCCAACCGTATTCGTTCTAATAAATTTTATTCTAGCAATACTATTACTTAGATAAGCATCATAGCCATTGGTCTCATCACCAGCCTGATCAGCGATCAGACCAGAAACGCCACTAACATAGTCACGCAAATCTTCTCTATTAACCCCTGGAAAGCTCCAGTTCCCATGCGCAATATTTAGAGCTTCATCATTGGGAATCGCCGCGTATATTTCTGCGGAAAGAGCATCAAGCTCGTCCTTCAAACTCTTAAATAGCTCATGCATATGACTCTCCAGGGGAAAACCAATCAAGATAAATTAAAGTTCGAAAATATATTTTTATGGCGCCATAGCCCTGACGCCTCGACACACTGGAAATCTCGTACACCCCCAAAATTCGCTACCTGCATTAGGGCCACGCTTTGCCGTCCGCTTTGCCATTGCCGCATTGCAAATCGGACATGCAGGCACCGTTGCGAGAACGGACTCATTGAAGGGCTCGCCCCTGTATTTTTCCTGTGTCTCCGCTCGGGTATGGCCTGTAATCCACCGCCTCACCAACTCCCCATCCACCAACTGAATATTTCGCCCCTTCGCAAACTCCTTGGCATCATCTGTATAGGTACCGGACGTCACGACAAACCCACCCGAAGCCCCCTGCGCCGCCATCACGCCAAAGAACTCCCGAATTACCGTCACGCCAACCTTGATGGCGCGCCACTGTTTGCACTGGACGAGGTACTTGTCGCTGCCCATATGCAAGATGAGGTCAACACCACCGTCCGGGCCGTTGCCACCGGTTTCGGTGACGGTGAAGCCTTTCTGGCGGAAGACTTCGCTCACCAACTGTTCGAACTCGCGCCAGCTGATGCCATCGATGGTCTTTCCGGTTTCGGTGGCGCGGGCGACGTCGGCGGCGAGTTTCTTGCGCTTGGCGCGGCCGACGATGGAGCCGATAGCGCCAAGTACAAAGGCAGCGGGAATAAGGTATTGGAGGAACATCGCAAACGTGCGCCAGACCTGCCCGGTCATCGCGTCAGCAAGTTGCTGCGGATTAACGGTGGTGGGCGGTTTGCTTATGGCGTAGGGATGGAGGATCAGCCAGGCGCCGAGGGCGATCAGCAGGCTGGACCACCAGGGGAGGCGGCTGGCGATGAAGATGAGGTCTTCGAAAGCAGTGGTCTTTCTGCGGCGGGCCATTCGTGGCTCTCTTTGTTCGTCCATGAGGTGGCACAGGGCCACTCGCCCTCGACACTACCGCGCGATGCCTTAACCGTAAAGACTTCAGGGGCTTATCCAGGAGGCATTGTGCCGAACGGTCAGTCCGCGCTTTCGATCAACTCCACCGAATCATTCTTCGTGTCATTCACCCGCAACGACACCCTATGCCCTACCAAATCCTCCCGCGCATGGTGAATCAGGTCGCCCAGCGCTTCTCCGCGAGTAGCCGTGGATAGCCATTCCCCGAAGCTCTCCGGCGCCAGCACCACGGGCATGCGGTGGTGGATGTGTTCGAGGCTCGGTGCGGCGGATCTGGTCAGCAGGGCGCAGGAGAGGACGGGCTCGCCGTTCGGGTTTATCCACAGGGACCAGAGGCCGGCGAAGGCGATGACGGGGTCGGAGGGGCTGTGGATGAAGTACGGCTGGTGGACCTGGCGGCCGGCGGGGTTGCGCAGGGTTTCCTTTTCATTCCATTCGTACCAGCCCAGCGCGGGCATCAGGCAGCGGGTGCTGCGCAGGGCTTGGCGCCAGAGGGGTTTGCCGGCAGCTTCCTCGCTGCGGGCGATGAAGGCGTAGCGCGGCGGGGTGGATTCCTTCCACCAGGTGGGGATCAGGCCCCAGCGGGCGGGCAGCAGTTCGAGTTGGCCGCTTTCGTCCTGGCGCAGGATGGGCACGGTCATGGTCGGGGCGACGTTGTAGCAGGCTTCCAGCCAGCGCGGCGGCGTGCGGGCGCCGATGTGCCAGTAGCGTTCGATGGCAGCCTCTTCAGGGCTGACGTAGCGTCCGCACATGCCGGGCACCTTGGGGAGGATGGTGCTTTCAGCGTAGTTCCCGGCGGTGGTCAGCGGACATCGTGGTGACCGGCGAGATCGGCCAATCAGTTCAACCGCTGCAACACGCCCTGCCCGATCACCTTGGTGGTCTCCCCGCCGAAGTCCACACTCCCCTCCTCCCGCAGGAAGCCGTCCACCGCCGTATCAATGCGTTCGGCCAGCTCGGGCAGTTGCCAGTGATGACGCAGCAACATGCCGGCGCTGAGGATGGCCGCGAGCGGGTTGGCGCGGCCGCTGCCGGCGATGTCGGGGGCGCTGCCGTGGACGGGTTCGGCCAGTGCGATGCCGTGGCCGAGGTTCAGCGACGGGGCCACGCCGAGGCCGCCGCCCCAGTGGCTGGCGAGGTCGGAGAGGATGTCGCCGAAGAGGTTGGTGGTGACGATCAGGTCGAAGGATTCGGGGCGTTCCACCAGTTGCAGGGCGGCGACGTCGACCAGGCGTTCGTCGAGTACGTCGCTCCAGCCGTCCTCCACCAGCCGGTCGCGGCAGGTGTCGCGGAACAGGCCGCAGGTGAGCGGGAGGACGTTGGCCTTGTGCACCAGGGTGATGCGCCGGGCGCCGCGCTGGCGGGCGATGCGCGAGGCGTCGGCGGCCAGGCGGTCGCAGGCGGCGCGGGTGATGACCCGTTCGGCGATGGCCACGCCTTCGGATTCCCAGTGTTCGCGGCCGCTGTAGAGGCCTTCGCTGTTCTCGCGCAGGATCAGCAGGTCGACGCCCGGGTGGTGCGAGACGTGCGGGCGGCTGCGCACCGGGCGCAGGTTGAGGCCCAGCGCCAGTTCCTGGCGCAGGGTGAGGATGGCGCTGCGGTAGCCTTCGACGCGATGGCTGGGCGAGGAGACGGCGCCGAACAGGCCGGCGCCGCAGGCGCGCAGGCGGGCCAGGGTGGTGTCGGGCACCGAGACGCCGTGGCGTTCGAAGCAGTCCCAACCGGCTTCGGCCTCTTCCACACGCAGGTCGGGCAGCAGTCGCAGCAGTATCTGCACCGCCGCCGGCACCACTTCGCGGCCGATGCCGTCGCCGGGTATCACGCACAACCGATGCATCGCTGACCTCCGCGTGCCGTCTGTCCTTTCATGATCCGCCCTCGCTCCTCGCCGAGGGGAGCGGGCGGACGGTCGGCTCAGAATTGTTCGAGCGGGCGCAGGCGGTATTGAGGCGGCAGTTGGTCGAGGCCGCTGACGGTGACGTTGAGGTTCTTCCAGCGGCCGTCGTTGATGCCGTAGATGCAGCCGTGCACGGAGAGCGGCTGGCCACGGTGCCAGGCGTTCTGGACGATGCTGGTGTGGCCGACGTTGGCCACCTGCTGGATGACGTTGAGTTCGCAGAGACGGTCGACGCGGTCCTCTTCCTTCTCGAACTGGGCGAGGTGGTCGCGGAATTCGTAGGCGAGGTCGCGGATGGTGCGCAGCCAGCCGTCGATCAGGCCGAACTGGCGGTCCTGCAGTGCGGCGCGCACGCCGCCGCAGCCGTAGTGGCCGGTGACCAGGATGTGCTTCACCTTGAGTACGTCGACGGCGTACTGGATGACCGACAGGCAGTTGAGGTCGGTGTGCAGCACGACGTTGGCGACGTTGCGGTGGACGAACAGGTCGCCGGGCAGCATGCCGACGATCTCGTTGGCCGGCACGCGGGCGTCGGAGCAGCCGATCCACAGGTATTCCGGGGTCTGTTGCCGGGCCAGCTTGGCGAAGAAGTCAGGGTCTTCGCGCTTGATCGCTTCGGCCCAGCGTTCGTTGTTGTCGAACAGTTCCTGCAGATCGCTCATGGTCGGCTCCTCATCGTTGGCTGCCGCACCTTACGCAGCACGCGCGCGCCTGACAAGGCGCTTTCAGCGGGCGGCGTTCAGACGCCACCAGCGCGACGGGCGGAGCGTCTCCTGCAGCGCCAGCTGGTGCCAGGCGTCGTGCCAGGCCTGGGCTTCGGCAGCCAGGCGCGGCCAATCCAGCGTGCGCCTGTCGAGCGCCGCCAGCAACTCGGTTTCCAGCCAGCCATGGCCGGCACGCAGGGCGTCGGCGAAGCCGGGGTCGGCCAGGGCGCGCTGGTGCACGGTTTCGAAGCGCCACCAGAGGGAATCTTCCACGGCGGTATCCTCACTGCTGAGCAGGCCCGCGCCAGCGCCCGCCTCGAAGCCCAGCGGCTGGAACATCGACAGGCACGGCGCCGAGGTCCCGGTGGCGGCCATGCGCGGGGAGCGATCGTCGAGCCGGGCGACCAGGCTGGCGGTGGTCTGCGAGGGCCGCCAGAAGCTGCCGGCGTGCAGGCAGACCTGGCGGTTGTCGTGCCGCGAGAGGCGGTGACCGCGATGACCGTGGCTGCGCAGGGCGACTACCAGCGCCAGCCAGTCGACCTTGGCCGGGCAGTGGGCGAGGAATTCCTGGTTGAGTTGCCGCCGCTGCCGCGCCCCGGCGATCCAGGGCAGCACGCGGCCATCGAAGGCGCGGGCGAAGTGGAAGTCGCCCCGGCCGTTCCAGCAGCCCAGCCGGCGCGCATGATCTTCCAGGTTGGGGCTGGCGAGGTCGTAGTCGTGGCCCAGGGTCAGGGCATTGGAGATCGCACAGCGATCGACCTTCTTCGCCGCCCACAGCCGGCCGGCGGTTTCCAGCACCCAGGCTTCGTCGCGGTCGGCGATGAGGTAGCTGTTGTCGTAGCGCATGCGCTTGTTGCGGTAGCCGGCCGGGCCGCCCTGGCCGTGGCGCTCCAGCAGTTCGGTGATGACGGCCAGGGCCTCGCGGGCCGTCGCGGCGCGCTCCAGGGCCAGGCGTAGCAGGTCCATGCCCAGCAGGGCTTCGCCCTCGCGCAGGGTCAGGCGGGTGAACACGGCTTCGTTGCCGATGGCCACGCCGCGCTCGTTGACGCCCATTTCGGCGCCCCACAGCCAGGCCGGCTGGCTGAGGATGACGGCGTGGCGCTCGGCGGTCTGGGGAATCTCCAGGTAGGTGGTGCGCACCGTCGCCGCGCGGTCGCCGTGCACGGCCGGCAGGCGGATCAGGCGTTGCGGTTCGGCGGGCTCGCGGTCGCTGTTCTTGGCGAACCAGGTGGCCCCGTCGCTACGCAATACCAAGGTGTCGCACATACTCCCCTCCCTCGTCTGCGGCGCCGAGCACTTCGCTCGCCGCCCGTTCCCCGGCCTCGACGGCCCCATCGAAATAGCCCATCCAGCGCGTTGCCGTTTCGGTGCCCGCGAAATGCAGGCGCCCGTAGGGCTCGCGCAACCGCGCAGCGCCGCTGGTCCACAACCCCGGCGGGAACAGCGCGGCATAGCAGCCACGGGCGAAGGGTTCCTCGGCCCAGGATTTGTCCACGTAATCCATCGGTTTGAGTGCCGCTTCGCCGAAGTAGCGGGCGAAGCACTCGAGCACCTGGCCGCGTCGGTCGCCCGCCGGCCGCGCGTTCCACTGCCGCGCTTCGTCGCCCTCGATGAAGCCGAGCAGCACGCCGCGCGGGGAGTCGGGGACGCTGTTGTCGAAGGTCAGGCGCACCGGGCCGACTTCGCTGGTGGCCTGGCCGGAAAGGCCACGGTCGCGCCAGAAGGGCTTGTCGTAGAGCGCCATGCACTTGATCACCGCGCCTTGCGGCAGGCGTTGCAGAAGCTGGTCGCGCCAGCTGGGCAACAGCGGCTCCTGGGTGATGCGCAGCAGCTGGGTCGGCGGGATGGCGAAGATCACCCGTGAGGCGTGGTGCACGCCACGGTCGCTGACCAGTTCGACGCCGGTGGCGGTCTGCCGCACGGCGCGGATCGGCTCGCCGGTGTGCACGGCATCGCCCAGGCGCTCGGCGAGGGTCTGGCAGATGCGCTGGGAGCCGCCAAGGATGCGGTCCTGCTGGGCGCCGCCTTCGACGCCGAGCAGGGTGTCGAGGTTGGTGCCGCTGCGGATGTAGAAGAGGACGTGGAGGAACGACAGGTCGTGGGGGCCGGCGGCGAATACCGCGGCGATCATCAGCTCGAAGACCTTGCGGCCGGTGGAGGTGCGCACGTTGCGGCGCAGCCATTCGGCGAAGGTCAGGCGGTCCCACTGGCCGGCCTTGGGGTGCTGGCTGGGGTCGTTCAGGGGGATTTCCCGCGCCATGCGGTCCAGCCGCACATGGGCCTGCATCACGTCGAGCAGGACGTGGGGGGCGAATTTGGGAATGGTGCCGTGATAGGGCTTGAGACGGCCACCGAACAGGGTGAGGTTGTCGCCCCGGTTCCATTGCCCGAAGGTCGACAGGTTCAGCTCGGCGAGCAGGGAAAGGATGCGCTCCTGGGTCGGGCCGACCCATTGGCCGCCCACCTCGACCACTTCGCCGCTGGCGAAACGGTGGTTGAGGGTTCGTCCTCCGACGCGCTTGTTGGCCTCCAGCACTTGCACCCGCCGCCCGGCTTGCGCCAGACGCCAGGCCGCGGTCAGCCCCGAAATACCGGCGCCCACCACGATCACATCGCTGCGATTCATGTTTGCGACCTTATTTTCTTGTTGTTATTGGGCTTAAGGGTAAGCCAGGAGTTGCCTTCAGAAAAACCCGCCGGGCAGGAAATTTCCCGATTTTTGTGGGGGCGTCGAGAAGGTGGGGAGATATCGCGGATGGAGTCCGTGTCATCCCTTCAGGGAGAGCTCCTACGCAATGCACCTACGCTCGGGTCGGCCCTACCCCAGGACCGTAGGATGGGTGGAGCGAAGCGATACCCATGCTGTCGGTGCACGGTATCGATGGGTTTCGCTACGCTCTACGCCATCCTACAAGGATGCAAAAGACAGTTGCTCCTACGAAAACACAGAACCTGCCAGCGAGGGCCTACGGGGGTAGGCTCAGTTGAAAGCCCGGCTCAATCGACCAGCGTGCAGGCCATGACCAGTGCGTCTTCGCGACCGCCGACCGCCGGGTAGTAACCCCGGCGCCGGCCAACCTCGTTGAAGCCGTAGCGCTCGTAGAGGCGGTAGGCCGGCTGGTTGGACTCGCGCACTTCGAGGAAGCATTCCACCCCGCCCCGTTCGTGGGCGCGCTTCATCAGGTGTTCCAGCAGGGTCAGGCCCAGGCCGCGGCCCTGGCTTTCCGGCTTGACGGTGATGTTGAGCAGGTGGGCTTCGTCGAGAATCATCTGGATCACGCCGTGGCCGACCTGCTGGGTGCCTTCGAACATCACCCAGCATTCGTAGCTTTTCAGGCCATCGGCGAAGATGCCGCGCGTCCACGGGTGGCTGAAGGCGGCGTATTCGATCTTGAGTACGGCATCGAGGTCCGCCTCGGTCATCGGGCGGAAGGAAACGGCATCACTCATGCGGTGGTCTGACTCGTCCAGCGTTGCCGAACGCGGCGCATGGCGCGCCAGAGGTCGGCTTTCAAAGAGGGTTCTTCAGCCAGGCGCTCGAGGCCCGGCAGGGCCCAGGCGACGCCCAGGCCTTCGACTTGCAGCTCGCGCAGCAGGGATTCTTCATCGGCCTCGCCGGCGTAGCGCACGGCCGGCATGCCGACCAGCCACAGCAGGCGGCAGGGCGTGCCGTCTTCCAGGCGGGCAGCGACGAAGCCCTGGACGAACTCGCGGGCGGCTTGCGGGCCCTGGTCCATGTTGCCGCCGGCGAGCAGCGGCCAGCGCACAGGCTCGCCCAGCAGTTGCGGGCTTTCCGGCAGGCCGGCGGCGCGCAGCAGGTCCTTGAGCAACAGGTAGGCCGGGTCGCGGCTGGCCAGGGGCTCGCCAGTGGGCAGTTCCACCAGCAAGGCGCAGTCGCCGGCACGCAGCAGTTGCAGGGCGAAGCGCGGCGGCGCGACCGGGGTGCGCACCACGGTTTCGGCTTCCGGCTCGGCCGGCTCCTCGGTTTTCACCGTGGCCGCAGGTTTGGCCGGTGCACCCGCCTTGGGCAGCAGGCGGGCGGCGATCGACCCGGGCTCGCCCATCGGCACGGCGGGCGGAGCAGCAACCGGGGCAGCTTCGCGCGCGACTTCGGCGACAGGCGCCAACGGCGCTTTCTCGACGACGATGGGCGCGGGCGTTTCCAGCAGTTCCGGGCGCGACGGTGCGGCGAACGGCAACGCCACGCGCGGCAGCCAGGTGGCGACCTGCATGGCGCCGAGGTAGGCGCGGCGGCGGGCTTCTTCGATCAAGGGACGGTTACCTGTCAGTGGAACCTGCGTGGGCAGGCCGGCACATAGAGGCGGGATTGTCGCGTGAAACGCGCCGGGGGGAAAGGCCGGTCGGCGGTTACGGGTTGCTGAAGATGTAGACGTTGCCGGTCAGCTTGATCGCGCCGGTCGCCTGGTAGGTGAGCAGGTTGTTCTGCTGCAGGCCGCTGGCGGCGACCTTGCCCTGGTTGGCGCCGCCGAGGGTGAACTGCAGGTTGGTGGCGCTGGCGTTGGTCAGGCCGATCTTCATGGCCTCGCGGTTGAACAGCGCGCCGTCGCCGTTGAAGCCGCTGTTGATGGTCACCATGTCCAGGCTCATGCCATCGAAGCTGAAGGTGCCCTTGATGTTGTCGAGGACGATGAAGCCGGTGCTGTTGAGCGGCTGGATCGCCAGGCGCGCGCCGCAGCCGTCGGTGCAGCGGGTATCGCCGGCCACCGGGGCGACGTTGAAGTTGACGCTCAGGCTGACGCCATCCTGGCCGCTGACGTCGGACATCTCACCGTCGTCCAGGTTGCGCAGCTCGGCGTGGGCGCCAGCGGCGGCGAGCAGCAGCACGGCACTCAGGAATCGGCGGGACAGGCTGTTCACGGCGAAGCTCCTCATTGGCGCGGCAGGTTGACGGTACGCACGTTCAGGTAGTCGATCCGCATGCCCCGCACTGCCTGGGAGCCGAGATCGGTACCGCCGATGTTCAGGTTGCCGATACTGATATTGCTCTTCTGCACGTTCTGGTAGAAGGCTTCATGGTTGGCCCAGGTGACGCCCGGCGCATTGAGGATCAGGTCGCCGTTGCTGGCGACGGTGAGGGTCGCGGGCTGGTAGTTGGCGTCGCCCAGGTTGAGGTCGAAGTAGACGTTCTTGGCCACCACCCGATCGGTGTCGGCGCAGGCATCGCAGCCGCTGATGATCAGCTTGTCGGCGTACATCTGCAGGCTCATGGAGGCCTTCAGGCCCACTGAGTCGCCCCACAGGTTGAGGTAGGAGCCATTGAGGGTGAAGTTTTCCAGGGCGATGGAGAAGAAGTCCTGCCGCTGGGTGGTGGCGCCCGCGGTGCCGTTGCTGTTGTAGGCGACGCTGGGAAGGGTGAAGCGGGCCTTGATGCCGATGTCCAGGCCCTGGATGCGGGTGCCGGCGGAGCCGGGCATCGCGTCGGCCACCAGTTTCACCGTGGCGACATTGTTCCCCGTACGGGTGACGGTGCCGCCCACGCAGGTGGTCGCGCTTCCGCTCTGTGCCCCGCAGAGCTGGACGAACTTGTCGTAGTCACTGGCCCGCTGGCTGAGGGTGACGCCATTGCGGGTGACGTTCCAGGAGGCGCTGAGGTTCTGCTGCGCGGAGGTCAGGTTGGTCGTGCTGGTGTTGTAGCTGTCCACCGAGTCGTTGTAGGCCTTCACCCCCGTGTTGCTGCTGCAGCCGGCGATCAGCGAGCAGTCGTACTTGGTGCCGAAATCCGGCTTGTTGGTACAGGCGATGCCCAGCACGTTGTCGCAGATCCGCGCCGGCGCAGCGGTGAACTTGCTCTGCATGGTGCTGTAGTTGTTCTTGACCACCACCTGCGCGGCATCCACCTGGGCCTCGCGCTGGTTGACCACGACCATGTCGGTGTCGATACCCGACTTCAGCGTGCCCATGTCATTGGAATAGGCACTGAGCAGCGTGTTGCGCTGGGTTGTCAGTGCACTGAGTTCGCTGTTGATCTTGCTCGTCGCCCGGGTGGCGTCGGTACAACCGGCATCGCCGTACAGGCAACCCTGGTAGTAGGACCAGAGGCCGAACTTGTGGGTGTCGTTGATCGGGTCGCTCCAGGTCGGCGTCATCAGCTGCAGCGCTTCCTGCCCGGCCGGGATGTTGGCGCCGGTCTTGTACTTGATCGGTCCGAAGGTGAATGCGTGCATGGGCGTACCCATGTAGGCCTTGGTGTCGAGCGTGCCGCGCTGGCTGCCGGCGCCCTTGATGTAGGCACCGGTGATGTCCACCTGGACATCCTGGTTGGCGCTGTTCTTCACCCCGGTGATCTTCGCCGAGGCGGCGGCCTGGTCGTAGCTGAAGCCGTCGATGAAGAAACCGAGGCCGGCGCCGCTGACCTCGCCCAGCTGGTCATCGTCCAGGGCTTTCATGGCCTGGGCCGGCAAGCAGAGCAACCAGCCGAGGATGCAGGCGATAAATGTGCCGCGTGCGCTCATGTCAGCACCCCGCTGCCTGGGCGCCCATGCAGGTCGACTGGCGAGGCAGGCCGCGCAGGGCATCGTAGAGGTTGATCAGGATCGGGTAGACCGCATTCGCGCCGCTGCCCACCTTGGGGAAGTTGGCGAAGGCGCCGGACTGGGTGTTCACGAAGTTGCCGGCGTTGGCCAGGTCCTGCCAGGGCACGTTCTGGTTCTGCAGGGAGAAGAAGATGCCCTGCGCACCGGTGTTGATGTCGGTGGAGCCCGGCTTGCCGATGTAGATGGTCTTGTAGTTGGTCAGGTCGAAGCAGGTGGTCAGGCCTAGCGCCTGGCAGTTGCTGGTGGTCGACAGGCTCGGGATCAGCGAGGCGACCAGGCCGCCGGCGTCCGAATGTAGTGAGTCGCCCTTGGCGATACCGATCTGCGTGGCGCGGTTGATCGGCTGGCCGTTGATGGTGGCCTCGCCGGTGCCGGCCTTGAGCAGCACCACGTCGGCGTAGACCGGCGTATCGCCAGCGATCGACAGGGCCAGACAGTTGATCAGGTTCGGGCAGCCGTTGCGGGTGTAGTAGTCGTAGGCGATGGACGCCGGACCGTAGATCTGCCCCTGCAGGTTGCCGGTGATCGACAGGATGTCGCCAGACAGGTCGCCCTGCGCCTTGCCGAAGCCGACGCGCGCGCCCACCAGTTGGCGCACGCCATTGTTGGTCTGGAAGGCGAATTCGACGTAGGGGTCCTGGATCTGGAACGGCACCACCTTGGCGTTGGCCGAGTTGGCGTTGTCCACCCGGCCAAGGGCGAAGTTGTTGATCAGGATGTCGGCCGGCTGGTTGGACACGGTGTTGGCGCCGGTGCGAGTGTAGTTGCCCAGGCTGAGCTGGTCGATGTTGGTCAGCAGGCTGATGTCGGCGCCGAAGTTGAGCCGGGTGTACTGGTAGTTCTGGTAGGTGGAGGCATCGACGGTGAGCATCGCGCCCTGGCCCGAGATCGCCGACAGCTCGTTGTCATCCAGCGATTGCATGCGCGCCTGGGCGGAGCAGGCCAGCAGGCCGCCGCAGAGCAAGGCAAGGACACGCATGAGCGGACCGGAGGACTGACGCATGGCACTCTCCTCTGATGGGGAGCTGTTGTTATGGGAAGGGGGCGCGCAACCGACGCAAGGCCGGTCCTTAGAACCTGCTTACGATCTCGCGAGCTAGAGCAGAACAAGGCAAAAGCAGGCGAGGACGCGGAGTTTACGCACTGTAAATGAGCAGTCCGAGCCTGCTTTTAACGCAGTTATGCCGACGCGCAGCAGATCGTAAACAGGTTCTTAGCAGCGACCGGAGCCTCGCCCCCGTGATGCCACTATAGGAATTCTCCTGGCCACGGCAGCCCGACCCATAGTCGAGAAAAAGTGCGTTCGGAGGTGGAAAGCCGGTGCTCGGAAATCGCGCAGGGGAGCGGAGTTGTTACCCAACGTCACACCGGCGTTACAGGTGCCTGATCAGCGATGGCGGAACAGTCCGATCAGGTGCTCGGCGATGGCGCCCTTGATGGAGTCCAGGTTCAGGCGCGAATGGGACTGGAGCTTGGCGACGTTCAGGCGATGCAGGTGCAGGGACGGCATGCGTGCCTCGTACTCGCGCAGGTCGCCCTTGACCAGCACCGGCAGGAAGGTGTCCTCGCGCATCCGGTAGCGGTTGATCAGCACCTTCAGACCGTCCTGGAACGGCAGCTCGCGGGAGGCCACCAGGCGATGCTCGCCGGGAATCTTCAGGTACAGGCCGCTGTAGCCCATGGTCTCGCCCGGCAGGATGTGGATGCCGGTGGGCTCGACCGCGTCGGCGGGGATGTCGTGGAAGGTGTCGAACCAGGCCTGCTCGTCCGGCAGAATGGTGATGCCACCTTCCTGGTTCTCCGGAATCACAAAGCTGTAGTTGCTGTAGAGCTTCTCGACATACGACGAATAGATGCACAAGCGATTCTCGAAGCGCTGCAGGAAAGCGATGGCTTCGTTGCGGTCGGTGATGGCGTCCAGGTCCCAGTCGAGGTCGTTCTGGCGCTCCAGTTCGGCCCACCGGGCTTTGGCAAGTGCGGCGTCGTAGGTCATGGCAGTAAATCAGTGTTGGTCTGACTGGCTCTGCCAGTAGCACGGCAGAAAACATGCCAGAAAATTCAGCCATTTAGCCGCCAATTTCCGTGATCCAATTCACGCAAGGACCGATAGGGCTCGTCGCAATCTGACGCGTTTCGTCACTCTGTCGGTCAGGGCAGACCCTTTGCAGTACAATCGGCCCCTTTGTTCATTTCAGGCCCGACTCAGCCGATGATCGACCCACGACGCGTACTACGCGCCCTCGCCGAACACTGGGTGCTGCTCGAACCGCTGTGCGAGCGCTTCGACGCCGGCACCCTTAGCCTGGTGGAGTTGCGCAACCAGCTCACCAGCCAGTTGCCCGACAGCACCCCGGTGGACATCACCGCCCTGCTCGACCAGTGGGTACGCCTGGACATCCTCGTCCCGGTGGCGAAAAGCCCGAACCGCTTCGAGCTGAACGCCCAGATCCACGACTTCCTCGCCTACCTGCGCCAGGAACACCGCCTGGGCCTGTGCCTGGAGATCGAGGCCTACCTGCGTCACCTGGAGCGTCTGGCCGGCTACATCCGCGACGCCTTCGAGGTGCGCGATGGCAACGATCTCGCCCGCCAGCTGCGCCTGCTCGACATGCGCGTGCGCGACGTGCTGAAGAAGCTCGCCAACGACGAACAGGCGCTGGTTGCCGTGGCCGAGCGGGCCAAGACCAGCGACCGGCAGATTCCGCTACGCCAGCGTTATGCGGAAGTCCTGGCGACCTGGGACGAGTACGTCGAGCCGATGATCCAGCTGGTGTCCGCCGACGGCGCCTTCGAACAGGGCGTGCGCCGCGTGGAACAGGTGCTGCTGCGCCTGCTCGGCGAACAGGCGCGCCTCGGCCAGTTGGTGGACGACGACCAGCTGCTGCGCACCCATGCGCGCATCCTGGAAATGCAGACCACAGCCCAGCTCACCCTGCGCCGCGCCCGCGAACTGCTGCTGCCGCTGCGTGAGGAAGCCCGCCGGCACAACGCGATCACCCGTGGCGCCGCCCTGGCGCTGTCGGTCATCCGCCGCAAGGGCATCGACGCTGTGCCGCAGGCCGCCATGCCGATGTTCACCCGGCCACAGAGCAACTTCCTGGGCACCGCCTCGCAGGTCGAGAGCTACGTCTTCGCCCTCGCCAGCTTCCAGCCAAAGCCTGCGCACTTCCCCAAGGCCAGCGGCAATCGCAAGAGCGACGGCCCGCAGCGCTCGCCGCGCACCGCCCGGGAAATGCTCGACCGCTGCCAGGCCGCGCTGCCGCTGCCGGACCTGATGCAGTGGCTGCTGGAGCAGGAGCCCGAAGGCGCCACCGACGAGCTGCTCTACTGGTTCTCGCGCCTGTCGCGCGATGCCCGCTTCCAGCGCGACCGCCTCGATCGCCGCCAATACGACACTCTCCAGCACAGCGTCAGCCTGTGCTCCTTCGCCCTGATCGCCGGCCCGACCGCTGGCAAGGACAGCAAGAGCGAACAGCATGCAGATTAATCTCACCGAAATGACCCAGCTCGCGCCGATCTTCCGCGAGCTGTTCAAGGGCTTCCACATCAGCCGCCGCGACCCGGAGCTGTACAGCCAGCTGTCCAACCAGCAGGACGCCTACCGCGCGCTGTTCCGCAGCCTGGGCTACGAGCTGGTCTGCGATACCCGTGGCTTCTACTACTTCGTGCCCGAGCAGATCGGCGCCCAGGTGAACAAGACCGCCCAGCGCCTGGCGCTGTTCACCTTCATCCTGGTCGAGCACCTGGCCGACCAGGGCCGCGACCCGCTGGCCGTCCTCGACGGCGGCAGCATCGGCCGCGACGAGCTGCCGCCGCTGCTGGAGAAGTACCGCGACCTGTTCCTGCAGGCCGAGGTGACCACCCAGGAAGAACTGGAAGAGAAGGTCATGCGCCGCCTCACCCAGCTCGGCTTCGCCGCCGAGGACAACGGCGTGTACCGCTTCCTGCCGCCGATCCACCGATTCCTCGACGTCTGCCTGTCGGTCCAGCAGGACCGCGACCTGGCCGCCAACCTGCACGCCAGCGAAATGCAGTTCAGCGCGCCCGCCCTGATGGAAGAAGACGACGAGCCGGTGGTGATCCTCGAAAGCTATACCGCCGATGCCGACGAAGCGATCGTCGCCCTCGACAATCCCGCCGCACAGGTTGCAGTCTCCGCCGTTGAAGAGAGCGAAGAAGACGCCCTCGCCCGCGCCATCGCCGAAGAACAAGCCGACATGGAGGCCCAGGCATGACCCATGAACGCTACGGCATCCGCCGCTTCGCCCTGCTCAACACCGCCGGCTACAGCCTCGGCATCTTCCCGCTGGAACAACCGCTGTCGGTGTACGGTGCGAACAACCTCGGCAAGTCGGCGTCGATCAACGCGCTGCAGTTCCCGATCCTCGCGCGCATGTCGGACATGAGCTTCGGCAAGTACAGCCTGGAAGCCTCGCGCAAGTTCTACTTCGCCACCGACACCAGTTACATCCTCATCGAACTGGATCTGCCCCACGGCCGCCATGTGATCGGCGTCGGCGGGCGTGGTCCGGGCGGCGGCTTCGGCCACCAGTTCTTCGCCTACCAGGGCGAGCTGGACTTGGAGCACTACCAGAAGAACGGCACCTGCCTGCGCCTGCGCGAGCTGTACGCGAACCTGGAGCGCGAGGGCATCAAGTCCTATGAGTTGAAGCCCGACGAGCTGCGCCGCCTGCTGGTCGGCGGCCACACCTCAATCCCGCTGGACCTGACCCTGATCCCGCTGCGCTCCACCAGCGAACAGAGCCTGAAGACCTTCCGTTCGCTGTTCATCAACCTGCTGCACATGCGCGAGATCACCGCCGCCAAGCTCAAGCAGCTGTTCCTCGATGCCTTCGAGCACAGCCTGCGTTCGGGCAGCGTCGACTACATCGCCGCCTGCGAAGAAGCCTTCCGCGACGTGCGCCGCATGGAAGGCGACTACCAGGCACTGGTCGCCGCCGGCCCGCTGGTCGAGGCGCTGGCCAACGGCGTGCAGCAGCGTGAAGTGCTGCGCGGCAAGATGCACCGCCTCTCGCCGCTGCTGGATAACCTGCTGGGCACCTGGGAAGACTATTCCGGCGCGCGCAAGGAAGAGCTGGTCATCCAGGCCGAGCACTACCGCCGCGAACAGGACGGCCTGCAGAACGAACAGCGTGGCAGCACCGCCGAGCTGATGCGCCTGGAGCGCGAGATCAGCGAGATCCAGCGCTGGATGGGCGAACTGGCCGTGCTGAAGAACCGCTTCGCGCTGGTCGAGGACGTCAAGGTGCTGGAGCAGCAGTTGCTCGCCGCCAAGGACGCCCACGACGAACTGGCCGGTGCGCTGGCGCACTCCCGGCAATTCTCCAGCGAAGACCTGGAAGAGCGCATGCGCGATCTGGAGAAGCGCCTGAAGGGAGTTCGCCAGCAACTCGAACATGCCGACAACAACAGCTACGCCCGCCTGCGCGAGGAGTTCTCCCAGCAGGACGTGGAGCGCCTGATGCGCCTGTTCAACGGCGCGCTGTTCAGCCTGCCGCTGGGCGAGAAAGGCGTGGACCTCGACGAGGCCGGCCAGTGGGTCGGTAGCGTCGAGAAGATCCTCGATGCCTTCAAGGGCGAGCGCTTCGAAGTGCCCGGCCTGACCATCGACCTCTCCACCATCGAGCCGCCGGCCCTGCAGGCCCTGGCCGACCGCGCCGCACTGCGCGACCAGAAGGAGCGCCTGGAGAAGGAGCTCAAGCAGCTCAAGACCCAGCAGGCCGTGGCCGCCGACCGCAACGCCAGCAAGGCGCAGGCGGACAAGTTCTACCAGGATGTGCTCGATGCGCAGAAGGCGCTGGAAGACTTCCGCCGCAGCCAGACCCTGAACGCCGAAGAACCGGGCAAGCTGGAGCAACTGGCCCAGTTGGAAGCCACCCAGGACGAACTCAAGCGCTCCGCCGACGCCTTCACCGAACGCGTCCAGCAGCTGTCCGCCAAGCTGCAGCTGATCGGCCGCCAACTGGCCGACATGGAAGCCAAGCAACGCACCCTCGACGACGCCCTGCGCCGCCGCCAGCTGCTGCCGGCCAACCTGCCTTTCGGCATCCCGTTCATGGACCCGGTCGACGACTCCATGGACAACCTGCTGCCGCTACTCAACGACTACCAGGACACCTGGCAGTCGCTGCAGCGCGTGGACGGCCAGATCGAGGCGCTGTACGCCCAGGTACGCCTGAAGGGCGTGGCCAAGTTCGACAGCGAGGATGATCCGGAGCGGCGCCTGCAACTGCTGATTAACGCCTACGCGCACCGTACTGACGAAGCCATGACCCTGGCCAAGGCGCGCCGTGCAGCGGTCACCGACATCGCTCGTACCCTGCGCAACATCCGCAGCGACTACGACAACCTGGAACACCAGCTGGCGCTGTTCAACCGCGAGATCAACAAGCGCCAGGTGTCGAACCTGCAAAGCTTCCGCATCGTGCTGGCGCCGAACAAGGACGCGCTCAAGCACATCGACCAGATCATCCACAGCGCCGGCCAGTACGAAGAGGGCGAGAACCTCTCCGTCTTCGACCTGACCCAGAGCGCCGAACAGGATGCGAAGAACGAAGAAGCCAAGGACTACCTGTCGCGCCTGGTGGCGGCAAACAACAACCAGCTGGGCCTGAAGGACCTGTTCGAGCTGGCGTTCGAGATCACCAAGATGGGCGGCCAGCCGATCATGCACACCGACATCGACGGTGCGGCATCCAACGGCACCACCATGACCATCAAGGCGCTGACCAACATGTACCTGTTGCTGCACCTGATGGACCGCGAGCAGGCCGGCCGCGTACGCCTGCCCTACTACCTCGACGAGGCGGCGGACATCGACGAACGCAACCAGTCGGCGCTGCTGGAGACCAGCCTGCAGCTGGGCTTCGTGCCGATCCTGGCGAGCGTGAAGCCGCAGGTCTCGGCCCAGGTGGCCATCGACCTGGAAGGCGGCAGCGGCCCCAACGGCATCTACATCGACGAGGCGGACTGGAAGTTCATTCGGCGCAGGGATACCGAGACGGCCGCGCACAACGACGTGGAGGCCAGCGCCGAGCCGGCGTGATGCCCCTCCAACGTTAGAGAAAGCCCCGCATTGCGGGGCTTTTTTCTTGTTTGCTCTTCGTAGGAGCGAGCTTGCTCGCGAACGGATTTGTGCTGGGCTTCAGTGTTATGCGGTTCGCGAGCAAGCTCGCTCCTACAGGCGGCTCGTCTCGGAGTTCTGCAATAAAAAAGGGCCGCAATCGCGGCCCTTTTCCTGTTCGGCGAAAACTCAGTTCGCCTTCTCCAGCGGGATCTTCGGCGCCCAGTCCAGCCACTCCTCGTTGGACTCGTCGAACAGCGCAAAGGTCTGCCCTGGCTTGGCCGGTCCGCCCATGTCGGCATTGTTCGGCGTAGCGAAGGCAACACCGCCAGCAAGGATGGTCTCGAAGGACTCGGTACGGACCTTCACACCCTTGAACAGCCCGGCATCGACGCCCACCCCACTGGTGTTCCAGAAGCGGCTGCCGGTGCGCACCAGCGGTGCGTAGCGCGGCTCGATCAGGATGTGGATCAGCACCCGGTCAGCGGTCTCACCCAGTTCGAAGGAGGTCACCTTGCCCACCTGCACTTCGCGGAAGGTCACCGGCACGCCCACCTTCAGCGAGCCACGGCGCGGAGCACTGAGGGTCAGGCGCAAGCCTTCGCCCTCCAGCAGGCGATTCGGCTGGCTGGCCAGCAGGCTGAACGAAGTCTGTGCCTGGCCCGGCTTTTCGGCCGGCAACACTTCGATGTATTGGCCGCTGACGATGGTGCCCAGGTTGGACACACCGTTGAGTCCGACCTCCGGGCCAACCACCCAGAAACGCGTGCCCTGGCGTGCGATACGGTCCTCTGCGCGGGTCAGGCGCGCCTTCATCTGCACGCCGCGCAGGTCCTTGCTCAGGTCGACCTGTTCAACGCGCCCGACTTCCAGGCCCTTGTAGCGCAGCACGGTACCTTCCTTCAGGCCGTCTGCGGTATCGGCGCGCAGCTCGATCATCTGGCCCTTGGCGTGGGCCACCTCTTCGCTGTCGAACAGCGCGAAGCGACGCACCTTGGTCACAGGAGGCGCTTTCGCGTCCGGTGTGTCGAATGCGATGCCACCGGCAATCAGGGTTTGCAACGACTCGCTCTTGAGCTTGATGCCGTCAAGCCCGCCACTGACGGTGACCCCGCTGACGTTCCAGAAGCGTGTGGAGGTGTTTACCAGCTTGGCGTACTCAGGCTCGATATGTACGCCGATGACCAGCCGCGACGGATCACGGCGGGACAGCTGGTAGCTCTGCACGCTACCCACCTTCAGCTGCCGATAGAGAATCGGCGTGCCGACTTCCAGGGAGCCCAACTTGTCGGTCGTCAGCACCAGGTGCAATCCCGGCGAATCCAGGTTCAGTGGCGGAGCCTTGGGACGGATGGTGAAATCACGAGTCGACTCGCCAGTCTTGGAGAAGCGCACGCTGATGTAGTTACCCTTCACCAGCGCTTCGAGGCCGGTGATGCCCGCCAAGGAAATGCTTGGTTTGACCAGCCAGAACTCGGTGCCGCTATTGAGGAAGTCCTCGGTGCGCGGGTCCATCGACAACTGCGCGGTGGCTCCGTTGAAATCCTCGTCCATTTCGATGTTCTTCACGGTACCAACCTGCACACCGTTGTACATCACCGGGGTGTTGCCAGCGCTGAGCCCGCTGACATCGGAGACCTTCAGCCTGACACCGAGACCGGACTGGGCGGCATCGTAATCCTCATAGAGACGGAATGGCTTGGTCGAATCCGTCGGGGGACTGTCCGGATAGTTCTCCGGCGTGGAGAAGGCGATACCGCCGGCAGCGATGGAGGCCAGCGATTCGGTACGCAGCTTGAGGCCGCTCAGGTCCCCGGTCAGGGTGATGCCGCTGGCGTTCCAGAAACGCGAATGTTTGCGCACGAGGTTCGCATAGGCCGGCTCGATGTGAATCTTCACCTCGATGGTCTTCTGGTCTTCAGCCAGGTGATAGCTCTTCACCTGACCCACCTGAATCTGCCGGTAATAGATCGGACTGCCCTGCTCCAGCGACCCCAGGCGCTCAGCCTTGAGCGTCAGGTGCAAGCCGGGCAGGCTGTCGGAGAGGGGCGGTGGTTCCTTCAGCGCGGTGAACTCATGCTGCTGGTCACCCTTTATGGGGTCTATGGCGATGTAGTTACCCGATACCAGGGTTTCCAGACCGGTCACCCCGGCCAACGATACACGCGGCTTCACCAGCCAGAAGCGCGTACCCTTGCTCAGGTACTCGCCCGCTTCCTTGCGCATCTCGACGACGGCCGTGACGCCCAGGTCCGGCTTGTTCACATGGAGGTCGGTCACCTTGCCGACCCCGATGCCCTTGAAGACCACTTCGGTCTTGTTGATCTGGATCCCGTCGCCGCTTTCGAAGCGGATACTGATCATGATCCCCGCCTGATCGTAGGCCCTCCAGGCCAGCCAGGCACCGATCGCCAGAGCGATCAGCGGCAGGATCCAGATTGCCGACCAGTTGGAGGTCTTGCGCATCTTCGGGGTGGGAAGATCACTCATTGTCGTTTTCCGCGTCCGTGTTATCCCAGATCAACCGGGGATCGAAGGTCACTGCTGCCAGCATGGTCAGGACGACCACAGTGGCGAATGCGGCCGCACCGAGGTCTGCCTCGATAGTGGCCAGATTGCCGAAATTCACCAGGGCCACCAGGATCGCGATGACGAAGATGTCGAGCATCGACCAGCGCCCGATCCATTCGATGAACCGATACATCACGATCCTCTGCCTGGCCGACATGGGTTGTCGACGCTGTACCGAATACAGCAGCAGGGTGATACCGACCAGCTTGAAGGTCGGGACCAGGATACTGGCGACGAAGACCACCGCGGCAATGGGCACCATGTCCGCGTTGATCAGCTCGATCACCCCTTCCATGATGGTCGCGGGCATGCCATTGCCCAGGAAGTTGACCGTCATGATCGGCAGCAGGTTGGCGGGTATATAGAGCACGGCGGCAGTGATCAGCAGCGCCCAGGTCCGTGCCAGGCTGTTTGGCTTGCGCTCGTGCACCACCGAGCCACAGCGGCTGCAGAAAGTCTCATCGTCTTCGGCACGACGATTGAGCTGGTGGCACTCGCCACAGATCAGCACGCCGGCGTCAATGGCTCGCATCGTCGAACTCCCCGGACAACTCGCTCCAAACCTGGTGGTGGGACATCGTCACCTCCAACCAGACCTGGGTGAACAACAAGGCCACGAAGCAGGCCAGCCCCAGGCCGATATGCAGTTCAGCCATGCCGATCAGCTTCACGATCGACACCAGGATGCCCATGAAATAGACCTCGAGCATCCCCCATTCGCGCAGGTGCTGGTATCCACGCAACAACACCATGCCGTGTTCGCGCATCGTCTTGAAACGCAGCGTCAACAGCACGAACAGCTGGCAGAGCAACTTGGCCAGCGGAATGATCATGCTGCACAGGAACACCACGATGGCGACGCCTTTCATGCTCGACCCGTAAAGGCCCAGCACTCCGCTCCAGACCGTATCGGTACTGGTTTGCCCGAGGATGGTGATATGCATGATCGGCATGAAGTTGGCCGGTATGTAGAGCAGCAACGCTGTCAGCACCAGGGCCAGACCACGCCTCACCATGTGAGGGCGGTGTATCTCCAGTTCATAGCCGCATCGCGGACAGACCGACTTCTGCCCCAGCGGCACGGGCTCGCGCCGCATCAATAGATCGCACTCATGGCACGCGATCAACTGATCCAGCGGCAGGTGCTGTAGCGCATCACCTTGGATTTCGGACATGAAAGAACTCAAAGAAAGGATCACGCTATTGTAGACGAGGCCGAGCGCTCAACGTTGCGAAGCATAGGCATCGAGTCATTGCGATTTCTTGCAGATGAGACAGGAAGCGCCAACGCCCCGCGATGCATTCTGCCGATACTCGGTAACGCTCCTGCAAGGAATCTGGCGATCTGCCAGAACAGCGCGAGTGCCATCCTGCCCACGCACCAGTCCATTGGCTACAGAGCACCTCGACAGTAGCGCCATCTGCTCAGGGCATTGCACCCCGTAAGAGCGGGCCATGCCCGCAATCGCTGCCGTAGCACGGCGCACATTGGACTCCGGCGAGCGCCGTGAGTACGCGCAACTTTCCCGCGCGCAAAAGCAAAACCCCCGGCCAGCGATGCTGACCAGGGGTCTTGGGATAGGAGCTTGACGATGACCTACTCTCACATGGGGAAACCCCACACTACCATCGGCGATGCGTCGTTTCACTGCTGAGTTCGGGATGGGATCAGGTGGTTCCAACGCTCTATGGTCGTCAAGCAATTCTTTAGGACGCCCGTGGCTTGCGCTCACGCTCATCCGAATTCGGGTATGTGACAGGTAATTTGCGGTTCACACGAACTTTCGGTTCGTTACGTCTTCACCGTACAACACGCAAATTGTTTGGGTGTTATATGGTCAAGCCTCACGGGCAATTAGTATCGGTTAGCTCAACGCCTCACAGCGCTTACACACCCGACCTATCAACGTCGTAGTCTTCGACGGCCCTTTAGGGGAATCAAGTTCCCAGTGAGATCTCATCTTGAGGCTAGTTTCCCGCTTAGATGCTTTCAGCGGTTATCTATTCCGAACATAGCTACCCGGCAATGCCACTGGCGTGACAACCGGAACACCAGAGGTTCGTCCACTCCGGTCCTCTCGTACTAGGAGCAGCCCCTCTCAAATCTCAAACGTCCACGGCAGATAGGGACCGAACTGTCTCACGACGTTCTAAACCCAGCTCGCGTACCACTTTAAATGGCGAACAGCCATACCCTTGGGACCGGCTTCAGCCCCAGGATGTGATGAGCCGACATCGAGGTGCCAAACACCGCCGTCGATATGAACTCTTGGGCGGTATCAGCCTGTTATCCCCGGAGTACCTTTTATCCGTTGAGCGATGGCCCTTCCATACAGAACCACCGGATCACTAAGACCTACTTTCGTACCTGCTCGACGTGTCTGTCTCGCAGTCAAGCGCGCTTTTGCCTTTATACTCTACGACCGATTTCCGACCGGTCTGAGCGCACCTTCGTACTCCTCCGTTACTCTTTAGGAGGAGACCGCCCCAGTCAAACTGCCCACCATACACTGTCCTCGATCCGGATAACGGACCAGAGTTAGAACCTCAAGCATGCCAGGGTGGTATTTCAAGGTTGGCTCCACGCAGACTGGCGTCCACGCTTCAAAGCCTCCCACCTATCCTACACAAGCAGGCTCAAAGTCCAGTGCAAAGCTACAGTAAAGGTTCACGGGGTCTTTCCGTCTAGCCGCGGATACACTGCATCTTCACAGCGATTTCAATTTCACTGAGTCTCGGGTGGAGACAGCGCCGCCATCGTTACGCCATTCGTGCAGGTCGGAACTTACCCGACAAGGAATTTCGCTACCTTAGGACCGTTATAGTTACGGCCGCCGTTTACCGGGGCTTCGATCAAGAGCTTCGCTTTCGCTAACCCCATCAATTAACCTTCCGGCACCGGGCAGGCGTCACACCCTATACGTCCACTTTCGTGTTTGCAGAGTGCTGTGTTTTTAATAAACAGTCGCAGCGGCCTGGTATCTTCGACCGACATGGGCTTACGCAGTAAATGCTTCACCCTCATCGGCGCACCTTCTCCCGAAGTTACGGTGCCATTTTGCCTAGTTCCTTCACCCGAGTTCTCTCAAGCGCCTTGGTATTCTCTACCCAACCACCTGTGTCGGTTTGGGGTACGGTTCCTAGTTACCTGAAGCTTAGAAGCTTTTCCTGGAAGCATGGCATCAACCACTTCATCGTCTAAAAGACGACTCGTCATCAGCTCTCGGCCTTGAACACCCGGATTTGCCTAAGTGTTCGGCCTACCACCTTAAACTTGGACAACCAACGCCAAGCTGGCCTAGCCTTCTCCGTCCCTCCATCGCAGTAACTAGAAGTACAGGAATATTAACCTGTTTCCCATCGACTACGCTCTTCAGCCTCGCCTTAGGGACCGACTAACCCTGCGTCGATTAACGTTGCGCAGGAACCCTTGGTCTTTCGGCGTGGGAGTTTTTCACTCCCATTGTCGTTACTCATGTCAGCATTCGCACTTCTGATACCTCCAGCAAGCTTCTCAACTCACCTTCACAGGCTTACAGAACGCTCCTCTACCGCGCATCTTGCGATGCACCCGTAGCTTCGGTGTATGGTTTGAGCCCCGTTACATCTTCCGCGCAGGCCGACTCGACTAGTGAGCTATTACGCTTTCTTTAAAGGGTGGCTGCTTCTAAGCCAACCTCCTAGCTGTCTAAGCCTTCCCACATCGTTTACCACTTAACCATAACTTTGGGACCTTAGCTGACGGTCTGGGTTGTTTCCCTTTTCACGACGGACGTTAGCACCCGCCGTGTGTCTCCCACGCTGACACTTCCAGGTATTCGGAGTTTGCATCGGTTTGGTAAGTCGGGATGACCCCCTAGCCGAAACAGTGCTCTACCCCCTGGAGTGATACGTGAGGCGCTACCTAAATAGCTTTCGAGGAGAACCAGCTATCTCCGAGCTTGATTAGCCTTTCACTCCGATCCACAAGTCATCCCCTACCTTTTCAACGGGAGTGGGTTCGGTCCTCCAGTCAGTGTTACCTAACCTTCAACCTGCTCATGGATAGATCGCCCGGTTTCGGGTCTATACCCAGCGACTAAAACGCCCTATTAAGACTCGCTTTCGCTACGCCTTCCCTATACGGTTAAGCTCGCCACTGAATATAAGTCGCTGACCCATTATACAAAAGGTACGCAGTCACCTAACAAAGTAGGCTCCCACTGCTTGTACGCATACGGTTTCAGGTTCTATTTCACTCCCCTCTCCGGGGTTCTTTTCGCCTTTCCCTCACGGTACTGGTTCACTATCGGTCAGTCAGTAGTATTTAGCCTTGGAGGATGGTCCCCCCATATTCAGACAAAGTTTCTCGTGCTCCGTCCTACTCGATTTCACTTCAAAGAACCTTTCACATACGGGGCTATCACCCACTATGGCCGCACTTTCCAGAGCGTTCTGTTAGATTCAAAGAAGCTTAAGGGCTAGTCCCCGTTCGCTCGCCACTACTAAGGGAATCTCGGTTGATTTCTTTTCCTCAGGGTACTTAGATGTTTCAGTTCCCCTGGTTCGCCTCTTGCACCTATGTATTCAGTACAAGATACCCGAGTTATCTCGGGTGGGTTTCCCCATTCAGAGATCTCCGGATCAAAGTCTGTTTGCCGACTCCCCGAAGCTTATCGCAGGCTACCACGTCTTTCATCGCCTCTGACTGCCAAGGCATCCACCGTATGCGCTTCTTCACTTGACCATATAACCCCAAGCAATCTGGTTATTGTCTCGAACGTGAAGACGACATTCGCCGAAAATTCGCGCTTGAACTCGCAAATTTTACCTTGACTTGAATAATCACCAGTGAAAGAGATTATTCAGTCTACTTCTATCACATACCCAAATTTTTAAAGAACAGTTCTGGCACAAAGACCAGACATCAATGTTCGTTCAATCTGAACATTCATGTCTGAGCTTTCGACGATTTTTAATGGTGGAGCCAAGGAGGATCGAACTCCTGACCTCCTGCGTGCAAAGCAGGCGCTCTCCCAGCTGAGCTATGGCCCCGTATCGGATCAGCAGCACACCACAACAATTGGTGGGTCTGGGCAGATTCGAACTGCCGACCTCACCCTTATCAGGGGTGCGCTCTAACCAACTGAGCTACAGACCCAATCGTTCGGGCTTAGCAGGCCGTCGACCTCACCCGCTCTCTACCTCAGAGCCGGGGGCGCGCTCAAACCAACCGAGCAGCAAACCTATCGTCTAACCAGTGAATCAAGCAATTCGTGTGGGAGCTTATGAAGAAGCTGCGATCTTCGATTAAGGAGGTGATCCAGCCGCAGGTTCCCCTACGGCTACCTTGTTACGACTTCACCCCAGTCATGAATCACTCCGTGGTAACCGTCCCCCTTGCGGTTAGACTAGCTACTTCTGGAGCAACCCACTCCCATGGTGTGACGGGCGGTGTGTACAAGGCCCGGGAACGTATTCACCGTGACATTCTGATTCACGATTACTAGCGATTCCGACTTCACGCAGTCGAGTTGCAGACTGCGATCCGGACTACGATCGGTTTTATGGGATTAGCTCCACCTCGCGGCTTGGCAACCCTCTGTACCGACCATTGTAGCACGTGTGTAGCCCTGGCCGTAAGGGCCATGATGACTTGACGTCATCCCCACCTTCCTCCGGTTTGTCACCGGCAGTCTCCTTAGAGTGCCCACCATAACGTGCTGGTAACTAAGGACAAGGGTTGCGCTCGTTACGGGACTTAACCCAACATCTCACGACACGAGCTGACGACAGCCATGCAGCACCTGTGTTCCGATTCCCGAAGGCACTCTCGCATCTCTGCAAGATTCCGGACATGTCAAGGCCAGGTAAGGTTCTTCGCGTTGCTTCGAATTAAACCACATGCTCCACCGCTTGTGCGGGCCCCCGTCAATTCATTTGAGTTTTAACCTTGCGGCCGTACTCCCCAGGCGGTCGACTTATCGCGTTAGCTGCGCCACTAAGATCTCAAGGATCCCAACGGCTAGTCGACATCGTTTACGGCGTGGACTACCAGGGTATCTAATCCTGTTTGCTCCCCACGCTTTCGCACCTCAGTGTCAGTATCAGTCCAGGTGGTCGCCTTCGCCACTGGTGTTCCTTCCTATATCTACGCATTTCACCGCTACACAGGAAATTCCACCACCCTCTACCGTACTCTAGTCAGGCAGTTATGGATGCAGTTCCCAGGTTGAGCCCGGGGATTTCACATCCATCTTACCAAACCACCTACGCGCGCTTTACGCCCAGTAATTCCGATTAACGCTTGCACCCTTCGTATTACCGCGGCTGCTGGCACGAAGTTAGCCGGTGCTTATTCTGTTGGTAACGTCAAAACAGCAAGGTATTAACTTACTGCCCTTCCTCCCAACTTAAAGTGCTTTACAATCCGAAGACCTTCTTCACACACGCGGCATGGCTGGATCAGGCTTTCGCCCATTGTCCAATATTCCCCACTGCTGCCTCCCGTAGGAGTCTGGACCGTGTCTCAGTTCCAGTGTGACTGATCATCCTCTCAGACCAGTTACGGATCGTCGCCTTGGTAGGCCTTTACCCCACCAACTAGCTAATCCGACCTAGGCTCATCTGATAGCGCAAGGCCCGAAGGTCCCCTGCTTTCTCCCGTAGGACGTATGCGGTATTAGCGTTCCTTTCGAAACGTTGTCCCCCACTACCAGGCAGATTCCTAGGCATTACTCACCCGTCCGCCGCTGAATCCGGGAGCAAGCTCCCATCATCCGCTCGACTTGCATGTGTTAGGCCTGCCGCCAGCGTTCAATCTGAGCCATGATCAAACTCTTCAGTTCAATACTGCTTGGGTTTTGAGAAAACCCTAAACTTGGCTCAGCAATCGCATGCTCTATTTAAAGAGCTAAAACTCTCGAATTCACGAGTGTTACTTGCGTTGCTGATAATCAGTCGATCATCAGTCTTACATCACAAGCACCCACACGAATTGCTTGATTCGACTTGTTAAAGAGCAGTTGGTTAAGGCTTTCGTCTCAACCGAGGCGCGCATTCTACGCCAACCTCATCTTCCGTCAAGCTTTATTTTTCGAAAATTTCTTTTCTACTCAATCGCCTGGCTTCGGAGAGTCTCAACCCTCGTCAGCTGCAAGCACAAATCATGTGCTTACACTAATAGGCAAAACCCCCGGCCAGCGATGCTGACCAGGGGTCTTGGGATAGGAGCTTGACGATGACCTACTCTCACATGGGGAAACCCCACACTACCATCGGCGATGCGTCGTTTCACTGCTGAGTTCGGGATGGGATCAGGTGGTTCCAACGCTCTATGGTCGTCAAGCAATTCTTTAGGACGCTCGTGGCTTGCGCTCACGCTCATCCGAATTCGGGTATGTGACAGGTAATTTGCGGTTCACACGAACTTTCGGTTCGTTACGTCTTCACCGTACAACACGCAAATTGTTTGGGTGTTATATGGTCAAGCCTCACGGGCAATTAGTATCGGTTAGCTCAACGCCTCACAGCGCTTACACACCCGACCTATCAACGTCGTAGTCTTCGACGGCCCTTTAGGGGAATCAAGTTCCCAGTGAGATCTCATCTTGAGGCTAGTTTCCCGCTTAGATGCTTTCAGCGGTTATCTATTCCGAACATAGCTACCCGGCAATGCCACTGGCGTGACAACCGGAACACCAGAGGTTCGTCCACTCCGGTCCTCTCGTACTAGGAGCAGCCCCTCTCAAATCTCAAACGTCCACGGCAGATAGGGACCGAACTGTCTCACGACGTTCTAAACCCAGCTCGCGTACCACTTTAAATGGCGAACAGCCATACCCTTGGGACCGGCTTCAGCCCCAGGATGTGATGAGCCGACATCGAGGTGCCAAACACCGCCGTCGATATGAACTCTTGGGCGGTATCAGCCTGTTATCCCCGGAGTACCTTTTATCCGTTGAGCGATGGCCCTTCCATACAGAACCACCGGATCACTAAGACCTACTTTCGTACCTGCTCGACGTGTCTGTCTCGCAGTCAAGCGCGCTTTTGCCTTTATACTCTACGACCGATTTCCGACCGGTCTGAGCGCACCTTCGTACTCCTCCGTTACTCTTTAGGAGGAGACCGCCCCAGTCAAACTGCCCACCATACACTGTCCTCGATCCGGATAACGGACCAGAGTTAGAACCTCAAGCATGCCAGGGTGGTATTTCAAGGTTGGCTCCACGCAGACTGGCGTCCACGCTTCAAAGCCTCCCACCTATCCTACACAAGCAGGCTCAAAGTCCAGTGCAAAGCTACAGTAAAGGTTCACGGGGTCTTTCCGTCTAGCCGCGGATACACTGCATCTTCACAGCGATTTCAATTTCACTGAGTCTCGGGTGGAGACAGCGCCGCCATCGTTACGCCATTCGTGCAGGTCGGAACTTACCCGACAAGGAATTTCGCTACCTTAGGACCGTTATAGTTACGGCCGCCGTTTACCGGGGCTTCGATCAAGAGCTTCGCTTTCGCTAACCCCATCAATTAACCTTCCGGCACCGGGCAGGCGTCACACCCTATACGTCCACTTTCGTGTTTGCAGAGTGCTGTGTTTTTAATAAACAGTCGCAGCGGCCTGGTATCTTCGACCGACATGGGCTTACGCAGTAAATGCTTCACCCTCATCGGCGCACCTTCTCCCGAAGTTACGGTGCCATTTTGCCTAGTTCCTTCACCCGAGTTCTCTCAAGCGCCTTGGTATTCTCTACCCAACCACCTGTGTCGGTTTGGGGTACGGTTCCTAGTTACCTGAAGCTTAGAAGCTTTTCCTGGAAGCATGGCATCAACCACTTCATCGTCTAAAAGACGACTCGTCATCAGCTCTCGGCCTTGAACACCCGGATTTGCCTAAGTGTTCGGCCTACCACCTTAAACTTGGACAACCAACGCCAAGCTGGCCTAGCCTTCTCCGTCCCTCCATCGCAGTAACTAGAAGTACAGGAATATTAACCTGTTTCCCATCGACTACGCTCTTCAGCCTCGCCTTAGGGACCGACTAACCCTGCGTCGATTAACGTTGCGCAGGAACCCTTGGTCTTTCGGCGTGGGAGTTTTTCACTCCCATTGTCGTTACTCATGTCAGCATTCGCACTTCTGATACCTCCAGCAAGCTTCTCAACTCACCTTCACAGGCTTACAGAACGCTCCTCTACCGCGCATCTTGCAATGCACCCGTAGCTTCGGTGTATGGTTTGAGCCCCGTTACATCTTCCGCGCAGGCCGACTCGACTAGTGAGCTATTACGCTTTCTTTAAAGGGTGGCTGCTTCTAAGCCAACCTCCTAGCTGTCTAAGCCTTCCCACATCGTTTACCACTTAACCATAACTTTGGGACCTTAGCTGACGGTCTGGGTTGTTTCCCTTTTCACGACGGACGTTAGCACCCGCCGTGTGTCTCCCACGCTGACACTTCCAGGTATTCGGAGTTTGCATCGGTTTGGTAAGTCGGGATGACCCCCTAGCCGAAACAGTGCTCTACCCCCTGGAGTGATACGTGAGGCGCTACCTAAATAGCTTTCGAGGAGAACCAGCTATCTCCGAGCTTGATTAGCCTTTCACTCCGATCCACAAGTCATCCCCTACCTTTTCAACGGGAGTGGGTTCGGTCCTCCAGTCAGTGTTACCTAACCTTCAACCTGCTCATGGATAGATCGCCCGGTTTCGGGTCTATACCCAGCGACTAAAACGCCCTATTAAGACTCGCTTTCGCTACGCCTTCCCTATACGGTTAAGCTCGCCACTGAATATAAGTCGCTGACCCATTATACAAAAGGTACGCAGTCACCTAACAAAGTAGGCTCCCACTGCTTGTACGCATACGGTTTCAGGTTCTATTTCACTCCCCTCTCCGGGGTTCTTTTCGCCTTTCCCTCACGGTACTGGTTCACTATCGGTCAGTCAGTAGTATTTAGCCTTGGAGGATGGTCCCCCCATATTCAGACAAAGTTTCTCGTGCTCCGTCCTACTCGATTTCACTTCAAAGAACCTTTCACATACGGGGCTATCACCCACTATGGCCGCACTTTCCAGAGCGTTCTGTTAGATTCAAAGAAGCTTAAGGGCTAGTCCCCGTTCGCTCGCCACTACTAAGGGAATCTCGGTTGATTTCTTTTCCTCAGGGTACTTAGATGTTTCAGTTCCCCTGGTTCGCCTCTTGCACCTATGTATTCAGTACAAGATACCCGAGTTATCTCGGGTGGGTTTCCCCATTCAGAGATCTCCGGATCAAAGTCTGTTTGCCGACTCCCCGAAGCTTATCGCAGGCTACCACGTCTTTCATCGCCTCTGACTGCCAAGGCATCCACCGTATGCGCTTCTTCACTTGACCATATAACCCCAAGCAATCTGGTTATTGTCTCGAACGTGAAGACGACATTCGCCGAAAATTCGCGCTTGAACTCGCAAATTTTACCTTGACTTGAATAATCACCAGTGAAAGAGATTATTCAGTCTACTTCTATCACATACCCAAATTTTTAAAGAACAGTTCTGGCACAAAGACCAGACATCAATGTTCGTTCATCCTGAACATTCATGTCTGAGCTTTCGACGATTTTTAATGGTGGAGCCAAGGAGGATCGAACTCCTGACCTCCTGCGTGCAAAGCAGGCGCTCTCCCAGCTGAGCTATGGCCCCGTATCGGATCAGCAGCACACCACAACAATTGGTGGGTCTGGGCAGATTCGAACTGCCGACCTCACCCTTATCAGGGGTGCGCTCTAACCAACTGAGCTACAGACCCAATCGTTCGGGCTTAGCAGGCCGTCGACCTCACCCGCTCTCTACCTCAGAGCCGGGGGCGCGCTCAAACCAACCGAGCAGCAAACCTATCGTCTAACCAGTGAATCAAGCAATTCGTGTGGGAGCTTATGAAGAAGCTGCGATCTTCGATTAAGGAGGTGATCCAGCCGCAGGTTCCCCTACGGCTACCTTGTTACGACTTCACCCCAGTCATGAATCACTCCGTGGTAACCGTCCCCCTTGCGGTTAGACTAGCTACTTCTGGAGCAACCCACTCCCATGGTGTGACGGGCGGTGTGTACAAGGCCCGGGAACGTATTCACCGTGACATTCTGATTCACGATTACTAGCGATTCCGACTTCACGCAGTCGAGTTGCAGACTGCGATCCGGACTACGATCGGTTTTATGGGATTAGCTCCACCTCGCGGCTTGGCAACCCTCTGTACCGACCATTGTAGCACGTGTGTAGCCCTGGCCGTAAGGGCCATGATGACTTGACGTCATCCCCACCTTCCTCCGGTTTGTCACCGGCAGTCTCCTTAGAGTGCCCACCATAACGTGCTGGTAACTAAGGACAAGGGTTGCGCTCGTTACGGGACTTAACCCAACATCTCACGACACGAGCTGACGACAGCCATGCAGCACCTGTGTTCCGATTCCCGAAGGCACTCTCGCATCTCTGCAAGATTCCGGACATGTCAAGGCCAGGTAAGGTTCTTCGCGTTGCTTCGAATTAAACCACATGCTCCACCGCTTGTGCGGGCCCCCGTCAATTCATTTGAGTTTTAACCTTGCGGCCGTACTCCCCAGGCGGTCGACTTATCGCGTTAGCTGCGCCACTAAGATCTCAAGGATCCCAACGGCTAGTCGACATCGTTTACGGCGTGGACTACCAGGGTATCTAATCCTGTTTGCTCCCCACGCTTTCGCACCTCAGTGTCAGTATCAGTCCAGGTGGTCGCCTTCGCCACTGGTGTTCCTTCCTATATCTACGCATTTCACCGCTACACAGGAAATTCCACCACCCTCTACCGTACTCTAGTCAGGCAGTTATGGATGCAGTTCCCAGGTTGAGCCCGGGGATTTCACATCCATCTTACCAAACCACCTACGCGCGCTTTACGCCCAGTAATTCCGATTAACGCTTGCACCCTTCGTATTACCGCGGCTGCTGGCACGAAGTTAGCCGGTGCTTATTCTGTTGGTAACGTCAAAACAGCAAGGTATTAACTTACTGCCCTTCCTCCCAACTTAAAGTGCTTTACAATCCGAAGACCTTCTTCACACACGCGGCATGGCTGGATCAGGCTTTCGCCCATTGTCCAATATTCCCCACTGCTGCCTCCCGTAGGAGTCTGGACCGTGTCTCAGTTCCAGTGTGACTGATCATCCTCTCAGACCAGTTACGGATCGTCGCCTTGGTAGGCCTTTACCCCACCAACTAGCTAATCCGACCTAGGCTCATCTGATAGCGCAAGGCCCGAAGGTCCCCTGCTTTCTCCCGTAGGACGTATGCGGTATTAGCGTTCCTTTCGAAACGTTGTCCCCCACTACCAGGCAGATTCCTAGGCATTACTCACCCGTCCGCCGCTGAATCCGGGAGCAAGCTCCCATCATCCGCTCGACTTGCATGTGTTAGGCCTGCCGCCAGCGTTCAATCTGAGCCATGATCAAACTCTTCAGTTCAATACTGCTTGGGTTTTGAGAAAACCCTAAACTTGGCTCAGCAATCGCATGCTCTATTTAAAGAGCTAAAACTCTCGAATTCACGAGTGTTACTTGCGTTGCTGATAATCAGTCGATCATCAGTCTTACATCACAAGCACCCACACGAATTGCTTGATTCGACTTGTTAAAGAGCAGTTGGTTAAGGCTTTCGTCTCAACCGAGGCGCGCATTCTACGCTAACCTCATCTTCCGTCAAGCTTTATTTTTCGAAAATTTCTTTTCTACTCAATCGCTTGGGCTTCCGAGAAGTCAAACCTCTCATCAGCGGGAGGCGTATTCTACAGCGATCAAACTCACTGTCAAGCACCTCGGCGATCTTCCTTTCAGCTCGCTGCCGGAGCAACCAATGAAAAGCGGCAAGTGAACCACCTGCCTGACCACCACCCCAATTCAGAATCCCTGTAAGTACTTGATTTTCAAGTTCTTTCAGCGCTTCGTCGCTGGGAGAGGGGCGCATTATAGGGACTTTGAAATGACCGTCAACACATTTCTGCAAGAAACTTCAGTTGGTTATGACCCGATTTCGGAGCAAGGGCAACTGGCGCGCCACTGGCGGTAGCCGCAAGAGCATCAGGAAACACCCGATAGCGGCATATATGGCCCAGCGCTCAAGGTCGGAACGGACGACCCACAGCATATGCAACAACCCCAGGGCGAGGATGACATATATCAGGCGATGCAGTTTCTTCCATCCGGTACCCAGCCTGCGCATGCTGTAGCGGTTGGAGGTTATCGCCATGGCCAGCAGCCCAAGGAAGGCGGTGACTCCGACAAAGATGTAAGGGCGCTTGCGCAGTTCGACGCCCAACTGCGCCCAATCCAGCCCGAGGATGAAGATGGCATAGGCGCTCAGGTGCAGCACTATATAGGTGAAGCACCACAGACCCAGCTGCCGGCGTACCTGGATCCAGCCATTCCAGCGGGTGAGTTTCTGCAGCGGCGTCATCGACAGGGTAATCAGCAGCAGGATCAGCCCGCCCTGCCCCAGCCGATCGACAAGCGCCTTCCCCGGATCCGGCCCGAGGGCGAAGATCCACGCCTGGTACAACCAATAAAGCGGCGGCAACAAGGCTGCGACGAATACGCCAGCACGCCACAATGGATTGCGCATCAGTATTCCTTCCTCAGGTCCATTCCCGCATAGAGCGATGCCACTTCATCGGCATAGCCATTGAACATGAGGGTGGGACGTATATTGGGGCTGAATAATCCACTGGGCAGACGACGCTCGTGCGCCTGGCTCCAGCGCGGGTGATCGACAGTCGGGTTGACGTTGGCAAAGAAGCCGTACTCATTAGGTGCCAGGCTCTGCCAGGTGGTCTTCGGCTGCTCTTCGACGAAGCTGATGCGCACAATCGACTTGGCGCCCTTGAAGCCGTACTTCCACGGCACGATCAACCGCAGCGGCGCGCCATTCTGGTTGGCCAGCGCCCTGCCGTACATGCCGACCGCAAGAATGGCCAGCGGGTGCATGGCCTCATCCATCCGCAGCCCTTCGACGTAGGGCCAGTCGATCAGGGCGAAGTTGGACTGCACGCCCGGCATATCCTGACGATCCACCAGGGTCTCGAAACGCACGAACTTGGCGTTACTAGTCGGCTCGACACGCTTGATCAGCTCGGAGATCGGGAACCCGATCCAGGGAATGACCATCGACCAGGCTTCGACGCAGCGCAATCTATAGATGCGCTCCTCCAGTTGATAAGGCTTGATGAAGTCTTCCAACGCGTACTTGCCGGGCTTGCCGACCTCGCCATCGATCACGACCGACCACGGTTCGGTTTTCAGTGCGCCGGCGTTGGCGGCGGGATCGCCTTTATCCGGGCCGAACTCATAGAAGTTGTTGTAGTTCGTCGCGTCCCTGAAAGGCGTGATCACCTCATTCTTCACCGCGACAGCATCCCAGCGGGTAGCGGCGAGCTTTTCGCCCAGCCAAGCGGGAGACTGCACCGACTCGACATCAGCGTAACGCCCTCCCTCGGCAAGGCTCAAACGAGGCAATCCGGACAGCGCGGCAGCCGCTATCGCACCAGACATGAACTGGCGGCGGGAGAAATAGAGGGATTCGGGCGTGACTTCCGATTCGTGGCAATCGGAAAGGCGGGGGGACTTGATCAGCATGACGGGCTCCGCAACGACTGGCTGTATGCGCCAGTAGACTGCGGAGCCCGCTGGAAATTACACAGCAGGCGGCTGCTTGCGACGGCGCAACTGCAACAAGTATTGCACCGGGCCGGAGGCGGCGTATGCAAGGAACAGCAGCAGCAGGATGCGCGGCGGGTCAGTGAAGACCACGGCGAACGCCAGCACCACCACAAGGATTGCCATGAACGGCACGCGGCCGCGCAGGTCGAGGTCCTTGAAGCTGTAGTACTTGATGTTGCTGACCATCAGCATGCCAGCAAGGGCAACCATCAGGGCAACCAGCAGGGAGACCTTGGCGCCCTGGACGTCGAAGTCGGCGAACGCCCACACGGTGCCAGCGACCAGAGCCGCAGCAGCTGGGCTGGCCAGACCGATGAAGTAGCGCTTATCGGCCTTGCCCACCTGGGTGTTGAAGCGCGCCAGACGCAGCGCGGCACCCGCCACATAGATGAAGGCGACCATCCAGCCTACCTTGCCCAGGCTGCTCAGCGCCCACTCGAAGGCCACCAGTGCCGGCGCAACGCCGAAGGCAACCATGTCGGACAGCGAGTCGTACTCGGCGCCGAAGGCACTCTGGGTGTTGGTCAGGCGCGCGACGCGGCCGTCGAGGCCGTCGAGCACCATGGCGACGAAGATGGCGATGGCGGCATTGGAGAAATCGCCACTCATGGCATTGATGATGGCGTACAGGCCGGTGAACAGCGCCGCGGTGGTGAACAGGTTGGGCAGCAGGTAGATGCCGCGATGACGGACCTTGCGGCCTTCGGCGTCATGCCCCTCTTCGACGTGCTCATCGATGGGCAGCAGACTTTCTTCGGTGTCGGAAGCCTTGTTCGGCTCCTCGTGACCTTCACTCATGGACGATTCCTTGAGAACTCGTTGAGGCTGAGATTCGCCGGGGCACGCTACTGCGGTGACACGGCCGGCGCCCCCGCTTTATACCAGATCACCGCCCCAGAACGAAAAAACGCGGCAAGCGCCGCGTTTCTTCCTTTGTCGAAAAGACCTTAGTTCTTGGACTTGTCGACGATCTTGTTAGCAGCGATCCACGGCATCATGGCGCGCAGCTTCTCACCGACAACTTCGATGCCGTGGGCAGCGTTGTTGCGGCGGTAGGCGGTCATCGACGGGTAGTTGGTGGCGCCTTCGGAGATGAACATCTTGGCGTATTCGCCGTTCTGGATGCGCTTCAGAGCGTTGCGCATGGCAGCACGGGATTCAGCGTTGATCACTTCCGGACCGGTCACGTACTCGCCGTACTCGGCGTTGTTCGAGATCGAGTAGTTCATGTTGGCGATGCCGCCTTCGAACATGAGGTCAACGATCAGCTTCAGTTCGTGCAGGCACTCGAAGTAGGCCATTTCCGGAGCATAGCCGGCTTCGACCAGGGTTTCGAAACCAGCTTTCACCAGCTCTACGCAACCGCCGCACAGAACAGCCTGCTCGCCGAACAGGTCGGTTTCGGTCTCGTCCTTGAAGGTGGTTTCGATGATGCCGGTACGGCCGCCGCCAACGCCACAGGCGTAGGACAGGGCGACGTTCTTGGCATTGCCGGAAGCGTCCTGGTAGATGGCGATCAGGTCAGGGATGCCGCCGCCCTTGACGAACTCGGAGCGTACGGTGTGGCCCGGGGCCTTCGGCGCAATCATGATCACGTCGAGGTCGGCACGCGGAACGACCTGGTTGTAGTGGATGGAGAAGCCGTGAGCGAAGGCCAGGGTAGCGCCCTTCTTCAGGTTCGGCTCGATCTCGTCCTTGTACAGGCGGCCCTGGAACTCGTCCGGGGTCAGGATCATGACCAGATCGGCAGCAGCAACGGCTTCAGCCACTTCGGCGACTTTCAGGCCGTGGTTCTGAGCCTTGGCAACGGAGGAAGAACCCGCACGCAGGCCGACGGTGACGTCGACGCCGGAGTCTTTCAGGTTGCAGGCGTGGGCGTGGCCCTGGGAACCGTAACCGATGATGGCAACTTTCTTGCCCTGGATGATGGAGAGGTCACAGTCTTTATCGTAGAAAACGTGCATTTGGGTAATCCCCTGTCAGTTGGCCTCGTGGGCCGTATTTCAAATCAGATGCTGAGAGTCTTGTCGCCACGGGCAATGCCGGTGACGCCACTGCGGACGACTTCGAGGATCGACGCGGTGCCGATGGCCTGGATGAAGCTATCCAGCTTGTCGCTGGTACCGGCCAGCTGCACGGTGTAGACGCTGCTGGTGACGTCGACGATCTGCCCGCGGAAGATGTCGGTGGTGCGCTTGACCTCGGCGCGCTGGGCGCCGGTGGCCTTCACTTTCACCAACATCAGCTCGCGCTCGATGTGTGCGCTTTCCGAGAGGTTCACCAGTTTTACCACCTCAATGAGCTTGTTGAGGTTCTTGGTGATCTGCTCGATGACCTCATCCTGACCAGCGGTGGTCAGGGTCAGGCGCGACAGCGTCGGGTCCTCGGTGGGGGCGACAGTCAGGCTTTCGATGTTGTAGTTGCGCTGGGAGAACAGGCCAACGACGCGGGAGAGCGCACCGGGTTCGTTTTCCAGCAGCAGGGAAATGATGTGTCGCATGATCAGGTACGCTCCGTCTTGCTCAGCCACATGTCGCGCATCGCACCGCCGCGGATCTGCATCGGGTAGACGTGCTCGCTGGTATCAACCTGGATGTCGAGGAAGACCAGGCGATTCTTCATCGCAAAGGCTTCTTCCATCTTCGGCTTCAGGTCCTTCAGGTCGGTGATGCGCATGCCAACGTGGCCATAGGCTTCAGCCAGCTTGACGAAGTCCGGCAGCGATTCCATGTAGGAGTGCGAGTAGCGGCTGTTGTACTGCATGTCCTGCCATTGGCGGACCATGCCCAGCGCACCGTTGTTCAGGTTGATGATTTTCACCGGCAGGTCGTACTGCAGGCAGGTGGACAGCTCCTGGATGTTCATCTGGATGCTGCCTTCACCGGTCACGCAGGCGACGTCGGCGTCGGGGAAGTTCAGCTTCACGCCCATGGCGGCAGGGAAGCCGAAGCCCATGGTGCCCAGGCCACCGGAGTTGATCCAGCGATTGGGCTTGTTGAAGCGGTAGTACTGCGCCGCAAACATCTGGTGCTGGCCCACGTCGGAAGCCACATAGGCATCGCCATGGGTAACGTCGCAGAGGGTCTCGATCACGGTCTGCGGCTTGATGATGCTGCCGTCGCCCATGTTGTACGGGAACAGGCCGCGGGTGCCGCGCCACTCTTCGATCTGCTTCCACCAGGCAGCCTGGGCTTCCTTGTTCGGGGTCTCGCCGATTTCCTTGAGGATCGCGACCATCTCGGTCAGAACGCTGTCCACCGGACCGACGATCGGGATGTCGGCCTTGACGGTCTTGGAGATCGAGGCCGGGTCGATGTCGACGTGGATGACCTTGGCGTTCGGGCAGAACTTGGCGGCGGTTTCGCCGTTGATCACGCGGTCGTCGAAGCGCGCGCCGACGGCGAAGATCACGTCAGCGTGGTGCATCGCGAGGTTCGCGGTGTAGCTGCCGTGCATCCCGAGCATGCCGACGAACTGGCGGTCGGTGCCAGGATAGCCGCCCAGGCCCATCAGGGTGTTGGTCACCGGCACGTTGAGCATGCGCGCCACTTCGGTCAGCGGCTCAGCAGCATTGCCCATGATCACGCCGCCGCCGGCGTAGATGATCGGGCGCTTGGCCGCCAGCAGCATCTCGGCGGCCTTGCGGATCTGGCCGGAGTGGCCACGAACCGCAGGGCTGTAGGAGCGCAGCTTCACTTTCTTCGGATAGTTGTATTCGAACTTCTGGGTCGGGTCGCCCATGTCCTTCGGAATATCGATCACCACCGGACCGGGACGGCCGGACTGGGCGATGTAGAAGGCCTTCTTGATGACCTCTGGGATTTCCGACGGGTGCTTGATGATGAAGCTGTGCTTCACGATCGGGCGGGAGATACCGACCATGTCGGTTTCCTGGAACGCGTCGGTACCGACCATGTTGCTCGACACCTGGCCGGAGATCACCACCATCGGGATGGAGTCCATGTAGGCGGTGGCGATGCCGGTAACAGCGTTGGTCGCGCCGGGACCGGAGGTCACCAGAACGACGCCGGGCTTGCCGGTGGCACGCGCATAGCCGTCAGCCATGTGAGTGGCGGCCTGCTCGTGGCGAACCAGGATGTGGGTTACTTCGTTCTCTTTGAAGAGAGCGTCGTAGATATGCAGGAGGGCACCGCCCGGGTACCCGTAGATGTACTTAACGCCTTCGTCACGCAGCGAGCGGACGACCATTTCAGCGCCGGATAAAAGCTCCACGTTGTCACCTCTAGAACGCTATATACGGAAACCCCCGACGTGGGGGACCGACTTGGATGGCTGCCCGGCAGACATGGGCGAATGTAATCGCCGGCTACGTCGACTGCCGATTGAGCAGAACCTGGAGGCACTCCTGTTTGTGTTACGGAGAGCCTCCACCCAGCGCGAGGTAACGCGAAACAGGGTGAAACTTTGCGGCGCGGGTAGCACCTCTTGTCTGCCGAGTAAAACCAGCTTGCGGCCGGCCCACTGCAGCGAACCTTGGATTCTTCTGATTCAGGAGGGGCAAGTCAAGCCATATATAGCTTTTGGATGAAGCAGGGATGTGAACTTCTCCGGATGAATAAGCTGGCGATTTGGTTATAGTTATCGACAGACTCCGCACCCCAAGGATCGACAACTCATGCGACGGACGATTTTCCTGGGCAGCCTGCTGCTCGCTCTGGCCCCGACCGTGATGGCCGCGCAGGTCTACAAATGGGTGGATGCACAGGGTGTCACGCACTTTGGTGCGCAGCCGCCGGAAGGCACCAGCGCCTCGGCGGTCAACACCAATACCGCGCCGCCCAAGTCGAACTTCCCGCTGCCAACCCCCAAGCCGGTCACAGCCCCCAGCACGGATGACAAACAGAAAGCCGCAGACGACAAGGTGAAGCAGGACGTCGCCCAGGAAGATGCCAGGCGCGCGCAGAATTGCAGTCAGGCCCGGGAGAACCTGGCCCAGCTGAAGAACAATCCACGCGTTCGCGTGAAGGAAGAAAACGGCGATTACCGCCGCATCACCGAAGAAGAGCGGCAGGCGCGCATCGGCGACAACGAAAAGACCATCCAGGCAAACTGCAACTGAGGCTGCGCGGGAGCGGTCAGCGCCCCGCGCTAATCAGCCGGTCGAACGCACCGAGCGCCTCCAGCAGCTTCTGTACGCGCGCGCCTTCAGTGGCGTAGGCCTCCTCGGCGATCTCGCGAATACCCGATGCCGCGGGCAGATCGGCCCCGCTCTCGATGATCATCTTCATACGCGGCAGGAAGATCCACTGCAGCCACTCCTCCAGCGACAGTGTATCCACGCAGAACGGCTCGTGACTGGAGAGCTTCTCGGGGGAAGGACTTTCGCTCCCCCACATGCCGATGGTCCGCATCTCTCGTTCGATCAGCAGCAGCTGATCCGCTATTGCCGGCAGTCGATCGTCCATCACAGGGTCACCTTGGCTTTCTGCCGGGCTTCGGCGGCGCCAGCGGCGTCACCTTGCTGCTCACGGCACTTTGCAATCAGGTCCCACAGGCTGGCCTGCAGGGTCGGGCGACCGCCTGCCAGCGTCAGGCCACGGCGTGCCACCTGCTCGGCCTGCGCGGCGTCGCCCTGGGCCTGGCGAACCTGAGCCAGCTTGTAGAGCACCTGCGGCTCGCGCGGGGCGATGCGCTGGGCACGTTCCAGACTGGCGGCAGCGCCGTTCAGATCGCCACCACCCTGCTGCTGCGAGGCGGTGGTCAGCAGCGCCAGCACCGGACCATCGAGCTGCTCGTCAGCCGACAGCGCCGTGTTGCTCGAGGGAATGCCCGACGGCGTCTTGTAAGGAGTGCCCTGATTGTAGGGAGTGCCCTGGCTGTAAGTGCTGACTTGGGTGGACGGTGCCACAGGCTGGGTCTGGTAGGCCGGCTGCTGGTAGGTCTGCGACTGGAAACCACCGCTGGAAGTAATGCCGCCACTGGTGGAGATCGGTTGCTGCGAATAGGTCGAGCCGGCATTGCCCGGCGCGGTGGTCATTGGCGAGGTGCTGATCGGAGCCGCACCGGTCTGCGCCGGGAAGGTCTGGATCGGCGCGGACCCCGCATCCTTCGGGACCATCACGGTGACACCGGAGTCCCCCTGGGGAATGCTCTGGCCGGCACTGGCGGAAACCGGCGCCTTATAGTTGCCACCGCTGTGGCCCACCCGCTCCGAGCTGGAGACCGCGGTGCCGGAGTCCTGCACCGGGATCGCACCGTGCTGCGGGGTTGCACAACCGGACAGAAGCGCCAGAGTCGCCGACGCCGCAAACCAAGCTTTTCTCACTTCCAAACCTCTCGCATCAGTTCAGCCAGCCACGCACCCAGTCCATGACTTCGTTGGCCGGCGCCTGGACTCCGCAACCGGCGCCAGTGGCCGGTTCGCTACCTCGAATATAAGGCATCTGCACCGCGCCGGGGCAGTTCGCATCAGTACCCTGCCCAGTGTGCGGATCCACCCAGGACTGCACCACATTATCCGGCATTGGCATATCCAGGGGCAGCGGATCGGCCTTGCGCATGAAGCTGGTCCAGATCTGCAGCGCACCGGTCGCGCCGGTCAGCGGTGTCTTGCCGTTGTCGTCGCGACCGATCCAGACCACCGCCAACAGGTCCTGGCCGAAACCGGAGAACCAGCTGTCGCGGGAATCGTTGGTGGTGCCGGTCTTGCCCGCCAGAGTCAGTGACGCCGGCAGCTGGTTGTAGACCGAGCGCGCGGTACCTTCGCGCATCACGCGCTGCATGGCGTTCTGCACCAGATAGATGGCACCCGGATCGAAGCGCTGCTGGACCTGGAATGGATAGCGCTTGAGCGGCTGGCCATCGGATGCCAGCACACTTCGAATACTCCGCAGCGGGGTGTTGAAGCCGCCACTGGCAATGGTCTGGTACATGGTCGCCACCTGCATCGGGCTCAACGCACCAGCACCCAGCAGCATCGACGGATAGGCCGGCCAGTCCGTCGAGACACCCAGGCGCTCCAGGGTCTTCAGCACGTTCGGCACGCCCAGGTCCAGGCCGAGCTTGGCAGTGGACAGGTTCAGCGAATTCGCCAGCCCCTGGTAAAGGAAGATGGTGCCGCGCGACTGGTGATCATAGTTCTGCGGCTTCCAGATCTGTCCGTCCTTGCCCTTCACCTGGAACGGCTCGTCCTGGATGTAGCTGGTCAGGGTGTACTGGCTCGGCCGTTCCAGGGCAGTCAGGTAGACCGCCGGCTTGACCAGCGAACCGATCGGCCGCTTCGCGTCGATGGCGCGGTTGAAACCGGCGAAGCGCGGATCGCGGCTACCGATCAGCGCCTGGATCTCGCCGGTCTCCGGATTGGTCACGACCATCGCGGTCTCGGTTTCGGCAACACCCTTGCGGCCATCGAGGCGCTTGAAGGTCTCGCTGACGGCGGACTCGGCCTTCATCTGCAGGATGGGATCGAAGCTGGTGAAGATGCGCAGGCCTTCTTCGGTCAGGTCTTCATCCCGGTAGTCTTCGCGCAGCTGACGTTTCACCAGGTCGAGGAAGGCCGGGTAGGAGCCATTGGACATGCTGCCCTGCTGGGTCACCCCCAGCGGCGCCTCCTTGGCGGTGGCGGCTTCGGCGGGAGTAATCACCCCCTGCTCAGCAAGCACGTCGAGCACCACGTTGCGGCGCTCCAGCGCACGTTCCGGGTTGCGGCGCGGGTTGTAATAGGACGGTCCTTTCACCATGCCGACCAGCAGCGCGACCTGCGGCAGCTTCAGCTCCGACAGCGGCTGGCTGAAGAAGTACTGGCTGGCGAGGCCGAAGCCGTTCACCGAGCGCTGGCCATCCTGGCCGAGGAACACCTCGTTCAGGTAGCTCTCGAGGATTTCGCGCTTGTCGTAATGCAGCTCCAGCAGCACCGCCATCATGGCCTCGGTGAGCTTGCGCGACAGGCTGCGCTCATTGGTCAGGAAGAAGTTCTTCACCAACTGCTGGGTCAGGGTGCTGCCGCCCTGACGCAACTGCCCGGCACTGGCGTTGACCCAGACAGCGCGGGCGATCGACTTGATGGAAACCCCGTGGTGGTCCCAGAAGTCGCGGTCTTCCACCGCCACCAGGGTGTCGATCAAGTGCGGCGGCACCTGGTCCAGCTTGATCAGGATGCGGTCTTCGTTGTGCGCCGGGTACAGGCCGCCGATCAGCAACGGTTCCATGCGCGCCACGGCGAGATCGGAGCCATTGGCAGCGCTCAGCCCGGCAACGGAGTTGCCGGCGAAGCGCACGCGAATCCGCTGCGCGGGCTCGGCGCCTTCATAGAACTGGAAGCCACGGGTATTGAGATCGACGGAGTTGCTGGAAACGGCAGCAACACCCGGACCGCTCACCGCGTTTTCGCGGCGATAGCCCAGTGCATCCAGCTCACGCAGGAAGTCGTCCTTGCCCAGCTTCAGGCCGACGAACAGTTCCAGCGGTCGGGCATACACCTTGGCGGGAATGGTCCAGCGCTTGCCGGAGAACTTCTCCTGGACAACCGCATCGAGATACACGGCAAAACCGGCCAACACCACGATGCCGACCAGACCGAGCTTGAGAGCCCAGCCCAGCCACTTGCGCATGGCAGGCGACGATTTGCCGCTTTTTTTACGGGATTTGGAAGATCGGGGACGCGTCATGGCGGCGCATTATACGTACTTTATCCACAGGGGACAGACACCGTGCCAGACGGCATCCGGGTTCTTGCCAGGTACTGGCGCGAGGATGCGCCGGGCTGCCGTGCTTCGACCTCGGCAAGACGGATTGGTTGCCAAGCGGTGTTTGCACCACAGGACCCAGCGGCGATAATGCCCACCTCTCGAAAATAGACAGACAAGGACATAACGTGAGCCAGACTCTGATCGCTGCGCTGCAGAACCCGGCGCTCTACCCTCATCCGGTCGAAAGCTTCCGGGTCATCGAAACCCACATTTCCTGGGTCCTGCTCACCGGCTCCTACGTCTACAAGATCAAGAAGCCCGTCAACTTCGGCTTCCTCGACTTCACCGACCTGGCCGCGCGCAAGCATTTCTGCGAGGAAGAGCTGCGCCTCAACCAGCGTCTCACCGAGGGCCTGTACCTCGATGTCCTGCCGATCACCGGCAGCAAAAGCGCCCCGCGCCTGGGTGGCGAAGGCCCGGCCATCGAGTACGTGATCCGCTGCCGCGAGTTCCCGCAGACCCAACTGCTCAGTGAAGTGCAGGCCCGGGGCGAACTCGGCGCCCCGCACATCGACGGCCTGGCCCGCCAGATTGCCGAGTTCCACCAGCGCACGCCGCAGGTCCCGGTCGATCACCCGCTGGGCACCCCGGACGCCTGCATGGCGCCGGTCCGGCAGAACTTCGAGCAGATCCGCCCGATGCTGTCGGATAAGTCCGACCTGCTGCAACTCGACGCCCTGGAAGCCTGGGCCGAGTCCAGCTTCGAGCGCCTGCACGGTGTCTTCGAGTCGCGCAAGGCCAATGGCTTCATCCGCGAGTGCCACGGCGACATCCACCTGGGCAACGCCGCCATCATCGACGACAAGGTGGTGCTGTTCGACTGCATCGAGTTCAACGAGCCGTTCCGCTTCACCGACGTCACCGCCGACTACGCGTTCCTCGCCATGGACCTGGAAGACCGCGGCCTGAAGTGCCTGTCCCGGCGCTTCGTCAGCCAGTACCTGGAGTACACCGGCGACTACCAGTCGCTGGAACTGCTGAACTTCTACAAGGCCTACCGTGCCCTGGTGCGCGCCAAGATCGCCCTGTTCAGCCTGGCGCACCAGACCGATGCCGTGCAGAAGGCCGCGACCCTGCGCCAGTACCGCAACTACGCCAACCTGGCGGAAAGCTACAGTGCCATCCCATCGCGCTTCCTCGCCGTGACCGTCGGTGTATCCGCCGTCGGCAAGAGCCAGGTGGCACTGCGCCTGGTGGAAGCCCTGGGCGCCATCCGCCTGCGCTCCGACGTCGAGCGCAAGCGCCAGTTCGGCGAGCAGAACGCGGAGCAACGTGGCCAGCACCAGCAAGGCATCTATGACGCCGACGCCACGCTAGCAACCTACCAGCGCCTCAACGCCCTGGCATCAGACATCCTGCGCGCCGGCTACCCGGTCGTGCTGGACGCCACCTTCCTCAAGCGCGATCAGCGCGCGGCCGCCTGGAAAATGGCCGAGGAAACCGGCGTGCCCTTCCTCATCCTCGACTGCCATGCGCCGGAAAGCGTCATCGCCGGCTGGCTCGCCCAGCGCCAGAGCGAAGGCAACGACCCGTCGGACGCCACCCTGGAAATCGTCCAGGCCCAGCAAGCCGCCCGCGAGTCGCTCAGCGACGAAGAACAGCAACACAGCAAGCGCGTCGATACGCCGGACGCCGCCAGCCTGGACGCCCTGGTCGCCAGCATTCGCCAGCGCCTTCCGGGGCTCTGACCCCACCCTGCTGCAGGCCGGAGTTGCCAGGAAGGCGACTCCGGCCCGCGCGCCCACGCCCTCCAAGGTCCCGCCGCGCATACAGAGCGATATCAGAAAGCCACGCTACACTTGCCTTGGTATATCCGGCCGCTATGAGCAGCTCACGGCCCATTAGACCCACTGTCCGATCGTGCCGCATCGCAAGGACCGACGATGAACGACGAACTGCTGCACCTGAAGAATCTCGGCAAGACCTCCGCCCAGTGGCTGCACGCCGTCGGTATCCACAGTGCCTCAGACCTTCGCCGACTGGGCGCCGTTGGCGCTTACCGCGCTGTCAGGGCCCGTGGTTTCCGCGCCTCGAAGGTGCTCCTGTACGCCATCGAAGGAGCGCTGCTCGACGTGCACTGGAACGACCTTCCACCCTCGCACAAAGCCGCCCTCCTGGGCGAGCTTGAGACTTTCCCCATGAGGAACAAGAGCTAGCTCACAAGCTCCATGGGAAAATCTTTACGCTAAAGTACCTGTCCGCTTATGGTCTCAGGGCCCTTCGTGCGCCCTCGACTGCCGCCATTCAAGGAATTACGGCCATGTACCTACTCGGTGAACAACCTGCCTACGCCGACCAACTGATCAACCGACTGCAGGGAATTCCGGTGCAATTGCTCGCCGGCCTGGCGCCCTGCGGCGAACCGATCCGCCTCGAGCGCTCCGACGATCTCGAGGCCGAGCTACCCGGCAAGCAGCTGTTTCTCATCGAGAACGGCCTGGTCCATGCCCTGGTGGACGAGCGCCCGCTGTTTTACCTCCAGGAAGGCGATCTGATCGGTCTGCGCCAGGGTATCGATCTGCCGCCCTGCCGTTACGTCACCGAAGAACCGCTGTGTCTGATCCCCTATTCGCGCACCGAGGTGCTCCGCCACCTCCATGACGACGAGCACCGCCAGGAGCTGTTCCTGCACTACCTGATCGGCCACACCGCCCTGCTCTCCGACGCCCTGGCGCATCTGAAGCAACCGGAGATCCGACCCGCAACCGGTTTCCAGCACTTCGCCGCTGGCGCCCAACTGATCCAGCAGGGTGACGACGCCGAGCATGTGTTCATCATCATCGAGGGGCACGCGGAAGCCTTCGTCGACGGACAGAAGGTCGGCGACGTTCAGAAAGACGAGATCTTTGGCGCCATGGCGGTATTCACCCGCGAAAAACGCAGTGCCTCGGTGATCGCCAGCGAACCCTGCACGGTGATGGTCATCCCCAAGGACCAGTTCCTCAGCCTGATGCAAAGCAATCCGCGCATCGCCCACAGCCTGATCGAAGGCATGGCCCGGCGCATCGACCTGTTGAACAAGGAAGTCACCCAGCTGCGCGTGCAACGCCAGGCCAGTTGAGCGGCAATCCTCGCCAGGAGCCCGGCCCAGTGCCGGGCTTTTCGTTTCTCTGAAAGCCGTTTCGCAGATGTGAAAAATTCTCGAAAAGGAGGTTGACCCTTAAATGATAATGATTATTATTGAGTCATCTGGTCGCGAGGCCAGACGATAAGCTCAAGAGACCACGCAGTCGGACTCTTCAGATTATCTCCTCATCAGGCTAATCACGGTTTTAGACCCGGCACCTTGCCGGGTCTTTTTTTGCCCGCGTTTTCTCATCGAGGATGGCAATTTCCCCTACCTCGACCGCAACGCGCAGAGTATAAAAAAGGTTGACTCTCAATTGATAATGGTTATTATTAACCAACTGGCCGCAAGGCCAGTAAGATAAGCTCGAGAGACCACGCAGTCGGACTCTTCAGATTATCTCCTCATCAGGCTAATCACGGTTTCGACCCGGCACCTTGCCGGGTCTTTTTTTGCCCGCGATAAAAGTCGCACTGATGAAAAAGGGGCCCAGAGGCCCCGTCCGTAATCGGCCGCACACGCTACCTGCGAAGAGTCGCGCAATAGTCCGTCGGCGGCAGCGCCGGGGTGTACCAGACGTAATCCGCCTGCCCCGGTGTAACCGCCCTGCCCACCTCGGCCAGCATCAGCACCAGCAAGCCCTCCCCCACACCCAGGTCCTCCAGGTGCAGCGGCACACCCAGATCGCGCCGCGCATGGAAGCCGCCAGCAATCAGCAGTGCCGGTCCAGGCGCCGCCTTCAGACGTTCAGCCATGCGCCGATCGCGCTGCTGCTGCACCGCCAGCATCGCCGGCAACTGGCTGTCCGGCAGCAGGTCGCAGTGGGATTCGCGAATGTCATCCAGCAGGCTGTTGCGCACGGCATCCGTCGTCGAACGCACGCCCTTCAGCGGGGGCTGCTCGGCATAGATGCGCATGATCTCGCTGCGATCCAGGTTGGCCCAGAGCAACGGCTCCGGTTGCTTCACCAGCCAGGTCACCAGTGGACCGTAGAGCGACCAGTCCCAGCCCGGCTGCCAGGCCAGTGCGCCGATCAGATCCGTCGGCGCCTCACCCTTGGTCGCAGCAGCCTGGGCAGCGGCAACCCGCGCCTGCTGGTTCGGGTTGATCATTTCCATCAGCACGCTGCCGCCTGGGCGACGCGCAGCAAGGGCACGTGCCAGCCAGAGTTCCAGGGCATGGTGATCCGGATTGTCGTGCTGCTCGCCGACCAGTACGCGCGGCGCCGTCGCCAGCCGGTCGAGCAGTTGCTGTGGCGTGAGTTGCTCGCCGCTGCGCAGATCACGAATAACGCCCAGATCAGCACTCTCGCGCCCCTGCGGGCTCTGCCATACCGGTAGCGGCGGCGCGGCAGTGTGGCTCTGGCATGCAGCCAACAGCGCCAGCACGGAAAGCAGCAGGTACTTCACAGGAACTCCATTCAACGGGCGATGATCAGTGGGTGACCACGTTCGGGATGCCGATGGACCAGCACGTCCAGCCCGAACACCGCACGCAGCGGCTCGGCGCACAGCACCTCTTCAGGCGTGCCGTGCAGATGCGGCCGCCCCTGGTGCAGTAACAACAGGCGATCACAGTAACGCGCCGCCAGGTTCAGGTCATGCAGGATTACCAGGACCGCCACGCCACGATCAGCAAATTCGCGCACCGCCTGCAGGATGGTGTGCTGGTGCAGCGGATCGAGCGCCGAGGTCGGCTCGTCCAGCAACAGCACCTGCTCCCCGCTGCCCGGCCAGAGTTGCGCCAGCACGCGCGCCAGATGCACGCGCTGGCGTTCGCCGCCGGAGAGCGCCAGGTAGTTGAGCCCCGCCAGATGAGTTGCGTCCGCTGCCGCCAGAGCCGCCGCGACGATCTCGCCGTCACGCTGGCGGCCACTGTCATGGGGCAGGCGCCCGAAGCCGACCACCGTCTCGACGGTGAAAGCGAAGTTCAGCGTCGAGGACTGCGGCAGCACCGCCAGACGGCGCGCTCGCTCGGCGCCCTGCCAGCCCCCCAGCGGACGACCATCGAGGCTCACGGCACCACCGGCCAGCGGCAGTTCACCGTTAAGCGCACCCAGCAGGGTGCTCTTGCCGGCGCCGTTAGGCCCCAGCACGCCGAGCACCTGCCCCGGCTGCAAGGCCAGACTCACCCCCTGCAGGACCGTCTGCGCGCCGCGCTTCACCAGCAGGTTATCCGCCGTCAACATCAGGAACGCCCCCGGATCAGCAGGTAAAGAAAGAACGGTGCGCCGATCAACGCGGTGACGATGCCGATCGGCAGCTCCGCAGGGGCCAGCGCCAGCCGCGCCACCAGGTCGGCGAGCAGCAGCAGGATTGCGCCGCCAAACATGGACGCCGGTAACAGCACCCGGTGATCGGGCCCGACGATCAGGCGCAACAGATGTGGCACCACCAGGCCGATGAAGCCGATCATGCCGGCGGCCGCTACTGCCGCACCGACACCCAGCGCCGTGCAAAGAATCAGCTCGATCTTCAGTCGTTCGACATCGAAGCCCAGATGGCGCGCCTCGGACTCACCCAGCAGCAAGGCGTTCAGCGCATCCACCCGGCGCGGCAGCCAGCAGGCGACCAGCAGGGTGATCAGCAGCAACGGCCACAGCCTGGGGTAGCTGGCGCCATTCAGGCTGCCGAGGTTCCAGAAGGTCAGGGTGCGCAGTGTGGCGTCGTCGGCCAGGTAGGTGAACAACCCGATCAGCGCCCCGGCCAGTGCAGTAAGCGCGATGCCCGCGAGGAGCATGGTGGAGACACTGGTCTGCCCATTGTGCCGGCCCAGGCGGTGGACCAGCGCGGTCACCAGCAGACCACCAGCAAAGGCGCAGGCGGAGAGCAGATAGGGCGCGAAGGCCTCCGGCAGCCCGCCGATGCTGGCGCCGAAGACAATGGCGATCGCCGCCCCCAGCGCCGCGCCACTGGAAACGCCGATCAGGCCCGGGTCGGCCAGCGGGTTGCGGAACAGCCCCTGCATGGCCACACCGGCGAGTGCCAATACCCCGCCAGTGGCGATGCCGAGCAGGGTGCGAGGCAGACGGATCTGGCCAACGATCAGTTCGGCCTGCCCCAGCCCGTCGGCGGACGCCGGCAGACCAACCAGACGAGCCAGCGCGCGCAGCGTATCGCCCAATGGCAGGCTCACCGGCCCAAGCGCCAGCGACAGCCAAACCACCAGTAATAGAAGAAAACCGAGTAGCAGGAACAGCGGTCGAGCAGCAACGATCCGAGTCAAGGACGACGTTCCGAGTTCAGGGCCTGGACGGAAGGATAAAAGGCGCGGGAAAGACTGGCCAATCCATCCGGTATGCGCGGACCGAGCCCACCGACCAGAAGCGTCGGATCGAGGATCACAACCCGCCCCTTGCGCACCGCTCGGGTCGCCGCCAGGCCGGGGTTCTGTCGGATCAGCGCGGCACGCGCCTTGTCGCCATCCAGGCTGCGGTCGGCCAGTACCACTACCTGCGGGTCGAGCGCGGTCAATGCCTCGGTGGACAGGGCCTTGTAACCCTCGTGCGGGGCCAGGTTGTTACCGCCGGCATGTCGGACCAGCCAGTCACCGGAAGTGCCCTGTCCCGCCACCAACAGGCTTCCGCCAGCGTGTCCGACCAGCAGTACGACACCCGGCGCTGCCTGTGCAGCCTGGGCCTTCTTTATCCACACTCCCTGGGCCTTTACGCGCGCATTGAAGTCCGCCGCCGCCTTTTCCCCGCGCTCGGGTGTGCCGAGCAACTTGCCCAGGCGCAACAGGTTCTCGTGCAGGGCCTGCTCATCAGGCTTGGCCGAAAGCGTCTCAATCTGCACACCAGCCGCGAGCAGTTGCTGCAGCACCGGAGGCGGCCCCATCTCCTCGCTGCCGAGCAGCAGGTCCGGCTTCAGCGCGAGGATGCCCTCAGCAGCCAACTGGCGCTGGTAGCCGATCTTCGGCAAGGCCTGAAGGCTCGCCGGATGCAGGCTGGTGGTATCGACGCCGACCAACCTGCTCTCACCCCCCAGGGCCACCACCCATTCGCTCAAGGAGCCGCCGGCACTGACCCAGCGCTTGGGCAGGGTTTCAGCCGCCAGGCTGGAGGCCACCAGGCACAGGCCCGCAAACAGGCCGATCACCAAGGGACGTACAGTCATGATCGATCCTCAGCGCGCCGGGAAGGATTCAGCGAGCGAGCGCCACGCTTCAAGCTCTGGCACACCGGGTTTGCGTGCACCGAATACCTGGAGCACCAGCTCGCCTTCGGCATCGAAAGCTTCCCAACTGGTGATCACGCCATCGCTGCTGGGCTTGCGCACGCGCCACAGCTCGCGCACGCCGGAGGTCTTCAGGTGCAGGTTGAACTGCGGATCGAGGACGTTGAACCAGTCGTCCAGCCACTTCAGGCTGCCCACCGTCCCGGTGTGGATCTGAATGCAGTGGGCGTTGCCGACGAAGATCATGATCGGCAGGTGCCGCTCGCCAGCCACCTCCAACAGGCGCGGCAGCTCTTCAGTGTCCAGCGGCTCGGCCCATTCGCGACCGGCCAGGCGCAACGCCTGGGTGCGCTCGGCCTTGTGCTTCTTGAGCAGGGCATGGAAGTGGTGGGTGTCCTTCAGCGCGATCCATCCCTCGCGCAGCGCCGCCGCGTCGATCTGTTCATCCGCCAGCGCGGCCGCCTTCGGCGCGGGCTGCTGCAAATCCAGATGCTCGCTCTGTTCATCGGTGCGGAAGCGCTCCACCAGCGGAGCCCAGGCAGTCGCATCGCTTCTGTCGGTAAGGAATATCTTGTGCACCGCGCCGCCCTGGCGGTCGAAGACCTGGATACTGCGCTGGGTGCCGTGGGCGGTGTCTTCGCTGATGGCGAACACGCTGCCCCATCCGCCGAGGAACAGGCGCAGATCGATATCCGGGGATACCACCAGCCCCATCTGCCCATTGGCCGAGACCGTGACCTCGCGGTACGGCCCCTTGCGCTCATGCACGCAGTGCTCGTTGCGGGTCAGCGCCATGATCTCGCCAAGTTCGCCCAGCGCAGGTAACAGGGCCGCCCAGTCTGGACGCAGGCGCATGGCATCCACACCCAGCCGGCTGGCGATCAACTCGGCTTCGCTCACGTCCAGGCACTTCGCAGCATCGCGAGCGCGAAGACGCGGCTGTTCGGCGCGCAGGGCCTGCCAGGCGCGATACAGCTCGGGAACAGGCAGGGATGTCGGGCTCGGGGTAGTCATCACAGAATTCCTCGTTCGCAGGGAGACCCGCCGCGTCGTACGGCAGGGAGGAACTGTGCCACAATAGGCTCAAATATTGATAATAATTTGCATTTAGATTTGTCTACGGATAGGGTTTAGTGGAAGTTTCCCCCCGCCCGCCTTCGGTCCGCCGATCAGCACCACGAGCCTCAATCCGTCAACGATGTACGCAGCCTGGGGTATGATGTCGCCAGCGGCCGCGTCAGCAGCCACTCGGCCTGCCTTCCGATGCGGCCCCGGCATTACACCGACGAAACCGAGATCCCCCGTACAAGCCTGGCGGCTGCGGCCCGCCGGACCTGGACGACCGGGGCAAGCTCACCTCTGGCGTTGCCCTCTTCGAGAACAGCCTCCCCGGCCTCCTGCCCAGCCCGGCAGACATGCCGTGGCCAACCTGTTCTGCCCCGTCTTCAGCACAGGGACGTGCACCCTCTTCCGGTATCGCCATCCGCACGCGGATAATGCCCGCCCTGGATGGAGACCCCGGATGATCCTGCTCTGCTCCCCGCGTGATCTGGCTGAAGGCCAGAGCCGGGGCTTCAAGGCCGCCGGCCTGAATCTTTTCGTGGTGCGGCGCCAAGGTCGCCTCTACGCCTACCGCAACCTCTGCCCACACCGGGAAATCCCGCTGGGTAACGATGCGGAGGACTTCTTCGATGCCAGTGGCCGACTGTTGCAGTGCGGCCACCATGGGGCGTTGTTCCTGATCGAGACGGGCGAATGCATCCAGGGGCCGTGCCTGGGCGATGTGCTGGAGTCGCTGTCCTGTCACGAGGATGAGCAGGGGATCTGGCTGGACCTGTAGGAGCGTCTCATGGGCCCGCGCCTACAGCAGGACCCTGAGCGGTTGGCTGAGGCCGATTTCCTGCGTGTCGATCTGCGCCCCATAGGCCAGCACTTCCACCCCGGCGTTACGCGCATCCGCCAGCGCCGCCGCATAGGCCGGATCGATCTCCGCTGCCGGGCGTACGGCTTCGATGCCCGACAGGTTCACCGCATACAGCAGCACCGCGCGCATGCCCTCGCGCGCCAGCGCCGCGAGCTCACGCAGGTGCTTGGCGCCGCGCTGGGTAACCGCATCCGGAAAGGCGGCGACCGAGCTGTCGTCGAAACCCAGGGTCACGCTCTTCACCTCGACGTACACCGGCTTGCCGCCGAACATCAGGCGAAAATCGGCGCGGCTGTTTTCCTGCCCGTAGGCCACCTCTCGGCGCAGCTCATCGAAGCCGGCCAACTCGGCCACCGTACCGGCGAGCAGTGCTTCCTCCACCAGCCGGTTGGCGCGCCCGGTATTCACGCAGGCCAGCCGGCCCTGCGGGGTTTCCACCAGTTCCCAGGTGCCGGGCAGCTTGCGCTTGGGGTCGCTGGAGCGACTGAACCACACCCGGCAGCCTTCGCTCATGCAGTTGAGCATCGAGCCGGTGTTCGGGCAGTGGATGGTCAGGCGCTCCCCGCTGGCGGTCTCGATATCCGCCAGGAAGCGCTTGTAGCGTTTGACCAGGCGCGCTTCGATCAGGGCCGGCTCGAAGCGCATCAGGGACGCCAGCTTTTCAGGCCACGGGCGATCCGTTCAACGGCCTGCTGCAGACGCTCGACGCTCTGGGTGTAGGCGAAGCGCACATGGTGCGAAGCCTGGTAGCGGCCGAAGTCCACCCCCGGAGTGAAGGCAACGTGCTCGGTTTCGATGAAGTGCTGGCAGAACGCGTAGGCGTCGCCGCCGAAGGCGCTGATGTCCGCATACAGGTAGAAGGCACCTTCCGGCTCCACCGCAATGCCGAAGCCCAGCTCCCGCAGCGCGGGCAACAGGTAGTCGCGACGGCGGGCAAACTCGGCACGCCGCTCCTCGAAGATCGCCAGGGTCTGCGGCTCGAAGCAGGCCAGCGCGGCATGCTGGGCCATGCTCGGCGCACTGATGTAGAGGTTCTGCGCCAGTTTCTCCAGCTCACCGACGGCATCCAGCGGCGCCACCAGCCAGCCCAGTCGCCAGCCGGTCATGCCGAAATACTTGGAGAAGCTGTTTAGGACGAAGGCATCGTCATCCACTTCCAGCACGCTGGTGGCATCGGTGCCATAGGTCAGGCCGTGGTAGATCTCATCGACGACCAGATGGCCTCCGCGCGCCTTCAGCGTGGTGGACAGCGCGGCCAGTTCATCGCGGTGCAATACGGTACCCGTAGGATTCGCCGGCGATGCCGCCAGAGCGCCTACACTGTCATGATCCCAGTGCCGCTCGATGAGGTCGGGCGTGAGCTGGTAACGACTCTCAGGCCCCACGGGCACCAGCTGCGCGGCACCTTCGACCAGGCGCAGGAAGTGGCGATTGCACGGGTAGCCCGGGTCAGCCAGCAGCCAGTGCTTGCCCGGGTCCACCAGCAGGCTGCTGGCGAGCAGCAGCGCACCCGAGCCGCCGGGCGTGATGAGAATACGCTGCGGGTCGATCGACAGGCGATAGCGCTCGGCGTAGAAGCTGGCGATGGCCTCGCGCAGTGCCGGTATGCCCCGGGCGGCGGTATAGCGGGTATGCCCGCTGGCCAAGGCTGCCTGGCCCGCGGCAATGATCGGCGCGGCGGTGGTGAAGTCCGGCTCGCCGATTTCCAGGTGAATGACATCGTGGCCCGCCGCCTGCAACTCGTTGGCGCGTGCCAGCAGCGCCATGACGTGGAAGGGTTCGATGGCGCGACTGCGTGCACTGTAGGAAGTAGCCATAGGTTTTCCGAACTTTGCGACAAGGTGGCGATTCTAACAGGCCACCGAGCGGCACAGGTGGACTGCCGAAGACCGGTTGATCCACTTGGAAAACGCACGATTTGCTCATGAAAAGCGGAAATCGTGCAGGGGTTTGCATAAAACCCGACAGCAACACCTGTCGGGTCGGCGACCAGGTCGCCAGGTCGAGGGCGGGCAGCGCCAGGCTCGACAACCGGGAGTAGCTTCCCGGTTATCGTTCTGGTAAGTTCGCCCGCTTGCGAGCGCGGGGCCGGCAGTGCCGGAGAGGGACCATCCGCGAGAGGATTAGCGAGAGTGAGAGGCGGTCATCCATGCCCACCAAAGCAAAACAACAGAGCAGCCAACTGATTCGTGGCTTCGAGCCCTACCAGGAAACCAAGGGCGAGGAGTACATGAGTGATCGCATGCGCGCGCACTTCACCTCCATCCTCAACAAGTGGAAAGTTGAGCTGATGGAAGAAGTGGACCGCACCGTGCACCACATGCAGGACGAAGCGGCGAACTTCCCGGACCCGGCCGACCGCGCCAGCCAGGAAGAAGAGTTCAGCCTCGAACTGCGCGCCCGCGACCGCGAGCGCAAGCTGATCAAGAAGATCGACGAGACCCTGCAGCTGATCGAAGACAACGATTACGGCTGGTGCGATTCCTGCGGCGTCGAGATCGGCATCCGCCGTCTGGAAGCCCGCCCCACCGCCACCCTGTGCATCGACTGCAAGACCCTGGCGGAAATCAAGGAAAAGCAGCTGGGCTCCTGAGCCTGGTTGATCCCGAACGGGGCGCTGCGGCGCCCCGTTTCGTTTCCGCCTTCCAGAGAGCTGCCATCCAGCGTTCCTTATTTAGAGAGTCACCATGCCAGCCTCCCGCTACGTCGGACGCTTCGCCCCCACCCCCAGTGGCTACCTGCACTTCGGTTCACTGGTGGCCGCCGTCGCCTCCTACCTGGATGCGCGCGCCGTGGGCGGACGCTGGCTGGTACGCATGGAAGACCTCGACCCGCCCCGCGAGATGCCCGGCGCCCAGGCGGCCATCCTGGAAACCCTGGAGCGCTACGGCTTCGAATGGGACGGCCCGGTGGAGCGCCAAAGCGAGCGTGGTGATGCCTATGCAGCCCAGGTCGAACAATGGCTGCGCAGCGGCCTGGCCTACGCCTGTACCTGCTCGCGCAAGCAGCTCGATGGCAGCAATGGCATCTACCCCGGCACCTGCCGCGACGCCCAGCACGACTGGCACGGCGACGTCGCCATCCGCATCCGCGTGCCGGAGCTGGACTATCGCTTCAGCGACCGGCTTCAAGGCGAATTTCGCCAGCACCTGGGGCGCGAAGTCGGCGACTTCATCATCCGCCGTCGCGATGGGCTGTTCGCCTACCAACTGGCGGTAGTGCTGGACGATGCCTGGCAGGGTGTTACCGACATCGTCCGCGGCGCCGACCTGCTGGACAACACCCCGCGTCAGCTTTACCTGCAGGAACTGCTCGGCATCGCCGCACCGCGTTACCTGCATGTGCCACTGATCATCCAGCCCGACGGCCACAAGCTGGGCAAGTCCTACCGTTCGCCACCGCTTGCCACCGATCAGGCCGCCCCGCTGCTGGTGCGTGCGCTCAAGGCACTGGGCCAGAATCCGCCGACCGACCTGCTACAGGCCGCGCCGCGCGAAGTGCTCGCCTGGGGCATCGCGCACTGGGGTGCCAATGCCATCCCCCACAGCCTGACGCTGGAAGACGCACGCCTCTAGACTTGTACCTGTCCCCAGTGGCGGCCGGCTTGCCGGAGACTGTGCGCACAGGTAGCCTGCCCGCCGAACAAAGAGAGAGACGACATGTACATCTACCGACTGGTGTTGCTCCTGGTCGTGGGCATCTACCTGTTCTCACCGGCCATCATGGACTGGTGGATCGATCCCCACGGCGCCTGGTACCGCCCGTATCTGCTGTGGCTGATCCTGATCGTCGTCACCTTCATCCTGCAGAGCCAGCGCGATGCTGACGAGCTTTAGCCTTACCCAGCTGATCCTGATCAGCGCTTCCTACCTGATGGTTCTCTTCGGCGTCGCCTGGATCACCGAGCGCGGCTTCGTGCCGCGCAGACTGGTGCGCCACCCGCTGATCTACACCCTGTCGCTGGGCGTGTACGCCAGCGCCTGGGCCTTCTATGGCACGGTCGGGCTGGCCTACCAGTACGGCTACGGCTTCCTGGCGATCTACCTGGGCGTCTCCGGTGCCTTCCTGCTGGCGCCGGTGCTGCTCTATCCGATCCTGCGCATCACCCGCGCCTACCAGCTATCGTCGCTGGCCGACCTGTTCGCCTTCCGCTTCCGCAGCACCTGGGCCGGCGCGCTGACCACGGTGTTCATGCTGATTGGCGTGCTGCCGATGCTGGCGTTGCAGATCCAGGCGGTGACCGACTCGATCAGCATCCTCACCCGCGAGTCCGAACCCAACCGTGCGGCGCTGGCCTTCTGCGCGCTGATCACGCTGTTCGCCATCCTCTTCGGCGCGCGCCATATCGCCACTCGTGAGCGCCACGAAGGGCTGGTGATGGCGATCGCCTTCGAGTCGCTGGTGAAGTTGATCGCGCTCTGCTCCATCGGCCTGTTCGCCCTCTATGGTGTGTTCGGTGGGCCGGACGGTCTGGAAGTCTGGCTGCTGCAGAACCAGGAAGCCCTGAGCACCCTGCACACGCCGCTGGCCGAAGGGCCATGGCGCACGCTGCTGCTGGTGTTCTTCGCCTCGGCCATCGTCATGCCGCACATGTTCCACATGACCTTCACCGAGAACCTCAACCCGCGCGCGCTGCTCAGCGCAAGCTGGGGCCTGCCGCTGTTCCTGCTGCCGATGAGCCTGGCGGTACCGCCGATCCTCTGGGCCGGCCTGCACCTGGGTGCCTCGACCAACCCGGAATACTTCACCCTTGGCCTGGGCATCTCGGTGGACAGCCCGGCCCTGGCGCTGACCGCCTTCGTCGGCGGCATCTCCGCCGCCAGCGGCCTGATCATCGTGATGACCCTGGCGCTCTCGGGCATGGTGCTCAACCACTTGGTGCTGCCGCTCTATCAGCCACCGGCCGAAGGCAACATCTACCGCTGGCTGAAGTGGACCCGCCGTGCGCTGATCGCCGCGATCATCATGGCCGGCTATGCCTTCTACCTGCTGCTGGGCGCCGAGCAGGACCTGTCGAACCTGGGCATTGTCTCCTTCGTCGCCACCTTGCAGTTCCTTCCCGGCGCGCTGGCCGTGCTCTACTGGCCGACCGCCAACCGTCGCGGCTTCATCGCGGGTCTCGTGGCGGGCATGCTGGTGTGGGGTCTGACCATGCTCACCCCGCTGGTGGCGAACCTGCAAAGCGTCTACGTGCCGCTGCTCGATTCGCTGTATGTACTCGACGACACCACCTGGCACCTCGCGGCGCTGGCTTCGCTGGCCGCCAACGTACTGGTGTTCACCCTGGTCTCACTGTTCACCGAAGCCAGCGATGAAGAGAAAGGCGCCGCCGAAGCCTGCGCCGTCGATAACGTTCGCCGTCCGCAACGCCGCGAGCTGATCGCCGTTTCCCCGCAGGAGTTCGCCAGCCAGCTGGCCAAGCCGCTGGGTGCCAAGACCGCGCAGCGCGAGGTGGAACAAGCCCTGCGCGACCTGCACCTGCCCTTCGACGAACGCCGCCCCTATGCCCTGCGCCGCCTGCGCGACCGCATCGAGGCCAACCTCTCCGGCCTGATGGGGCCGAGCGTGGCGCAGGACATGGTGGAAACCTTCCTGCCCTACAAGGCCAGCAGCGAAAGCTACGTCACCGAGGACATCCACTTCATCGAGAGCCGCCTGGAGGACTACCACTCCCGGCTCACCGGCCTCGCCGCCGAGCTGGATACCCTGCGCCGCTACCACCGCCAGACCCTGCAGGACCTGCCGATGGGTGTGTGCTCGCTGGCCAAGGACCAGGAAATCCTCATGTGGAACCGCGCCATCGAGGACCTCACCGGAGTCAGCGCACAACGCGTGGTCGGCTCGCGCCTGGCCGCCCTGCCCGAACCCTGGAAGGGCCTGCTGGAAGGCTTCATCGATGCACCGGACGAGCACCTGCACAAGCAGCGCCTGTCCATCGAGGGCCAGACCCGCTGGCTGAACCTGCACAAGGCAGCGATCGAGGAGCCCCTCGCACCCGGTAACAGTGGTCTGGTGCTGCTGGTGGAAGACCTCACCGAAACCCAGTCCCTGGAAGACAAGCTGATCCACTCCGAGCGCCTGGCCTCCATCGGCCGCCTGGCTGCCGGCGTCGCCCACGAGATCGGCAACCCGATCACCGGCATTGCCTGCCTTGCGCAGAACCTGCGCGAAGAGCGCGAAGGCGACAGCGAGCTGACCGAAATCAGCGGACAGATCCTCGAGCAGACCAAGCGCGTGTCGCGCATCGTGCAATCACTGATGAGCTTCGCCCATGCCGGCGGCAAGCAGGTGGCCGCCGAGCCGGTGTGCCTGGCCGACGTCGCCCAGGAAGCCATCGGCCTGCTGTCGCTGAACCGGCGCAGCGTCGACGTGCAGTTCTTCAACCTGTGCGATCCGGCACACTGGGTCGAAGGCGACTCCCAGCGTCTGGCCCAGGTCCTGATCAACCTGCTCTCCAACGCCCGCGACGCCTCGCCACCCAACGGCGCGATCCGGGTACGCACCGAAGCGTCGGAGCAGACCATCGACCTGATCGTCGAGGACGAAGGCAGCGGAATTCCCAAGTCGATCATCGAGCGCCTGTTCGAGCCTTTCTTCACGACCAAGGACCCCGGCAAGGGGACCGGTCTGGGCCTCGCGCTGGTCTATTCGATCGTGGAAGAGCATTATGGGCAAATCACCATAGACAGCCCGGCTGACCCCGAACGCGAATGCGGCACCCGCATCAGCGTTACTTTGCCGCGGCATCCTGGCCCGACGGCCGAGCAGTAAACGAGCACGTCGAGAGAGCTGAATACATGGCACATATCCTCATCGTCGAAGACGAAACCATCATCCGTTCCGCCCTGCGACGGCTGCTCGAGCGGAACCAGTATCAGGTCAGCGAAGCTGGCTCGGTGCAGGAGGCCCAGGAGCGTTACAGCATCCCGACGTTCGACATGATCGTCAGCGATCTGCGCCTGCCAGGCGCGCCGGGCACCGAACTGATCAAGCTGGCCCAGGGCACCCCGGTGCTGATCATGACCAGCTACGCCAGCCTGCGCTCGGCGGTCGACTCGATGAAGATGGGCGCGGTGGACTACATCGCCAAGCCCTTCGACCACGACGAAATGCTCCAGGCCGTGGCGCGCATCCTCAAGGATCGCCAGGAAAACCGTAATGCTCCCGCCGAAGCCCGCGGTAACGCCAAGGCGGCCGAACGTAGCAGTGCGGGTAACACCGCCCCGGCGGATGGCGAGATCGGCATCATCGGCTCCTGCCCTCCCATGCAGGAGCTCTACACCAAGATCCGCAAGGTCGCGCCCACCGATTCCAATGTGCTGATCCAGGGTGAGTCCGGTACCGGCAAGGAACTGGTCGCCCGCGCCCTGCACAACCTGTCCAAGCGCACCAAGGCTCCGCTGATCTCGGTGAACTGCGCGGCGATCCCGGAAACCCTGATCGAGTCCGAACTGTTCGGCCACGAGAAGGGCGCGTTCACCGGCGCCAGCGCCGGCCGCGCGGGCCTGGTGGAAGCCGCCGACGGCGGCACCCTGTTCCTCGACGAGATCGGCGAGCTGCCGCTGGAAGCCCAGGCGCGCCTGCTACGCGTGCTGCAGGAAGGCGAAATCCGCCGGGTTGGCTCGGTGCAGTCGCAGAAGGTGGATGTGCGCCTGATCGCGGCAACCCACCGCGACCTGAAGATGCTGGCCAAGACCGGGCAGTTCCGTGAAGACCTTTATTACCGCCTGCACGTCATCTCGCTGAAGCTGCCGCCCCTGCGTGAGCGTGGCGTGGACGTAATGGAGATCGCACGCGCCTTCCTGGCGCGGCAGTGCTCCCAGATGGGGCGCCCAGCATTGAGCTTCTCCCACGAGGCTGAACAGGCCATCCGCCACTACCCATGGCCGGGTAACGTGCGCGAGCTGGAGAACGCCATCGAGCGCGCAGTGATTCTCAGCGAAGGACAGGAGATTCCCGCCGACCTGCTGGGCATCGACATCGAGCTGGACGATCTGGAAGACGACTTCGTGGAGGATCTCGAGGCTCGCCCGACCAACGGCAACGCCAGCAACCACGAGCCCACCGAGGATCTTTCGCTGGAAGACTACTTCCAGCATTTCGTCCTCGAGCACCAGGATCACATGACCGAAACCGAGCTGGCCCGCAAGCTGGGCATCAGTCGCAAATGCCTGTGGGAACGTCGCCAGCGCCTGGGCATCCCGCGCCGCAAATCCGGTGCATCGGCCGACTCGTAGGACGTTTCACACTGTTACCGGAGACATGCTCCGTAACAAAAGCCGGGTTCATCGGTAACGGGAACCCGGCTTTTTTGTGCCTGCCGCTCTGGGGGCAATCCTCGCAAACCCTTGAAAAATAAGGATTTGCAAAAGTTGGCACGGCATCTGCTTTGTTATTGGCACAACAACAATAACAAGCACGACAACTCAAAATAAGAACAAGACGAAACGACTCCAGCACAACAAAAACAAAATCGCGGAGGCGCAGCTAACTGATTCTTTTGGAGAAGAGTAGCCGTCGGGACCAGTCCCGCAACCAGTCAGAGAAGAATAAAACTGCTTGAAGGCAGCACGAGGACTGGTTGGATCGCAAGATCATCGCTTACTCAGCGACCAAAGCAATCCGTTTGCTATTGGATCCCCTCATGGGGAGCATCCCCGAAGCAACTGGCTTCGAGGGACGGGTCAACAAACAAAAACAACAAGCCCGGCATCATAATAAAAACAAAGCACGCACCTATTTGGGGGGGAGCCTCGGCTCCCCCAGTAGCTTTCGCTACACTCTATCCCCTTCTCCCCGCAAGTCCTTTTTCCCTCTTTTCTTCATCATCCCACCCCACGATGCTAGAATCGCCGCGGCGCAGACGGCACTCGATTTACTGCCATTTGTTTCCAGGCAGCAGAATACGTCCGGCATCCGCTCAAAAAGCCCAGACCACGGGGCTGACCGGAACCTGCATTGGCTACCCTACATTCATTCCCCGATAGTGCACACATGCTGAAAAAGCTGATCCAGTCCATCCGATCCCCACTGCGCCGTCCGCGCGCCGTCCGCACTACCCCGGAAGTCATCGGCAACCATCAGCATTCTCTGCGGCGGGATCAGTTCAGCAGGAACGCGGTGAATGTCGTGGAGCGCCTGACCAAGGCCGGCTACCAGGCTTACATCGTCGGCGGTGGCGTACGTGATCCGCTGCTGGGCATCGCGCCGAAGGACTTCGACGTCGCCACCAGCGCAACGCCAGAACAGGTCCGCGCCGAGTTCCGCAACGCACGGGTGATCGGTCGCCGCTTCAAGCTGGTCCACGTTCACTTCGGCCGCGAGATCATCGAGGTCGCAACCTTCCGTGCCAACCACCCGCAGACCGATGACGACGGCGACAGCGCCCAGGCCTCGCGCAACGAGGCCGGCCGCATCCTGCGCGACAACGTCTATGGCACGCTGGAAGATGACGCCCAGCGCCGCGACTTCACCATCAACGCCCTGTATTTCGATGTCACCGGCGAGCGCATCCTCGATTACGCCCACGGCGTGCATGACATCCGCAACCGCCTGGTGCGCCTGATCGGCGATCCCGAGCAGCGTTACCTCGAAGACCCGGTGCGCATGCTGCGAGCCGTACGCTTCGCCGCCAAGCTGGACTTCGAGATCGAGAAGCACAGCGCCGCGCCGATCCGCCGCCTGGCGCACCTGCTCAATGAAATCCCGTCCGCGCGCCTGTTCGATGAAGTACTCAAGCTGTTCCTGAGCGGCAAGGCCGAGCGAACCTTCGAGCTGCTCAACGAGTACGACCTGTTCGCACCGCTGTTCCCAGCCAGCGCCAAGGCGCTGAAAGCGGACCCGGAATACGCCGGCAAGCTGATGCGCCAGGCCCTGGCCAACACCGACGAACGCATCCGCATGGGCAAGCCGGTTACCCCGGCCTTCCTGTTCGCCGCGCTGCTCTGGCCCGCCCTGCCCGCGCGCGCACTGAAGCTGCAGGAGCGCGGCATGCCGCCGATCCCTGCGATTCAGGAAGCCGCCCACGAGCTGATCATCGAGCAGTGCAAGCGCACCGCGGTACCCAAGCGTTTCACCATCCCGATCCGCGAGATCTGGGACATGCAGGAACGCCTGCCACGCCGCCAGGGCAAGAAGGCCGACCTGCTGCTGGAAAACCCGCGTTTCCGCGCCGGCTACGACTTCCTCCTGCTGCGCGAGAGCGCCGGCGAGGAAACCGGCGGCCTGGGCGACTGGTGGACCGACTACCAGGATGCCAGCGATGGCGAACGCCGCGGGATGATCCGCGATCTCTCCAGCCAGGAAGAAAGCAGCGGCGCGCCGCGCAAGCGCCGTCGTGGCGGCGCCAATCGCCGTCGCCGTGGGCCGCGTAACGGCGGTGAAGGCGCCGGTAACGAATGAGCGAGCGCGTCTACATCGGACTCGGCAGCAACCTTGCCGAGCCGCGTCAGCAACTCGAAGCGGCGCTGAGGACCCTGCAGCAGCTGCCGGCGACTACGCTCGCCGGCATCTCTCCCCTCTATGCGAGTGACCCGTTGGGCCCGCCGGACCAACCGCGCTACGTCAATGCCGTGGCGGCGCTGGATACCGAGCTGGCGCCGCTGGCGCTGCTCGACGCCCTGCAGGCCATCGAACTGGAACAGGGACGCGTACGCAAGGATGAGCGCTGGGGCCCGCGCACGCTGGACCTCGATATCCTGCTGTTCGGCGACCGCCTGATCGACGAGCCGCGCCTGCGTGTACCGCATTACCACATGCACGCCCGCGCCTTCGTGCTCTATCCATTGGCGGACCTCGCCCCGCAGTTGCAGCTGCCCAATGGCCAGACGCTGCCCGACCTGCTCGCCGCCTGTCCGTTCTCCGGCCTGGAGCGGCTCTCCTGAGGCATCCTGCGCCCCATGTGGGGTGCAGTGGCAGTAACGCCGTAACAGTCCGGTAACACCTGCAATTGACTTCGGTCCGCCCCATCCGGACTATAGGTGCCCGTTTGCCCCTGCCCGGCGCAGAACTGAGGACACTTTCATGCCTGATGTCACCCTGACCACCCTGCAAGGTCTCAAGCAAAGCGGCGAAAAGATCGCGATGCTGACTGCCTATGACGCTACTTTCGCGCACGTTGCCAGCCAGGCCGGCGCCGAAGTGCTGCTGATCGGTGACTCCCTGGGCATGGTGCTGCAAGGACACGACAGCACGCTCCCGGTCACCATCGAGGACATGGCCTACCACACCGCCGCCGTGAAGCGCGGCAACAAGGGTGCTCTGATCCTCACCGACCTGCCGTTCGAATCGGGTACCTCCCTGGACCGCCTGCTGCGCGACTCGGTAACGGTCATGCAGGCCGGCGCCCACATGGTCAAGCTCGAAGGCGGCGCCTGGCTCGCCGAGCCCATCGTGCGCCTGGCCCAGCTCGGCATCCCGGTATGCGCCCACCTGGGCCTGACCCCACAATCGGTCAACCTGTTCGGTGGTTTCAAGGTCCAGGGCCGCCAGGAAAACCAGGCCCGCCAACTGCGCGCCGACGCCATTGCCCTGGAGCAGGCCGGCGCCGCCATGCTGCTGTTGGAATGCGTTCCTTCGGCGCTGGCCCAGGAAATCAGCGAAGCGGTGAAGATTCCGGTGATCGGCATCGGTGCCGGTGCTGGCACCGACGGCCAGGTCCTGGTGATGCACGACATGCTCGGGCTTTCGCTGACCGGCCGCTCGCCGAAGTTCGTGAAGAACTTCATGGAGGGCCAACCGGATATCGCATCGGCCATGGCCGCCTACGTCAAGGCCGTGAAAGACGGCTCCTTCCCCGGCCCGGAACACGGATTCGCCTCATGAACACGGTAAAGACAGTCCGCGAGCTGCGCGCCGCGGTGGCCCGCGCTCGCGGTGAAGGCAAGCGCATTGCCCTGGTCCCGACCATGGGCAACCTGCATGCCGGCCATGCCGCCCTGGTGACCAAGGCCAGCCAGCGCGCCGATTTCGTCGTCGCCAGCATCTTCGTCAACCCGCTGCAGTTCGGCCCCAGCGAAGACCTGGACAAGTACCCGCGTACCCTCGCCGCGGACCAGGAGAAGCTGCTGAACGCCGGCTGCCACCTGCTGTTCGCGCCGACCGTCGAGGAGATGTATCCCGACGGCATGGACGACCAGACCCGACTGCACGTGACCGGCGTTTCCGAAGGCCTGTGCGGCGGTAGCCGTCCGGGCCATTTCGACGGCGTCGCCACGGTGGTGTGCAAGCTGTTCAATATGGTTCAGCCGGACATGGCGCTGTTCGGCGAAAAGGACTTCCAGCAGCTGGCCGTGATCCGCAAGCTGGTGCGCGACCTGAACCTGCCAATCCAGATCTTCGGCGAGCCTACCGTGCGTGCCGAAGACGGCCTGGCACTGTCCTCGCGCAATGGCTACCTCACCGATGACCAGCGTGCCATTGCCCCAGTCCTGCAGCGCACGCTCAAGCAACTGGCCGAGCGTATCCGCCAGGGCGAACGCGACTTCCCCGCACTACTCGCGGAAGGACACCAGCAGATCGAGCAGGCCGGCCTGCGCATCGATTACCTGGAAATCCGCGAATCCGCCGGGCTGCGTCCCGCCACGGCAGACGATCATCAGTTGGTTATCCTGGTCGCCGCCTTCCTCGGCACCACCCGACTGATCGACAACCTGGCCTTCCACATCGACTGACTCCCCGCACGACTGCCGAAAGTCGCTCAAGGCCGCACCAGCCGCGGCCTTGAGCGACTTTCGGCGCTCGGGCATACTCGCACCGCACTCCCGTCCCCAGAAAAAGAGGAGCCACGCCATGCAGAGCATCATGCTCAAAGCCAAACTGCACCGCGCTGAAGTCACTCACGCCGTGCTCGACTATGAAGGCTCCTGCGCCATCGACGGCGAATGGCTCGATCTCGCGGGCATCCGCGAGTATGAACAGATCCAGATCTACAACGTCGACAACGGCGAACGCTTCACCACCTACGCCATCCGTGGCGAGGAAGGTTCGCGAATGATTTCGGTCAATGGCGCCGCCGCCCACAAGGCCAAGATGGGTGACCGGGTGATCATCTGTGCGTACGCTCAATTCAGCGACGCAGAGCTTGAGGGATATAAGCCGCGCATGCTGTACATGGCGCCCGGCAACGAACTCAGCCATACCAGCAACGCCATCCCGGTTCAGCTTGCCTGACCCAGAAAATCCCGGAACCACCGGGCTTCTTTCAAGGTCGAGAGCACAGGCTCAAAACACGCACGTCACACCCCCGAAGGTACGTCATGGAACACCATCTCACTCCCCTGGATGCCACTCGACTGGCGAGCTGGCAGGCATTGGCCGCCCACCGTCAGGAACTGCAGAGCTTCACCATGCGCGAAGCCTTCGCCCAGGACCCGGAGCGATTCAAGCGTTTCTCCCTCAGCGCCTGCGGCCTGTTCCTGGATTTCTCGAAGAACCTGATCCGCCAGGACACCCTCGACCTGCTGGTGAAGCTCGCGGAAGAGGCCAAGCTGGGCGAAGCCATCCAGTCGATGTTCCGTGGTGACGTGATCAACGCCTCCGAGCGCCGCCCGGTACTGCATACCGCGCTGCGCCGCCCCATCGGCGACAAGGTGCTGGTGGATGGCAAGGATGTGATGCCCGAGGTGCACCGCGTGCTGCACCAGATGACCGAGCTGGTCTCCGCCGTGCACAACGGCCTGTGGCGCGGCTACACCGAGAAGCCCATCACCGACGTGGTGAACATCGGCATCGGCGGCTCCTTCCTCGGCCCGCAGCTGGTTTCCGAGGCGCTGCTGCCCTTCGCCCAGAAAGGCGTACGTTGCCACTACCTGGCGAACATCGACGGCAGCGAATTCCGCGAGATGACAGCCAAGCTCAATGCCGAGACCACGCTGTTCATCGTCTCGTCCAAGTCCTTCAGCACCCTGGAAACCCTGAAGAACGCACAGGCCGCCCGTGCCTGGTACCTGGCTCAGGGCGGCAGCGAGTCGGAGCTGTACCGCCATTTCATCGCGGTCTCCAGCAATAAGGAGGCGGCCGCCGCCTTTGGCATCCGTCCGGAAAACGTCTTCCCCATGTGGGACTGGGTCGGCGGCCGCTATTCGCTGTGGTCGGCCATCGGCCTGCCGATCGCCATGTCGGTGGGGATCAACAACTTCAAGGAACTGCTGTCCGGCGCCTATAGCATGGACCAGCACTTCCTCACCGCCCCCTTCGAGCGCAACATTCCCGTGCTGTTGGGCCTGCTCGGGGTCTGGTATGGCGACTTCTGGGGCGCTCGCAGCCACGCGATCCTGCCTTACGACTACTACTTGCGGAACATCACCGACCACCTGCAGCAGCTGGACATGGAGTCCAACGGCAAGAGTGTGCGTCAGGACGGCACCCCGGTTTCCGCCGGTACCGGCCCGGTGATCTGGGGCGGCGTCGGCTGCAACGGCCAACACGCCTACCACCAGCTGCTGCATCAGGGCACTCATTTGATTCCGGCGGACTTCATTGTCCCCGTTTCCAGCTACAACCCGGTGGCCGACCACCACCAATGGCTCTACGCGAACTGTCTGTCGCAGAGCCAGGCCTTGATGATCGGCAAGAGCCGCGCCGAAGCCGAGGCCGAACTGCGCGCCAAGGGCCTGGACGAGGCGGAAGTGCAGCGTCTGGCACCACACAAGGTGATTCCGGGCAATCGTCCGAGCAACACTCTGGTGCTGGAGCGCATCAGTGCCCGTCGCCTGGGCGCGCTGATCGCCATGTACGAGCACAAGGTCTATGTGCAGAGCATCCTCTGGGGCATCAACGCCTTCGACCAATGGGGTGTGGAGCTGGGCAAGGAGCTGGGCAAGGCAGTCTACGGTCGTCTGGTCGGCAGCGAGGAAAGTTGCGCAGAAGACGGCTCCACCCAGGGCCTGATCGACTTCTTCCGCGGCCGTCACCGCGGCTGATGGCGATGCGGACGGATGCGCCAGCGCGCATCCGTCCAGGCCGCCTGATCCCTGACTACCGGCAGAAGCGCTGCCGATACTCTCCCGGCGTCACACCCAGCGCCTGCACGAAGGCGCGCCGCAGGTTGTACTCGCTGCCGAATCCCGTGTGTTGCGCCACCCGCTTGAGCGATGACTCCCCGTTGTCCAGCAACTGGCTGGCTTTCTCCAGACGCAGCTGCAACAACAGCTTGGCCGGCGTCATGCCCATTTCCACCTGGCAATGCCGGTGCAGGGTGCGCGATGACATCGCCAGGTGTGCCGCCATCTCCTCCACGCCCACTACCTGCGCCAGCCGCTCGTGGAGCCATTTCACCAGTTGCTCCATCTGGCCACCCGCCGGAGCCTGCTGTGCAAGCAGTTCCGCGCTGAATTGACGCTGCCCGCCGGGACGCCGCAGGTACATCACCAGTCCGCGGGCAACGCGCAGGGACAGTTCACGGCCGTGATCTTCCTCCACCAGGCTCAGGCACAGGTCCATGCCGGCGGTAACACCCGCGGAGCTGTAGAACTTGTCGTCGCGAACGAACAATGCGTCGGGTAACACCTCTAGCCCGGGGAACAGCCGCTGCAGCAACTCCGCGTAACGCCAGTGAGTGACCACTGGCTTTCGCTCCAGCAATCCGGCCTGCGCCAGCAGGAATGCACCCGTACACACCGATGCGCAACGCGCAGCGAGGGGCGCGGCCTGCGCCAGCCAGCGGGCAATCCCGCCCTGCTGCATCGCTGCCTGCACACCGTGACCGCCAACGACCAGCAATGTGCAGCCCGCCACCTCCGCCGGTTCCGGTAATGGTCGGGCGGCCAGCTCCAGACCAGTACTGGATCGAACCAGCCCGCCGGCCGGCGAAACCGCTTCCAGTCGATACGCCGGCCTGACCGAAGGCGACAGATGCTCATCGACCGAGGCGAATACATCCGCCGGGCCAGTGGCATCCAGCAACTGGAAGTCGGGGAAGACCAGCAGAAGTACTCGATGTGGGGCACCCATCGGAGAATCTCGTGGAGAGCGACTGGCAGATATTCACCCATCAACGTCAGAAGTGACAGTCGGGCAGCCGGCAGGCTGGAAATCCCATCTCGGAGATCGCCATGCGAGCCACCCTGCTTTCGCTGATCCTGCTGTTCTTGAGCACTGACCTTCCTGCAGCAGAGGAAGCCCTTCCCCACTACCAGCCACGCCCGGGCCATGAGCGCCCGGTAATCGCCGTCATCGCCCAGAACCGCATGACCGAACTGGTGGACTACGTCGTGCCACTGGGCGTCCTGCGCCGCTCCGGCGCGGCCGAGGTATTGGCGTTATCGACAGACCCGGGCACGGTGCACTTGATGCCGGCGCTGAAGCTCCAACCGCAGGCCACCGTGGAAGCCTTCAGCAAGCGTTACCCACAGGGCGCCGACTACCTGATCGTCCCCGCCGTGCATGACAGCGAAGACGCCGCGCTGCTTGCCTTCATCCGGGACCAGGCGGCGAAGGGCGCCACCGTCATCGGCATCTGCGACGGCGTGCTGGTGCTCGCTCACGCCGGCCTGCTAAAGGGTCGACGAGCCACCGGACACTGGTATTCGCGCAACCAGCGGCTTAACGACTTTCCCGACGTCCATTGGCAGGAAAACCGTCGCTACGTGATCGACGCCAAGGTCATGAGCACCTCCGGCGTCACCGCCGCGTTGCCGGCCTCCCTGGCACTGGTGGAGGCCATTGCCGGAACGGCCAGGGCAGCCGCGCTGGCGCAGGACCTTGGGGTGGCGGACTGGTCGCCCCGGCACGACAGCCAACGTTTCACGCTCGGTGCCGAGGGCTATCTGACTGCCGCCGGCAACTACCTCGCACTCTGGCGCCACGAGCGCTTCGCCCTGCCGCTGCCGGCAGGCTTCGACGAAGTGAGCCTGGCGATGCACGTGGATGCCTGGGCACGCACCTTCCGCACCGAGGTGCTGGTCAAAGCTGCGGAGCCCGTCTCCAGTGCCAGCGGCCTGGTGTTCCTCCCGGACGCTATGCAGGGCCTGCCCAGGCTCCCCTTGCCCGTCGGCAATGCCGTGCAGAGCCTGGAACACACACTCGACGACATCGCCTGCCGCTATGGCCAGTCCACGCGCCAACTGGTCACCGCTCAACTGGAGTACACCTCGCCTGAACGATCCGTCGCGCAGGCGCGTCGAAACTGCATGCTCAACCCTTGAACCCGCCAGGCCTTGGATGCACCCTTGTGGGCATCTCGCCTCACACAACAACAAGGATTCCCCATGTACGAGATCAGCCTTCACCCCGTTCCGGAGGCCGTACGCCAGCGTGCCTACCTCGACAACGACGCCTACCAGCGCCTGTACCGGCAGTCGGTGGACCAACCGGAAGCCTTCTGGGGCGAACAGGCCAAGGCCTTCCTCGACTGGTTCAAACCCTGGAACTCGGTCCACCACGGCGACCTCGCCCGCGGCCAGGCGAGCTGGTTCAAGGGTGGCCAGCTCAATGTCACCTACAACTGCATCGACCGCCATCTGGAGACCCGTGGCGAACAGATTGCGATCATCTGGGAAGGCGACAACCCGACCGAATCCGCGCACATCACCTACCGCAAGCTGTACAGCCATGTCTGCCGCCTGGCCAACGTGCTCAAGAGCCGTGGCGTGGAAAAAGGCGATCGGGTGTGCATCTACATGCCGATGATCCCCGAGGCCGCCTACGCGATGCTGGCCTGTGCGCGGATCGGCGCAATCCATTCGGTGGTGTTCGGCGGTTTCTCCCCCGATGCCCTGCGCGACCGCATCCTCGATGCCGACTGCCGCGTCGTGATCACCGCAGACGAAGGCGTGCGCGGCGGCAAATACGTGCCGCTGAAGAAGAACGTAGAGACGGCCCTGCAGGACTGCCCGAACGTTTCCAGCGTGGTCGTGGTCGAGCGCACCCAGGGCGAGATTCCCTGGGTCGAAGGTCGCGACATCTGGTACCACGAGGCCCTGCGCGGCGCCAGCGAAGACTGCGCGCCGGAGCCGATGGACGCGGAAGACCCGCTGTTCATCCTCTACACCTCCGGCTCCACCGGAAAACCCAAGGGCGTGCTGCACACCACCGGCGGCTACCTGCTGGGCGCGGCGATGACCCACAAGTACGTGTTCGACTACCACGACGGCGACATCTACTGGTGCACTGCGGACGTGGGCTGGGTCACCGGCCACAGCTACATCGTCTACGGCCCGCTGGCCAACGGCGCCACCACCCTGATGTTCGAGGGCGTGCCGAACTACCCGGACGCCTCGCGCTTCTGGCAGGTGATCGACAAGCACCAGGTGAACATTTTCTACACCGCCCCCACCGCCATCCGCGCGCTGATGCGCGAAGGCGAGGAGCCGGTCAGGAAGACCTCGCGCAGCAGCCTGCGGCTGCTCGGCTCGGTGGGCGAGCCGATCAACCCGGAAGCCTGGGAGTGGTACTACCACGTGGTCGGCGAAACACGCTGCCCCATCGTCGATACCTGGTGGCAGACCGAGACCGGCTGCATCCTGATCACTCCGCTGCCGGGAGCCACTGCACTCAAACCCGGCTCGGCGACCCGACCGTTCTTCGGCGTACAGCCGGTTCTGCTCGATGAGCAGGGCAAGGAAATCGAAGGTCCCGGCTCTGGCGTCCTGGCCATCAAGGCCAGCTGGCCGAGCCAGATCCGCAGCGTCTATGGCGACCACCAGCGGATGATCGACACCTACTTCAAGCCCTACCCCGGCTACTACTTCACCGGCGACGGCGCGCGCCGCGACGAGGACGGCTACTACTGGATCACCGGCCGCGTGGATGATGTGATCAACGTATCCGGCCACCGCATCGGCACCGCCGAGGTGGAAAGCGCGCTGGTGCTGCACGACTCGGTGGCCGAGGCCGCGGTGGTGGGCTATCCGCACGACCTCAAGGGCCAGGGGATCTACGCCTTCGTCACACCGATGAATGGCATCCAGCCCAGCGATGCGCTCAAGCAGGAGCTGCTGGGGCTGGTGAGCAAGGAAATCGGCAGCTTCGCCAAGCCGGAGATGATCCAGTGGGCGCCAGGCCTGCCCAAGACCCGCTCGGGCAAGATCATGCGACGCATCCTGCGCAAGATCGCCTGTAACGAACTGGAGAACCTCGGTGACACCTCCACACTGGCCGACCCGAGCGTGGTGCAGGGGCTCATCGACAACCGCCTGAATCGTTGATCCTGCTGCTGGCCCCGGGCGCAAGCCGTTAGGTATAACCTACTGACCTGACGTCCTTGCCCCGAGGCCTGTTCGCCGCAATGGAAACCGTTCGCCGCCATATCGAAAGCCAGGTGCTCAGCCTGACCGGCCTTGCCCTGGGCGGGGTCGACTTCGAGTCGCCCAAGGGTGATCCGGGCCTGTTCGGTCCGGACTCGATCTGCTGGAAAGTCCACGGCGATTTCAGCTCGATGCTGATCGGCGGCATCACCGCCTTGCTCCTGCAGATGCTGCACCCCGGCGCCCTGGGCGGCGTCTGGGATCACTCCAACTTCCGCACCGACATGCTCGGCCGCCTGCGCCGCACCGGGCAATTCATCTCCGCCACCACCTATGGTTCGCGGGCGGATGCGGACAGACTCATCGAGCGCGTACGGCACATCCATGACAACGTTCATGGGACGCTCCCCGATGGCACCCACTATTCGGCCAACGATCCTGACCTGCTCACCTGGGTCCATGTGGCCGAAGTCAGCAGCTTCCTCGCCTCTCACCTGCGCTATCTGAACCCGGAATTGTCCGGGCAAGAGCAGGACCGCTACTACGACGAGATCGCCCTGATAGCCGAGCGCCTGGGCGCGCGCAACGTACCTCGTTCGCGCCAGCAGGTGGCTGACTACCTGCAGAGTGTCCGTCCGCAGTTGCGCTACGACGAGCGTACCCGGGAAGTCGTGCAGGTACTGTTCAACGCGCCGGCCCCCAGCTTCCTGGCCAGGCCTTTCGGAGCCCTGATGATGCGCGCTGGCGTCGATCTGCTGCCGGAGTGGGCCGCCGAGCAGCTCGGTCTGAGCCTGGGCACTGTGCAGCGGCAGCTGATCCGCTCCAGTGTCAGGCGCAGCGTGCCACTGTTGCGTTGGGCCGTGCGCAACGGCTCGCTGCACCGGGCCCGTCGGCGCATGGGCTTACCTCCGCTGCGCGGACCCGGACCTTCATAGGCAGAGTTCCCCATGTCCGGCAAGTCTCTGCTCCCGCGCTCCACAGCGAGGAATCGATCCTTGACTGCGAGCAAGCTTTTCGCCGCGAGCTTAGGATTTTTCCGTGGGACGCGGAACATTTGGTCTATCTTCAAGCTCAATTCGCCGAAATGGCCACACTCAGGAAGTGAAATATGAAGAAGCGTGTCGTGCTGATCGAAGATCACCCAGCGATGCGTTTGGCGATCCGCTCATTGCTCGGGCAGGATTCGCAGTTCGAAGTCGTTCGTGAAGCCGCCGACGGTCATGGTGGCCTGGATGCCGTGCGCAAGGAGCGTCCGGATCTGGTGATCCTCGACCTCAACCTGCCTGGCATGGACGGTCTTGACCTGCTCGCGCGCCTCCACATCTTCGATGAGAACATCCGCCTGCTGGTGCTCAGCTCCCAGGACGAGCGGCTGTATTCGAGCAAGGTGGAGGCGGCCGGAGCGCATGGCTTCGTCAGCAAAAACAATGACACCAGCGCCATTCTCAACGCAGCGCGCATGCTGGTTTCCGGCTATCGCTGCTTCCCGGAGAAATCGCTCAACATTGCCAGCCATAGCGACCCCGTCGCCAGCCTCACCCCGCGTGAGTTGGTCGTGCTGCGCAGCCTGGTGCGAGGCATGAGCAACAAGGACATCGCCGAGGAACTGTTCCTCAGCCAGAAGACCGTCAGCACCTACAAGACCCGCATCCTGGAAAAGCTCAACCTGGAAAGCGTGGTGGACCTGGTCGAGTTCGCCCGCACCCATCGCCTCAATGACTGATTCGCGCACAAACAGCGCCCGGTAGGGCATTCGTGTGATCGCAAACGCTCAGCCGTGCCATACTTCAACGGCACGTCACGACGGAAACGACACCCGCCATGCCCAAAGGATTGATACGCGCAATCGGCGCACTGTTGCTGCTTTTCCTCTTCTACTGCCTGCTGGGCTTCCTGATCCTTCCCGGGGTTGCCCTGCGTGTGGTCAATCAGCAGTTGGCCCAGTACGCAAAGGTTCCGGCTCACCTTGAGCGCATCGAGCTCAATCCGTTCAGTCTCGAACTGACCCTGTGGGGACTTCAGTTGGGCCAGAGCGGCGACGAGCAGGTGCGCTTCAAGCGTCTGTACGTCAACCTGGAATCCGACAGCCTGTGGAAGCGCCACCTGCACCTCGCCGACGTCGAGCTGGAGGCACCGCACACGGAGCTGCTGTTCGCCGAAAACGGCACGTTGAACCTGACCCAGCTGTTCAAGCTGCCGCCGAGCCAGCCCACTCCAGCGCAGGAGGAGCCCAGCCACCCCTTCCCCTTGCTGATCGACCATATCCGCCTGGCCGAGGGTAGCCTGCACTTCCGCGACAGTCGCCCGAGCGAGCCGGTCGAATTCCTCTTCAACCCGATGAATTTCGAGCTGAACCACCTCAGCACGCTGCCTGACAACGATGCCAAGGCCAATCTGGTGGCGATCGGCCCCAATGGCGGAAAGCTCGACTGGGAGGGCGACCTGAGCCTGGTGCCCCTGGCCTCCAAGGGCAACTTCTCGCTCCAGGGCGTTCCCCTCAAGGCATGGTGGCCCTACGTGCGGGACAACACGCCGCTGAACCTGGAGAGCGGCACGCTCGGCGTCTCTTCCGACTACCATCTGGATCTTTCCAAGGGCACTGAGCTGCTGCTCGACAAGGCTGCCGTGAACCTGCGCGATCTCAGCCTGAAATCGCCAGACGGCAGGCCGCTGGCCAAGCTGACCAGCCTGGACGTCGCCGAAACCAGCCTGGACCTGACCAAGCGTGAAGTCGTGGTCGGGCAGATCCACAGCCAGGGCCTGGAAGCCTGGGCCGCGCGGGAAAAAGACGGGCAACTGGACTGGCAGAAACTGTTCGCCGACTTCCACCCCTACAAGCGTCCGCAGGAACCAGCTCCCCAGACTGAAACGGTGCCGCCGGCCCAGAACACCGAGCAGCCCGCAGCTGCCAAGGCAACAGCACCTGACACGGAAAAGCCGGCAGCAAGCACCACCAAGGCGCCGGAGAAAACCACCCCGGCCACTGCACAGAATTCGCCGGTTCCGGCAGTAGCTACCACTCCTGCCAAGCCTGCCGCCGGACCAGAAAAGGCCTGGCACGTGGTGCTGCGCGACACCCAATTGCGTGGCTACAAGGCCCACCTGGCCGATCGCGCGCCGGCCAAGCCGGTCGCGCTGGAGATCGGTCCGCTTGACCTGGATCTGCAGAACCTTGACAGCCGGCTCACCTCTCCCTTGCAACTCAAGCTCAAGACAGGCCTGGGCCAGCGCGGGCAGGTCGAGGCCAGCGGCCAGGTCAACCTCAGCCCGGTCAACGCCAAGCTGAAAGTCGCCACCCGCGACATCGACCTGCGCGTAGCCCAGGCCTATATCGATCCGTTCATTCGCCTGGAGCTACGCAGTGGTTTCCTTGCCAGCGACCTCAACGTCGACCTGAAGGGTACCGAGCCACTGGCCTTCGGCATCGATGGCAGCGCTCAGGTGACCCAGTTGCACACGCTGGACACCATCAAGAACCGTGACTTCGTCAAATGGACCAAACTCACGCTGGACGGCCTCGCCTACCGCCACGGCGACAGCCTGGCGATTCAGAGCGTGTCGATCGAAGAGCCCTACACCCGCTTCATCATCAACGAAGACCGTACCACCAACGTCAGCGAGCTGATCATCCCGCAGCCCGCCACGGCCACGGCCACGGCCACGGCCAACAAGCCCAGCAGCGCAAGCTCCTCTGGCGGCAAGCCGATGGGCATCCACATCGGCGGCATAAAGGTGAACAACGGCTCGGCCAACTTCGCCGACCTGACCCTGCGTCCGGACTTCGCCACCGCCATCCAGCAACTGACCGGGGAAATCGGCACCCTCGACAACCGCAACCCGCAGCCGGCCACGGTGGACATCAAGGGCAAGGTCGACAAGTACGCCCCCGTCACCATCAAAGGCAGCCTGAACCCCTTCTCGCCGCTGGAGAAGCTGGACATCGCCACCAGCTTCAAGCGCGTCGAACTGACCACCCTGACGCCCTACTCCGGCAAGTTCGCCGGCTACCGCATCCGCAAGGGCCGGCTGAACCTGGACCTGCACTACCAGATCACCCAGGGCAAGCTCAAAGCCGAGAACAAGGTGCTGGTGGAGCACCTGCAACTGGGTGAGAAAGTCGACAGCCCGGACGCCGTGGACCTGCCGGTGAAGCTGGCGGTAGCCCTGCTCAAGGACAGCAATGGCAACATCGATATCCAACTGCCAGTGGAAGGCGACCTGAACAACCCGCAGTTCAGCGTCATGCCCATCGTCTGGCAAACCCTGCGCAACCTGGTGATTCGCGCGGTTCAGGCGCCCTTCAAATTCATCGCGGGCCTCGCCGGCGGCGAAGGTCCTGATCTGGGCAGCGTGACGTTCGCCCCGGGCTCCAGCGAGCTGGATTCCGATGCCCAGGCCAACCTGGATAAACTGACCGACGCGCTCAAGCAACGCCCGGCGCTCAAGCTCGAGGTCGAAGGCGTCAGCGCGGCCAGCAGCGATGGCCCACCGCTGGCCAGGAAGCGCCTGCTGGAGGAGTACCGCAAGAACTACTACAGCATGCTGCAACGTCGCGGCGAGAAGGTGCCCAGCGACGCCAGCAAGCTGGAGGTACCGGAGGATGTGCAACCCGCCTTGCTGGAAGGGATCTACCGCACCCGCTTGAAGAAGCAACCGCCGGATGAATGGAAGGACTTGAGCCAGGCCGACCGCACAGTGAAGCTGGAACAGGCGGTATTGGCCTCCTGGAGTGACAGCCAGCTGCTATTGCGCAAGCTCGGCCAGGAGCGCGCCACGCAGATCAAGGATTATCTGGTGTCCAAGGGCGGCCTCAGCGATGACCGCGTCTACCTGATCGACGTCAGCCTCGGCGAGGCGGAGAATGGTGGCAACGTAGCCACCCAGCTCCACCTGGACAGTGAATGAGGACTCGCACCATGAAAGCCCTTGTGGCCTGCACGCTGCTGCTCTGCGCGGCCACCGCGCAAGCCGAGAGCATGCGGTGCGGCAGCGCTCTGGTCAACGCGGGCGACCGCACCTGGGAAGTCGAACAGAAATGCGGCGCGCCTGAGCACCGCGATGAGGTCGGTTATTCCCTCGGCAGTTACGATAATCGCGAGTACCGCATCGAAGAATGGGTCTACGGCCCGCGCAACGGCACGACCTACATCCTCACTTTCGAAGCCAACCGGCTCAAGAGCATCGAGTTCAAGCGCAATTGACCCTACGCATTAGTCTATGCCCGGCGCTGCTGGTACTCCTGCTGCTCGCCGGGCAGTCGGAAGCCGCCAGCCTGCGCTGCAACAGCAAGTTGATCAGCACCGGCAACCTCACCAGCGAAGTGCTCGATCGCTGCGGCCCTCCTGTGGATCGCTCGTTCCTCGGTTACAAGGAAGTGATTGGCGACTGGGGCCAGCGCAATGAGGTTGCCGTGGAGGAATGGATTTACGGCCCCTGGAACGGCATGCTGTATTTCGTGCGCTTCGAAGGCAATCGACTGACCACCATCCAGAGCAAGCGCGGCGGCGGCAACTGACATCTCGCCCTCGCCAGTGCTAGCCTGCGGCATTTCCGCGCCAAGGACAGGTCGCCCATGGTCATCGTACCCGCTGAACACCCACTGGACTGGAAGAAACCTCCGGTCGTCACGCTGCTGCTGATACTGCTCAATGTCCTGATCTACTTCGGCTACCAGAGTGGCGATGGCGAACGACGCGAGCAGGCGGTTCGGGTCTATCTCCAAGAGGACCTGCTGAGCCGGGAACGGCCGCTGTTCAGTGCCACCCTGGAGCGCCGCGAAAAGATCACGGCGGATCAGCGCCAGACAGTGGAGACCCTGCCCCGCCAGCAACTGGCCTGGCTCATCCTCAGTGACCTCGAATTTGGCCATGACCTGCGCAGCCTGCCGGCCTACAGCCAGGATGCCGCCTGGCAAGCCGCCCGTACCAAGGCGGAAGGCGCGCGGGACCGCCTGAGCAGCCTGCGCTTCGGCTTCGTACCAGCGCGCTTCACCGTCGAGGGCCTGATTGGCTCGATGTTCCTCCACGGTGACTTCTGGCACCTGACCGGCAACATGGTGTTCCTGTTCATCTTCGGCTTCGCCCTGGAAATCGCCCTGGGCCGCTGGATGTACCTGGGCCTCTATCTATTTTCCGGGCTGTGCTCAGGGCTGCTCTGGTGGGCACTGGACCCGGCCTGGGTCTCCGGTGTCGGCGCCTCCGGCGCAATCTCCGGATTGATGGGCATGTACATCGGCGTCTACGGACTGCGCCGCATCCGCTTCTTCTACTGGCTGGGCCCCCTCATCGGCTACTTCAGCGCCCCGGCACTGTGGATTCTGCCGCTGTGGTTGGGCAAGGAACTGTTCGGCCTGCTGCGCGCCGCGGATCATGTCAATTACTACGCACACATCGGCGGCCTGGTATCGGGGTTCATCGCCGTCTGGCTGCCACGCCGGCTGGGCGGGCTGAAACTTGATCAAGCCTACCTCGACAAGGAAGACCCGGACGCCCCGTTCAAGCGCGCGCTGAACAACCTGGACAAAGAGATCGGCCGCTTCGCACTTGACCAGGCAGCGGCACGCGGGGGCGAACTGCTCGCGCTCTATCCAGGCCGCCTGGCGCTGATCGAACGCCTGTACGGCGTCGCCAAGGCACGCCAGGATCGCGCATTGATGGGCGCCGTGCTCAAGCAGCTTTTTGCCCTGCCCCCTGGCCAGGAGGCCGATGGCCTCGTTCGTCGATTGGCCGACGAGAGCGCTGCAAGTGGGCAGCAGCTGCTGATCCATCCGGCCATCCAGTTGCACCTGTTGCGCAAACTGCTCGCGCTCGATGAGTCGGCGCGTGCGCTGGGCTGCTGGCGCAGGCTTGTAGCGTCCGGGCAACGGCCTGAGCATTTACCACCGCTGACCTTGCAGCTCGCCAAGCGTCTGAATCCGCGGCAGGACGCCCGAGCCATCGCCGAGATGACGCACTTCCTGCGCCAGCACTTCCCGGACGCCGATCCGACCCGGCAGATCCTCATCTACCAACAGCATCTGGCATCCCGCGCACCGTGAATGAAAAAGCCCCGCCAGGGCAAGCCGGGCAGGGCCTTGATCAGTGCGGGCTGCGCACTTATTCGACTGATTTCAGGCCATCGGCGGAAACCGCTCTCACACCTTTGATGTCCTGGGTGCTCTTGATGGCCAGCTGGCGTTCGGCGTCAGTCTTGACGTTACCGGAAAGTGAAACCACGCCCTGGTTGGTTTCAACCTTGATGTTGGTGGCGCTGATGTCCTTGTTGGCAATCAGCATGGACTTCACCTTGCTGGTGATCCAGGTGTCGGAAACCGCCTGTTCGGTCTTCTGAACCGTATCGTTCGCAGCCAGCGTCGTCGGCTGGGCGAACACCGAGTTGGCGAACGAGAAGCTCAGGGCGGTTGCGGTGGCGGCGGCAAGGGCCAGTTTGCTGAAGCGATGTGTCATGGCGGTCTCTCCTGGTGGGTGAAGACTGCTGCCTCCTCCTGGCGGCAGTTGCATAAGGAGTGTCGCAAGCACTGTGCCAGCCCCTCCAAGCCATGAAAGGGCAAACAAATCAGCTGGTTACATAAATCGGCACTATGCAGATTGCACAGTCGTCCGCTTGCTGCCATGCAACTTGCAAGACGGTGCCTCAGGCGCTTTTGCCCAGATTCGCCAGCACGGCCTCCAACTGCACCACCTCGCTCATCTGCTCGAAGGCCGGGTAGCGCTGGCGAATGAACGCCAGCAACTGCCGAGCCGGTTCGACCTGCCCGAGCTCCTCGGAGAATCCCCGCGCCGCCAGCAGATAGGCCCGCGGGATGCCCGGGTAATCCGGGAAGCGCTTGTGCAGGTTACGCAACAGGCTCAACGCCTCCCGCGCCTTGTGCCGCTCCAGCAGCACCTCGGCAAGGCGTTCGCACACCACGGGGTCTTCCGGCAGGTAGTCCGCCTGAAGCTGGCGAGCATTGAGGAAGGCCGTGACCGCCAAGGGTGTATTGAGACGGACCGCCAACGGCAGGTAATGGGGCAGATGCTGCAGGCACTCGCTACGGGCGCTCACTGAAAACAGCAATTGGTGATAGCGCTCATTGAGCTTGAGGTCTTGCGCCCCTTCGCGCAGCGCCTCCACCAGTATCTCCAGCGCGGCGCCAGTCTGTCCTTCCTTGACCCGGATCTCGGCCTCGGCCAACGCCTTGCGCCGACGCCACTCAGGCGCGGCGAACCCCGCCGGCGCATCGTCACCGGCCGCCACATAGCCCAACTCGCCCTGATACTGGAACACCGCATAGCCCATCATGGCGCACATCACCACGCCGAAATATCCGCTTAGCAGGGCCACCACCGGCACCATCACCACCCTGGGCAGGCCCTGGGACAGGAACCAGCCGACATAGCTGGGCGACTGCCAGAGAATGAACAGGAACACGCAGAGAATCAGGTAACGCCACCCCATGGCGCTCATGACCTGGCCGATTTCCGCGGGACTCAGCGCCGAGCCGAGGCTCTTGTCCAGCGAAAGCCGGATGATGCTCGCCGGCAATGCCAGCATGATCGCGACATTGACGCTCCAGTAGATCGCCTCACTGTGGAAGTCACCCGCCAGCCAAAGCAACACCAGCGCAATGACGAACACCGCCAACTGCTGGAAGAACGTCCCCAGGCTGTCCAGGTGGAACGCGTCCACCAGGCTCGGGGCGTCCTGGCTGCCGAAACTGGCGGCCTCGATCACGCTGTGCAGGTATTTGGTCGCCACCGCGAACAGTGCCAGCCAGAGCAGCAGGACGCTGGGCATGAACACGCACGCCAACGCCAGCAGCGCGGCAAATGCCAGAGGGCCACTTTGCAGGCCATAGGCGAAGAATCGAGGCAGACGCTCCCAGAATGGCTGGGCGGTATTGGCGGCGCCAAGATAACGCAGCGCGCCCCGGCAGAGCGGACAAGCCGGGGCATACTCCGGTGAATCGGAGTTCAGCGGCACGCAGCAGTCCCCGTAATGTCGCTCGCACGGCAGGCACTGCCAGGTGGCAGGCTGGGCGCTGTGGTAATGGCAATAACGCTTGTCCATCTCGGGGCATCCTTGGAACGAGATCGGGGAATAGCACATTTTCAAGGCAAAAAAAGAGGGCCCGCAAGGGGCCCTCTTTCATTTCACAGCTCGCTTAGACGCCAGAGGCTTCTGCTGCGGCTACGTCCTTGATGGACAGCTTGATGCGGCCCCGGTTGTCCACGTCGAGAACCAGGACTTTGACTTCCTGGCCTTCCTGCAGAACGTCGGTGACCTTGTCGATGCGCTTGTCGCTGATCTGCGAGATGTGCACCAGACCATCCTTGCCCGGCAGGATGTTGACGAAGGCACCGAAGTCCACGATGCGCTCGACCTTGCCGACGTAGATCTTGCCGATCTCGGCTTCCGCGGTGATACCCAGGACGCGCTGCTTGGCGGCCTCGGCAGCTTCCTTGGTTTCGCCGTAGATCTTCACGCTGCCATCGTCCTCGATGTCGATCGAGGCCTTGGTCTCTTCGCAGATGCTGCGAATGGTGGCGCCGCCCTTGCCGATGACGTCGCGGATCTTGTCGGTGTCGATCTTCATCTGGATCATGGTCGGAGCGTTTTCCGACAGCTCGGCGCGCGGAGCGGCGATGATCTGGTTCATCTGGCCGAGGATGTTCAGGCGAGCTTCCAGGGCCTGGCCCAGGGCGATCTCCATGATCTCTTCGGTGATGCCGTTGATCTTGATGTCCATCTGCAGGGCGGTAACGCCCTTGTCGGTACCGGCAACCTTGAAGTCCATGTCGCCCAGGTGGTCTTCGTCACCCAGGATGTCGGTCAGGATGGCGAACTTGTCACCTTCCTTCACCAGGCCCATGGCGATACCGGCAACCGGTGCCTTGACCGGAACACCAGCGTCCATCAGAGCCAGGGAAGCACCGCAGACCGAAGCCATGGAGCTGGAACCGTTGGATTCGGTGATCTCGGAAACGACGCGGATGGTGTAGGGGAATTCGTCCTGGGTCGGCAGCATGGCAGCAACGCTGCGGCGTGCCAGACGGCCGTGGCCGATTTCACGACGGCCCGCGCTGCCCATACGGCCACACTCGCCTACCGAGAACGGCGGGAAGTTGTAGTGCAGCATGAAGGGGTCTTTGCGCTCGCCTTCGAGGGTGTCCAGCAGCTGGGCGTCACGGGCGGTGCCGAGGGTGGCAACGACCAGAGCCTGAGTTTCGCCACGGGTGAACAGCGCCGAACCGTGGGTCTTGCCCAGTACGCCGACTTCGATCTTCAGCGGGCGAACGGTGCGGGTGTCGCGGCCGTCGATACGCGGCTTGCCGTTGACGATGTTTTCGCGAACGGTGCGGTATTCCAGCAGGCCGAAGACTTCTTTGACTTCACCTGCGGAGTACTGGCCTTCGCCTTCGCCGGCGAACTTGGCGACGATCTGCTCGCGCAGGGCGTCCAGGGCCGCGTAACGGTCCTGTTTGACGGTAACGGTGTAGGCCTCGGAGATGGCAGCACCGAACTCGGCCTTGATGGTGTTGACCAGGGTGGTGTTCTCGACCGGCGCGGTCCAGTTCCAGCTCGGCTTGCCGGCTTCGGTTGCCAGTTCGGCAACGGCACGGATGACCGCCTGGAATTCTTCGTGGGCGTACAGAACGGCGCCCAGCATCTGGTCTTCGGTCAGCTCGTCGGCTTCGGATTCAACCATCAGCACGGCGTCGGAGGTACCGGCCACGACCATGTCGAGGCTGGAGCTCTGCTGCTGCTCGTAGGTCGGGTTGAGGATGTAGCCGATTTCCGGGTGGAAGCCAACGCGGGCAGCACCGATCGGGCCGGCGAACGGAATGCCGGAGATCGCCAGGGCGGCGGAGGTGCCGATCATGGCAGCGATGTCCGGATCGGACTTCTTGTTGGTGGAAACGACGGTGCAGACAACCTGCACTTCGTTCATGAAGCCTTCCGGGAACAGCGGGCGGATCGGGCGGTCGATCAGGCGCGAGGTCAGGGTTTCCTTCTCGGAAGGACGGCCTTCACGCTTGAAGAAACCACCGGGGATGCGGCCGGCTGCGTAGGTCTTCTCCTGGTAGTGAACGGAGAGCGGGAAGAAGCCTTTGCTCGGGTCGGCCTGCTTGGCACCGACAACGGTACACAGCACGGTGACGTCGTCCATGGTGACCAGGACAGCACCGGTGGCCTGGCGCGCGATGCGGCCAGTCTCGAGGGTTACGGTCGACTGACCGAACTGGAATTTCTTGATTACCGGGTTCACGGTTTCTCTACCTTCTCTTTAGTTGCCTTGGGGGAAATTGTGGAAATGCCGGGAGTCGGACCCGAATTCATTCCCTATAAAAGCGAGAAAGCCGGGAGCCAGAGCCGATGAGCGGTATACACCACTCATCGACCCCGGACTCCCAGCTTCCCACTTCAGGCTTGCCGTCTTAGCGACGCAGGCCCAGGCGACCGATCAGGGCGCTGTAACGAGAGGTATCCTTGCCCTTCAGGTAGTCCAGCAGCTTACGACGCTGGTTAACCATACGGATCAGGCCACGACGGGAGTGGTGGTCTTTGCCGTTGGCCTTGAAGTGGTCCTGCAGCTTGTTGATGTTGGCGGACAGCAGTGCAACCTGCACTTCCGGGGAACCGGTGTCGCCTTCAGCTTGCTTGTACTCGTTAACGATCTGGGCTTTTTCTTGGACGCTCAGTGCCATGATGGGGCTTCCTCTGAGGTAACAGGCCAGGGACTTCTCCCTGTGTTCATAGTAAGAGGAGTGACCGTGCCTGCTGACAGCCACCCTCGGTTTCGGTCTTAGGACCGAATCAGTCGACGCGGCGCCAGGCGCCCGTCTTCGACCACTTCACCGATACCGATGAAGCGGCCCTCATGATCCTGCACCCGCAGCATGCCGAACTTCGGCATATCGGGGGCGCGTACCGGCTGACCATGCAGCCAGTAATAGGCGCTGTGCTCGGACAACTGCAGCAGCGGCCAGTGCTCCAGGCCGGCATCCACCGGCAGCAGGAAGCGGTCGAGGGCTTCGTTGCCACCCTCGGCATGGGCTTTCTCGAGCTCATCCAGCGTCACCGACTGGTTCAGCTGAAAGGGACCTGCCTGGGTCCGGCGCAGGGCGGCGACGTGTGCGCCACAACCGAGTTCGCGGCCGAGGTCTTCGACCAGGGTACGAATGTAGGTGCCCTTGCTGCAGGAAACGGCCAGGGTCGCGCACGGCGACTCGAACGCGAGCATTTCCAGGCGCGCAATAGTAACAGAACGCGCCTCGCGCTCCACTACCTCTCCTGCACGGGCCAGCTTGTACAGCGGCTGACCGTCCTTCTTCAGGGCCGAGTACATCGGCGGCACCTGCTCTATGTCGCCACGGAAGCGCGGCAGCAGGGCCTCGATAGCCTCCCGACCAACGGTAACCTCACGCTGCTCGACCACCTCGCCCTCGGCATCGCCGGTGGTGGTGGTGACGCCCAGTTGGGCCACGGTCTCGTACGCCTTGTCGGCGTCGAGCAGGTACTGGGAGAACTTGGTCGCTTCGCCGAAACACAGCGGCAGCACGCCGGTGGCCAGCGGGTCGAGGCTGCCGGTGTGGCCGGCCTTCTCGGCGTTGAGCAGCCAGCGCACCTTCTGCAGGGCCTGGTTGGAGCTCATGCCACGCGGCTTGTCGAGAATCAGCACACCGTTGACCGCACGGCGAATGCGTTTCACCTGGGCCACGCGTTACTCCTCGGAATCGCCGCCGTGGCGACGATCTTCCGCCACCGCTCGCTCGATCAGCGCCGACAGTTCCGCACCACGACGGATGCTGGCGTCATAACTGAAGTGCAACTGCGGAACAGTACGCAGCTTCATCGCCTTGCCCAGCTGCATACGCAGGAAACCCGCCGCATCGTTGAGGATGCTGGTGTTCTGCTTCACCACTTCGACGTTGTCGTCCTGGCCCATCACGGTGACGTACACCTTGGCATGGGACAGATCACGCGCCACGTCGACGCCGGTGATGGTCACCAGGCCCAGACGGGGGTCCTTGATTTCACGCTGGATCAGCAGCGCGAGTTCGCGCTGCATCTGGTCGCCGATACGCTGGGTACGGCTGTACTCTTTGGCCATTTCTCTAACCTGCTTACCCGAGCCGCGAGGCGCCGGGTCTGAAAGCGGCAAACGCCCGGGACAGCTGATTAGCCGGCCCGGGCGCTGCGTTCACGCTCGAATACCCTTACAGAGTACGAGCGACTTCGACCTTCTCGAACACTTCGATCTTGTCGCCGACGCGGACGTCGTTATAGCTCTTCACGCCGATACCGCATTCCATGCCGGCACGCACTTCGGAGACGTCATCCTTGAAGCGACGCAGGGATTCCAGCTCGCCTTCGAAGATGACCACGTCGTCGCGCAGTACACGGATCGGACGGTTGCGGTGCACCAGACCCTCGGTGACCATGCAGCCGGCGACCGCGCCGAACTTCGGCGAACGGAACACGTCACGCACTTCGGCGATGCCCAGGATGTTCTCGCGAACATCGCTGCCGAGCATGCCGGTCAGGGCCTTCTTGACGTCTTCGATGATGTCGTAGATCACGTTGTAGTAACGCATGTCGAGGCCTTCGGACTCGACGATCTTGCGCGCACCAGCGTCAGCACGGACGTTGAAGCCGAACAGCACCGCGTTGGAGGCCAGCGCCAGGTTGGCATCGGATTCGGTGATACCACCGACGCCGCCACCGACCACGCGAACCTGCACTTCGTCGTTGCCCAGGCCGCCGAGCGAGCCCTGCAGGGCCTCCAGCGATCCACGGACATCGGACTTGAGGACGATGTTGAGGGTCTTCTTCTCTTCCTGGCCCATGTTCTCGAAGATGTTTTCCAGCTTGCCGGCGTGGGCACGAGCCAGTTTCACTTCGCGGAACTTGCCCTGACGGAACAGAGCGACTTCGCGGGCCTTCTTCTCGTCGGCGACCACGGTCATCTCATCACCGGCATCCGGGGTGCCATCCAGGCCGAGGATCTCGACCGGAATGGACGGACCAGCTTCCTTGATCGGCTTGCCGTTCTCGTCGAGCATCGCACGGACGCGGCCGTAGTTGACGCCGACCAGGACCATGTCGCCCTGACGCAGGGTGCCGTCCTGGACCAGCACGGTGGCTACCGGGCCACGGCCCTTGTCCAGACGCGACTCGACTACCACGCCACGGCCCGGGGCCGACGGAGTGGCTTTGAGTTCGAGTACTTCAGCTTGCAGCAGAACGGCTTCGAGCAGCTCATCGACGCCGGTACCCATCTTGGCGGATACGTGGACGAAGGGAGCATCGCCGCCCCACTCTTCCGGGATCACGTCCAGAGCGGCCAGGCCGTTCTTGATGTTGTCCGGGTTGGCGTCCGGCTTGTCGATCTTGTTAACCGCAACCACGATCGGCACGCCAGCCGCTTTCGCGTGCTGCACAGCTTCCTGGGTCTGCGGCATCACGCCGTCGTCCGCTGCCACCACGAGGATGACGATGTCGGTCGCCTGGGCACCACGCGCACGCATCGCGGTGAACGCAGCGTGGCCGGGGGTGTCGAGGAAGGTGACCATGCCGCGGTCGGTTTCCACGTGGTAGGCGCCGATGTGCTGGGTGATGCCGCCGGCTTCGCCAGCTGCCACCTTGGCACGACGGATGTAGTCGAGCAGGGAGGTCTTGCCGTGGTCGACGTGACCCATGACAGTCACAACCGGCGCGCGGGAAACGGCTTCGCCTTCGAATTTCAGCGACTCGGCGAGTTGCTCTTCCAGGGCGTTCTCGCTGACCAGCTTGACCTTGTGGCCGAGCTCTTCGGCGATCAGCTGGGCGGTTTCCTGATCGAGTACCTGGTTGATGGTCACCGGGGTGCCCATCTTGAACATGAACTTGACGACCTCGGCACCCTTCACCGACATCTGGGCAGCCAGGTCGCCCACAGTGATGGTTTCGCCGATATTCACTTCACGCACAATCGGTCCTGTCGGGCTCTGGAACCCGTGCTGGTTACGCTTCTTCAGCTTGCCCTTGCCGCGGCCACCGCCACGACGGCCAAAGCTGTCGTCGTCGTCGCCACCACTGCGCACGACGCGCGGCGCAGTGGTCTTTTCCTTTTCCTTGATCGACGGGCGATGCTGGGCATGCTTGCGATCACGGCGCTCGTCCTCGTCGTCACGCTTGGGCGCGCGGCGCGGCTCTTCCTTCTTGCGATCGTCCGCAGCAGGAGCGGCAGCGGCCGGGGCAGCCGGCGCAGCAACAGGAGCCGCAGCGCGCGGCACTTCGGCAGCAGCCGGAGCAGCGGCGGCAGGCGCAGCGGTAGCAGCCTGGCGAGCGGCGTCCGCCTGACGGCGGGCCTCTTCCTCGGCGGCGCGCTGGCGAGCCTCTTCCTCAGCCTTCAGACGAACAGCCTCTTCGGCTGCACGCTGCTCTTCCAGCTCGCGCTGGCGGTCGGCTTCGAGCTCGTCAGGGCTACGCTTGACGTAGGTTTTCTTCTTGCGCACCTCAACGCTGACGGTCTTGCTGCCAGCGACCCTGATGGTCGAGGTGGTCTTGCGTTGCAGGGTGATCTTGCGCGGCTCTTCCGCGCGCTCACCGTGGCTGCCTTTCAGGTGGGCGAGCAGCGCTTGCTTCTCGCTGTCGGTCACTACCTGTTCGGCATTGCTATGTGGGAGACCCGCTTCGCGCATCTGCTGCAGCAGGCGCTCCACCGGCGTATCGACCGTCTTGGCCAGTTCTTTCACCGTGACTTGCGTCATGCACTTCTCTCCTCAGGCCGCGAATGCTTACTCGAACCAATGGGCCCGGGCGGCCATGATCAACTTGCCGGCACGCTCTTCGTCCATGCCGTCGATGTCGAGCAGATCGTCAATCGATTGCTCGGCCAGATCTTCACGGGTGGTTACGCCACGCAGCGCCAGATCCACCGCCAGCTCTTTGGTCATACCATCGAGGCTGAGCAGGTCTTCGGCCGGTTGTGCGTCGGCAAGTTTCTCTTCGGTGGCGATGGCTTTGGTCAGCAGGCGATCCTTGGCGCGCGAGCGCAGCTCATTGACGATGTCCTCGTCGAAGCCGTCGATGCTGAGCATCTCTTCCATCGGTACGTAGGCGATTTCTTCCAGGGTAGTGAAACCTTCTTCCACCAGTACCTGGGCCAGTTCCTCGTCGACATCCAGCTCATCGACGAAACGCTGCAGGATGTCGCCAGTCTCAGCCTGCTGTTTGGCCTGGATATCGGCCTCGGTCATCACGTTCAGGGTCCAGCCGGTGAGTTGGCTGGCCAGTCGTACGTTCTGACCGCTGCGCCCGATAGCCTGGGCCAGGTTGTCTTCAGCGACGGCGATATCCATGGTGTGGGTATCTTCGTCGACGATGATCGCTGCCACTTCGGCCGGAGCCATGGCATTGATCACGAACTGTGCGGGGTTGTCGTCCCACAGGACGATGTCCACACGCTCGCCGCCCAGTTCGCCGGAAACGGCCTGGACGCGGGAACCACGCATACCGATGCAGGCGCCCTGCGGATCGATACGCTTGTCCTTGGAGCGGACGGCAATCTTGGCGCGCGAACCCGGGTCACGGGCGGCGGCCATCACATCGATCAGCTGCTCGGCGATTTCCGGCACTTCGATGCGGAACAGCTCGATCAGCATTTCCGGCGCGGTACGCGACAGGACCAGCTGCGGGCCACGGTTCTCGCTGCGGATTTCCTTGAGCAGGGCACGCACGCGGGTGCCGACGCGGAAGGTTTCACGCGGGATGATCTGGTCGCGGGCCAGCAGCGCTTCGGCGTTGTTGCCCAGGTCGACGATCACGTTGTCGCGGGTGACCTTCTTGACAGTGCCGGAGATGATCTCGTTGACCTTCTCGCGGTAGGCGTCGACCACCTGGGCGCGCTCGGCCTCGCGGACCTTCTGCACGATGACCTGCTTGGCGGTCTGGGCGGCGATACGACCGAACTCGATGGACTCGATCTTCTCTTCGATGACCTCGCCGGCCTTCATGCCGGGGTGCTCTTCCTGCACGTCTTCGACAGTCAGTTCCGATGCCGGATTGGAGTAATCCTCGTCCTCGACGATGGTCCAGCGACGGAAGGTTTCGTAGTTGCCGTTGGCGCGGTTGATTTCCACGCGCAGGTCAACCTCGTCTTCGAAACGCTTTTTGGTCGCAGTTGCCAGGGCCAGCTCCAGCGCTTCGAAAATCACGCCAGGCGGTACACCCTTCTCGTTGGATACCGACTCAACAACCAGCAGTACTTCTTTGCTCATCGTACGCCTCGCCTTTCAATCCATTGGAATCCGCGCTCTGGCGGCTCACTCAAATCGGGGAATGATGTTGGCCTTGTCGATCGAGTCGACCGGCAGCAGGTATTCATGGTCGTCCACCAGGACCACCACATCCTGCTCCTCCACACCACGGAGAATGCCCTGGAAATTGCGCCGCCTTTCGAAGGGCGTACGCAGCTTGATCTTTACCTGCTCGCCGACATAGCGGGCGAACTGTTCAAGCGTAAAGAGAGGCCGGTCCATGCCGGGCGACGACACTTCCAAGGTGTACTCGCCACTGATCGGGTCTTCCACGTCCAGAATGCCGCTGACCTGACGACTGACGATCTCGCAGTCATCGATCAAGATGCCTTCCGCACGATCGATATAAACCCGGAGCAGGGAATGGCGACCTTGGGAAATGAACTCCAGGCCCCAGCACTCATAGCCGAGCGCTTCTACTACAGGGGCCAACAAGGCCTGCAACTGTTCTAGCTTGCTCGACACCTGATCGCCTCGCGTATGCTGTAGAAATAAAAAATGGGCGAAACGCCCATCCCTTAAGGACCGCCCTGACCTGGCGGCACGGACTGTCCAGCTAGCAAAAAGCCCCTGAAAAGGGGCTCTGCCAAACTGGTTGCGGGAGCAGGATTTGAACCTACGACCTTCGGGTTATGAGCCCGACGAGCTACCAGACTGCTCCATCCCGCGTCAAAGCTGGTGCGAAATTATACGGTTGAGCCCCTTGAAGGTCAACCGAAACTCCGGAACGAAAAGGCCCGCACAGCGGGCCTTTCGTATATGGTACCGAGGAGGGGACTCGAACCCCTACAGCCTATGGCCACTACCACCTCAAGGTAGCGTGTCTACCAATTCCACCACCTCGGCAAAAACTCTTGCCTGCTTACTTCTGCTCAGGAGCCGCCGGAACATCGCTGTTACCAGTCGCAGGAGCTTGTTGCTGCCCTTGCGCGCCCGGCACATCGTTAGCTGCCGGAGCCTTTTCCTGCTTTTTCTCCATCACCACCGGATCAGGTAGCCCGGCATGACGAATCATATCAGCTTTTTCTTTAGCAAAATACGCTAAACCCAAGCTGGTAATGAAAAAAACTGCAGCGAGTATACCAGTAAAACGGCTCAGGAAGGTAGCAGAACCTTGACTACCGAAAACGGTGGCCGAAGCACCTGCACCGAACGACGCACCAGCGTCGGCACCCTTGCCGTGCTGAAGCAGGACCAGCACAACCAGACCCAGCGCCATCAGCAGGTGAATCACGATTACAACTGTTTCCAGCATCTTCAGTTTCCTGCGGCGCGACAGATCGCACCGAACTCATCCGCATTCAGGGAAGCTCCACCAATGAGCCCCCCATCGATATCCGGCATGCCGAAAAGCTCGACAGCGTTGGCGGCCTTGACACTGCCGCCGTACAGGAGACGAAGGCCGCGTGCCACCTCTGCGTTTTCCGCCGAGATCTGCGCACGAATCGCCGCATGTACTTCCTGGGCCTGTTCAGGAGAAGCAGTCAGCCCCGTCCCAATCGCCCACACCGGCTCGTAAGCCACAACGGCACGGGAAAAAGCCCCGACACCGAGATCTTCGATTACCGAGCCCAACTGGCGCCCGACAACCTCAAGAGTCTTGCCCGCCTCACGCTGCTCGCGGGTCTCACCCACGCACAGGATCGGAACCAGGCCACACGATTGAACCGCCGCAAACTTGCGACTGATCACACCATCGCTCTCACCCAGAATCAGGCGACGCTCGGAGTGACCGACCAGCACCAGGGAGCAGCTCGCATCAGCCAACTGACTGGCTGCGACCTCGCCCGTGAGGGCGCCCTGCATCGGCTCAACCGCGCAATTCTGCGCACCAACGGCAATTGCCTTACCTTCCAGGCCATGCTTGACCTGATTGATGTACAGACAAGGCGGGAAAACCGCCACATCGACACCCGTGGGAAGAGCCAGTTGCCGCAGGCCTTTGATCAGCTCCGTCACACTGGAGCGGGTACCGTGCATTTTCCAATTACCGGCCACCAGGGGTCGACGCATGCTGTACCTCGCTGAGCAAAGTGGGCGCAGATATTACTCGACAGTTTTAGAACTGACAAGAGAAATCAAGCACATACCTCAGTCACGACCTTCGCCAACTGCTCGGCATATGCCCGCACCCGGCTCTCTTCGTCACCTTCGACCATCACCCGCACCAGCGGCTCGGTGCCGGACTTGCGCAACAATACACGCCCGCGGCCGGCCATTTCGTCGGTGACCTTGGCGCAGGCCTCCTTGACTGCCGGGTGCTCCAGCGGGTCAACATCGCCGCCGGCAAATCGCACATTGATCAGCACCTGCGGACACTTGCGGATACCCATGCGCGCCTCGGCCAGATTCTGGCCCCGCGCCTTCAACGCCATCAGCACCTGAAGGGCCGCAATGATGGCATCGCCAGTGGTCGTATGCTGGCAGCATACGACATGGCCGGAATTCTCGCCGCCCAACTGCCAGTTACGGGCCAGCAGCTCGGACATCACATAACGGTCGCCGACCTTCGCGCGCACGAACGGAATATTCAGTTCCTGCAATGCCAGCTCCAACCCCAGGTTGCTCATCAGGGTGCCAACCACGCCGCCATGCAGCTTGCCGCGATCAAGCATGTCACGGGCGATCAGGAAGAGGATCTCGTCGCCATCGACCACCGCACCGGTGTGATCCACCATCATCACACGGTCACCATCACCATCGAAGGCGATGCCAATGTCGGCCTGCTCGGCCAGTACGGCCTCCTGCAGCGCGTCGATGTGGGTCGAACCGCACTGCTCATTGATGTTCAGACCGTTGGGCTGCACACCAATCACCGACACCTCGGCGCCCAGTTCGCGGAACACGCTCGGGGCAATCTTGTAAGTCGCGCCATGGGCGCAATCGACCACGATGCGCAGCCCGGCAAAATCGGTATTGGACGGCACGCTGCTCTTGCAGAACTCGATATAGCGACCGGCCGCATCGTTGATGCGCGACACCTTGCCCAGTCGCGCCGATTCGACCACAGTCATCGGGGTGTCGAGCAACTCCTCGATGACCAGCTCCACCTCATCCGGGAGCTTGGTGCCCTGGCCGGAGAAGAACTTGATGCCATTATCGTCGTGAGGGTTATGCGATGCACTGATGACGATACCGGCTTCAGCATGGAAGGTTCGCGTCAGGTAGGCGATCCCCGGGGTCGGCATAGGACCGAGCAGCATCACATCAGCACCGGCTGCGGACAGCCCCGCCTCCAGCGCGGACTCGAACATGTAGCCGGAAATCCGGGTGTCCTTGCCCACCAGTACACGGCACTTGCCCTGCTGACGGAACGCCATGCCGACGGCCCAGCCCAACTTGAGCACGAAATCCGGCGTGATCGGCGGCGTGCCGACACGACCGCGAATACCATCGGTGCCGAAATACTTCCTGCTCATGCGGGCATCCCCTCTTCTCTTGCACTTTCCACTGCGTGAATCATTCGAACCACGTCCACGGTCTCGGCGACATCATGGACCCGGATAATGCTGGCACCCTTGGCCACCGCCAGCGCTGCCAGCGCGAGACTTCCGTAAAGGCGCCCCTCGACCTCTCGACCGAGCGCGCGGCCGACCATGCTCTTGCGGGACACCCCGACCAGCATCGGACAGCCCAGCGCCATCAACCGCTCCATCTGCCGGAACAGACTGAGGTTGTGATCCTGGGTCTTGGCGAAACCGAAGCCAGGATCGACGATGATCCGCTCCCGGGCAATGCCCACCGCTTCGCATACCTCGATGCGCCCCCCCAGGAAGCCCAACACTTCCTGGAGGATGTCCGGATAGTGCGGGTCGTCCTGCATGTTCCCCGGCTCGCCGCGCATGTGCATAAGGCACACCGGCAACCCGGTATCGACCGCAGCATCCAGGGCCCCATCGCGCTGCAGCGAGCGAACGTCATTGATCAATCCGGCGCCAAGCCGCGCCGTCTCCCGCATCACCGCAGGGGTGGAGGTATCCACTGAAATCACCACATCCAGCTCGCGGGCGATGGCCTCCACGACCGGAGCCACGCGCTCCAGCTCTTCGGTGGGGGATACAACCCGCGCACCCGGCCGGGTCGATTCGCCGCCGACATCGATCAGTGTGGCGCCAGCTTCGACCATCTCCGCCGCGTGGCGTAGCGCCACGTCCAGCCGATTGAAACGACCGCCATCGGAGAAGGAATCCGGGGTGACATTGAGGATGCCCATGACATGTGGGCGCGATAAATCAAGAACCCGGTTGCCGCAAAGCAACCGGGTCAGGTGGTGCAACGAACTCATTCAGTGCTCTCAGTGTTCGCCGGCGGGCCCGCCAATCGGGTTTTCCTGGCGACCTTCGTCGCGTGGCGAGGCGGCGTTGCCGGAGGAACCGGAGTTGCCACCCTGCCAGTCGCGCGGCTCGCGCGGAGTGCGGCCAGCCATGATGTCGTCGATCTGATCGGCGTCGATAGTTTCGTACTTCATCAGCGCGTCAGCCATCATGTCGAGTTTGTCGCGGTTCTCTTCCAGCAGGCGCTTGGCGGTGCCGTAGCAGTCATCGATGATGCGGCGCACTTCCTGATCGATCAGCTTGGCAGTCTCACCCGAGATATTCGAGTGCTGGCCACCGGCGCTACGACCAAGGAAGACCTCGCCCTCTTCTTCCGCGTACATCAGCGGACCGAGCTTCTCCGACAGGCCCCACTTGGTCACCATGTTCCGCGACAACTGAGTGGCACGCATGATGTCGTTGGAAGCACCTGTGGTGACACCTTCGAAGCCCAGGGTCATCTCTTCGGCGATACGGCCGCCGAACAGCGAGCAGATCTGACTTTCCAGGGCGCGCTTGGACAGGCTGTAGCGGTCCTCTTCCGGCAGGAACATGGTCACGCCCAGGGCACGACCGCGCGGAATGATGGAGACCTTGTAGACCGGGTCGTGTTCCGGAACCAGGCGACCAACGATGGCGTGGCCGGCCTCGTGGAACGCGGTGTTCTTCTTCTCCTTCTCGGACATGACCATGGTCTTGCGCTCGGCGCCCATCATGATCTTGTCCTTGGCCAGCTCGAACTCGCGCATGTCGACGATGCGCTTGTTGGCGCGGGCGGCGAACAGCGAGGCCTCATTGACCAGGTTGGCCAGGTCGGCACCGGAGAAGCCTGGGGTACCGCGCGCGATCACGGCCGGATCGACGTTGTCGCCCAGCGGAACCTTGCGCATATGGACCTTGAGGATCTGCTCGCGACCGCGGATATCCGGCAGGCCGACCACTACCTGACGGTCGAAGCGGCCCGGACGCAGCAGCGCCGGGTCGAGCACGTCCGGACGGTTGGTCGCGGCGATGACGATGATGCCGTCATTCATCTCGAAGCCGTCCATCTCCACCAGCAACTGGTTGAGGGTCTGTTCGCGTTCGTCGTGACCACCGCCCAGGCCGGCGCCACGATGGCGGCCGACGGCGTCGATCTCGTCGATGAAGATGATGCAGGGTGCGTGCTTTTTGGCCTGGTCGAACATATCGCGAACGCGCGAGGCACCCACGCCGACGAACATTTCCACGAAGTCCGAACCGGAAATGGTGAAGAACGGCACCTTGGCTTCGCCGGCAATGGCCTTGGCGAGCAGGGTTTTACCGGTACCGGGCGGGCCGACCATCAGCACGCCGCGCGGGATACGGCCGCCCAGGCGCTGGAACTTGCCCGGATCGCGGAGGAATTCCACCAGTTCACTGACCTCTTCCTTGGCCTCGTCGCAACCGGCGACGTCGGCGAAGGTGGTCTTCACCTGATCTTCCGACAACAGGCGGGCCTTGCTCTTGCCGAAGCTCATCGGGCCGCCGCGGCCACCGCCGCCGCCCTGCATCTGGCGCATAAAGAACATGAAGACGGCAATGATCACCAGGATCGGGAAACTCGCTACCAGGAGCTGGGTCCAGATGCTCTGCTGCTCGGGCTGCTTGCCTTCGACAACGACGTTGTTGTTGACCAGGTCGCCGATCAGGCCATTGTCCTGGATCGCCGGGCGGATGGTCTTGAAGGTGTCACCATCCTGGCGCTTGCCAGTGATGACGTAGCCGTCGACGGTTACGCGCTCGACCTTGCCTTCCTTCACCTGCTGGATGAAGTCCGAGTAATTGAGCGTCTGCGGCTCGCTCGGGCTGGAGAAGTTGTTCATCACGGTGACCAGTACCGCCGCGATGATCAGCCACAGGATCAGGTTCTTTGCCATGTCGTTCAATTGACTACCCTCTGAAGCCGGCTCCGCCCTGGAAACCGCTTCGCACGACGGCCAGACTCCTTCCGGCCAAAATTACTACACAACCCCTGCCCCAGGCAGGCATCGTCTGTAACCCTTTATGAACCCCGGCAGAGGCCGGCACAAGCAAAAGCTGCGGGCTATAGACCAGCAGCCGGCACATTCATTCCAGTCTAGGCGCCGCGAAAGCCTCGTGCGAGCAGATACTGTTCCCGCGAACGGTCACGGGACGACAGCGGTTTGCGCATCTGCACCTTCTCGAAGTTCTCGCGAACCTGCTTGTGGTAAGCGTCGAAACCCTCACCCTGGAATATCTTGATCAGAAAATCGCCGCCCGGACGCAGCACACGGGTGCACAGGTCCAGAGCCAGCTCGCAGAGGAACATGGCACGGGGCATGTCCACGGCGGGCAATCCACTCATATTGGGGGCCATATCCGAAATCACAAGGTCTACCGGATTTTCTCCGATAGCCTGGAGCAATTGGGCGAAGACCTCATCCTCGGTGAAGTCACCCTGGATGAAGGTGACATCCGGGATACTGTCCATCGGCAGGATGTCCGAGGCGATCAGGGTGCCCTTGTCGCCGATCACCCGACTGGTGACCTGGGACCAGCCACCCGGCGCGGCGCCGAGGTCGACCACGGTCATGCCCGGACGCAGGATGCGATCCTTCTCCTGGATTTCCAGCAGCTTGTAGCTGGCGCGCGAGCGATAACCGTCACGCTGTGCCATCTTCACGTACGGATCGTCGAAATGTTCTTTCAGCCAGCGATGGCTAGTCTTGGAACGGGCCACGTATTACCTCGTCTGAGCGGCATCCCGGTATAACCGAAACTCGGGTAGAATATCCGCCTTTTTTCCCAGGGGTCAGATTATGGCGCTCTCTCAGGAGCAGAAAAAGCAGTTCAAATCTATCGGGCATCACCTGAAACCCGTATTGACCGTTGCTGAAAACGGTCTGTCGGAAGGCGTGATGGCCGAGCTTGAGCGCGCGCTCAACGATCATGAACTGATCAAGGTACAGTTCCGCATCACCGAACGCGACGACCGTCGCGCGCTGATCGACGAACTCTGCCAGAACGGCAGCTGCGAACTGGTCCAGGTCATCGGCAAGATGGCACTGATCTACCGTCGCAACTCCAAGCCGAACAAGAACCTGTCGAACATCAGCCGCTTCAGCGGCCTCTGACAGTCAAGCCCGGCAGCGCGGAGCCGGCAAGGCTCCGTCGCGTCAGCTCCGCTCGTCCCGCCCCGGCGCCGGCTGCAGCACCAGCAGCAACCCGCAGAGCGCCACCACCAGGTAGTTGAACAGCAGCCAGCGCTCCGCGTCCGGCGCGACCTGGCGTACCGCGAAATACACTACCGTCATCACCAGCACGCTAAGCAGCAATTGCCCGCGCATCTCGCAAGTGAAGGCGGCGAATCCGCGCGCCTGCCAGAGCACCAGGGCCTGGAGCAGCGCGCAGAAGCCGGCGAACCCCAGCAGCAGCGGCTTCAAAACCTCCGCAATCGTATCCACCAGCAACGGCGCCAGGCCGATCTTGCCCAGCGCCGGCAGCATCACGAACTGAAGCAGCCAAAGGCCGCCGACCCAGAATGTCTGGGCCAGCAGCCAACTGATGGTACCTGCGCCGGGGTTTTGCCGATCAGGCGTGGCGAACTTCAACGATCTCGTACTCGACGTCACCGCCCGGAGTCTTCACCAGCACGGCATCGCCTTCAGTCTTGCCGATCAGCGCACGGGCGATCGGCGAGTTGACCGAGATTTTGCTGTTCTTGATGTCAGCCTCGTCGTCACCGACGATCTGGTAGGTCACGGTCTCGTCGGTCTCGACGTTGGCGATATCCACGGTGGTGCCGAAGATCACCTTGCCGCTGTGCGGAATGGTGGTCACATCGATGATCTGCGCGTTGGACAGCTTGGCCTCGATGTCGCGGATACGCGCTTCGGACATACCCTGCTGCTCACGGGCCGCGTGGTACTCGGCGTTTTCCTTCAGGTCACCCAGCTCCCGCGCTTCGGCGATGGCCTGGGTGATCTGCGGGCGCAGGACGGTCTTCAGGTGTTTCAGTTCTTCTTCCAGGGCGCGAGCGCCCTGGACGGTCATTGGAAACTTGCTCATGCGTTGATTCCTGCATGGAGATCCTGCAGTCGGCGAACGGTCTTCTCGGGACCGAACTTGAGCGCCTCACAGATCGCCTGACCCGCCGCAATGGTGGTGGTGCAGTAGATCTTGTGCTGCAGGGCGTTACGACGGATGGAGTACGAGTCAGCGATGGACTGGCGACCTTCGGTGGTGTTGATGATCAGGGTGACTTCGTCATTCTTGATCATGTCGACCACGTGAGGACGGCCCTCGGTCACCTTGTTCACGCGACGCACCGGCAGACCGGCGGCCTCGATGCCCTTGGCGGTACCGGCAGTGGCGACAACTTCGAAGCCCAGCGAGATCAGGTCGCGAGCAACCTGAACGGCCTGGGCCTTGTCGTCGTCACGGACGCTGATGAAGGCGCAACCGGCATTCGGCAGGATTTCGCTGGCACCCAGCTGGGCCTTGGCGAACGCCTCGCCGAAGCTGTCGCCGACACCCATGACCTCGCCAGTGGACTTCATTTCCGGGCCGAGGATCGGGTCGACGCCGGGGAACTTGGCGAACGGGAACACCGCTTCCTTGACGCTATAGTACGGCGGGATCACCTCTTCGGTGAAGCCGACTTCGGCCAGGGACTTGCCAGCCATGACGCGGGCCGCGACCTTGGCCAGGGACTCGCCGATGCACTTGGAGACGAACGGCACGGTACGGGACGCGCGCGGGTTCACCTCGATCACGTAGATGTCCTCGCCCTGCACGGCCATCTGTACGTTCATCAGGCCGACCACGCCGAGCTCCAGGGCCATCTTCTTGACCTGTTCGCGGATCTCGTCCTGGATGTGCTTGGGCAGCGAATACGGCGGCAGCGAGCAGGCGGAGTCACCGGAGTGCACGCCAGCCTGTTCGATGTGCTGCATGATCGCGCCGATCACCACGGTCTCGCCGTCGCACACTGCATCGATGTCGACTTCGATGGCGCAGTTCAGGAAGCGGTCCAGCAGCACCGGGCTGTCGTTTGAGACCTTCACAGCTTCGCGCATGTAGCGCTTGAGCTCTTCTTCCTGATAGACGATTTCCATCGCACGGCCGCCCAGTACGTAGGACGGGCGCACCACCATCGGGTAGCCGATGTTCTTCGACAGCTCCAGGGCCTGGTCTTCGCTGCGCGCGGTGGCGTTGGCCGGCTGGCGCAGGTTCAGGCGCTGGACCATCTGCTGGAAGCGCTCACGGTCTTCGGCACGGTCGATGGCGTCCGGGCTGGTACCGATGATCGGCACGCCAGCTTCTTCCAGGGCGCGGCAGAGTTTCAGCGGGGTCTGGCCGCCGTACTGCACGATGACGCCCTTGGGCTGCTCGACGCGGACGATTTCCAGCACGTCTTCCAGCGTCACCGGCTCGAAGTACAGGCGATCGGATGTGTCGTAGTCGGTGGAGACGGTCTCCGGGTTGCAGTTGACCATGATGGTCTCGTAACCGTCTTCACGCATCGCCAGCGCGGCGTGTACGCAGCAGTAGTCGAACTCGATGCCCTGGCCGATACGGTTCGGACCGCCGCCCAGGATCATGATCTTGTCGCGAGTCGACGGATTGGCCTCGCACTCTTCCTCGTAGGTCGAGTACATGTAGGCGGTGTCGGTGGCGAATTCGGCGGCGCAGGTGTCCACGCGCTTGTACACCGGCAGCACCTTGAGCTTGTGGCGATGGTTGCGCAGGTTCTTCTCGGTCACACCCAGCAAGGTGGCCAGGCGCGCATCGGAGAAGCCCTTGCGCTTGAGCTTGTACATCAGGTCGCGGTCGATGGCGGACAGACCCAGGGTCTTCACGCGCTCCTCGTCCTTGACCAGGTCTTCGATCTGCACCAGGAACCACTCGTCGATGCGGGTCAGGTCGAAGACTTCGGCGATGCTCTTGCCAGCGCGGAAGGCGTCGGCGACGTACCAGATGCGGTCGGCATTGGGCACGGTCAGCTCGCGCTTGAGGATGCTCTCGGCTTCCGGGTTACTCAGGTCGAGCTTGGGATCGAAGCCGGTGGCGCCGACTTCCAGGCCGCGCAGGGCTTTCTGCACGGATTCCTGGAAAGTACGGCCGATGGCCATGACTTCACCCACGGATTTCATCTGGGTGGTCAGGCGGGCGTCGGCTTTCGGGAACTTCTCGAAGGCGAAACGCGGGATCTTGGTGACGACGTAGTCGATCGCCGGCTCGAAGGAGGCCGGGGTGCGGCCGCCGGTGATGTCGTTCTGCAGCTCGTCGAGGGTGTAGCCGACAGCCAGCTTGGCGGCGATCTTGGCGATCGGGAAGCCAGTGGCCTTGGAGGCCAGCGCCGAGGAACGCGATACGCGCGGGTTCATCTCGATCACGACCATGCGGCCGGTGTTCGGGCAGATGCCGAACTGCACGTTCGAGCCTCCGGTTTCCACGCCGATCTCACGCAGCACCGCCAGGGAGGCGTTGCGCATGATCTGGTATTCCTTGTCGGTCAGGGTCTGCGCCGGTGCCACGGTGATCGAGTCACCGGTGTGCACGCCCATCGGGTCGAAGTTTTCGATGGCGCAGACGATGATGCAGTTGTCCTTCTTGTCGCGGACAACCTCCATCTCGTATTCCTTCCAGCCGATCAGCGATTCGTCGATCAGCAGCTCGTTGGTCGGCGAGAGGTCCAGACCACGGGTGCAGATTTCCTCGAACTCTTCGCGGTTGTAGGCGATGCCGCCGCCGGTGCCGCCCATGGTGAAGGACGGACGGATGATGCACGGGAAGTTGACCTTCTCCAGCACACCGTAGGCTTCTTCCATGGTGTGGGCGATGCCCGAGCGCGGGCAGGCCAGGCCGATGTCGCGCATGGCCTTGTCGAAGCGCGAACGGTCTTCGGCCTTGTCGATGGTGTCAGCGTTGGCGCCGATCATTTCCACGCCGAACTGTTCGAGCACGCCGTGGCGCTCCAGGTCCAGGGCGCAGTTCAGAGCGGTCTGGCCGCCCATGGTCGGCAGCAGCGCATCAGGGCGCTCCTTCTCGATGATCTTGGCAACGGTCTGCCACTTGATCGGCTCGATGTAGGTGGCGTCGGCCATGGCCGGGTCGGTCATGATGGTGGCCGGGTTGGAGTTCACCAGGATGACACGGAAGCCTTCTTCCTTCAGGGCCTTGCAGGCCTGCGCGCCGGAGTAGTCGAACTCACAGGCCTGGCCGATGACGATCGGGCCGGCGCCGAGGATCAGGATGCTCTTGATGTCTGTACGCTTGGGCATGGGACTCTCGTTGCAATATTCAGGAAAGGGTTGCGCTGGCCAGCTTCACGCCAAAGCCGACGAACAGGGCGCCGACGCCACTCGAGGCGCCGGCAGCCAGCCGTTGCCGCCGACGGAACCAGGCCGCCAGACGCACACCGGAGAAAATCAGGAAACTCAGGTACAGGGCACTGAGGATCTCGAGGATCGTGCCCAGCACCAGGAACGACAGGCCGGGGTAGGCGTATCCCGGGTCGACGAACTGAATGAAGAAGGAAATGAAGAAGAGGATCGCCTTGGGGTTGGACAGGCTCAGCAGCAGCGCCTTGCGGAACGGCTGGGCGACATCCACTTCCCTGGCCGGCGCGGCGGCCGCTTCCAGCGGGTGGCGCAGCTTCTGCCAGCCACCGCGGAGCATGCCAATCCCCAGATAGAACAGGTAGGCGGCGCCGACGTACTTCAGCCCCAGGAACAGCATCGGCTCGGTCTTGAGGACCGAGGCGATCCCCAGCGCCGACAGGAACATCAGGATCGCATCACCCAGGAACACCGCGCTCGCCGCCCGGTAGCCCGAAGCCACTCCGCGCTGGGCGGCGGTGGCGAGGACGAACAGCGAGTTCGGCCCCGGCAGCAGGACGATGAACAGCGTACCCAGAACGTAGGTCCAGATATCGGTGATTCCCAGGGTCGGCATCATCATCATTTACCTCTTCGGAGGTCTCAGCGACGCTCGGCCATCGCCGCGATGAAGCGGTCGAACAGCGGGGCGACGTCGTGCGGACCTGGGCTGGCTTCCGGGTGGCCCTGGAAGCTGAAGGCCACCTTGTCGGTGCGCTCGATACCCTGCAGGGTGCCGTCGAACAGCGACTTGTGGGTGGCGCGCAGGTTGGTCGGCATGCTGCCTTCATCGACCGCGAAACCGTGGTTCTGGCTGGTGATCATCACCACGCCCGAATCCAGGTCCTGCACCGGGTGGTTCGCACCGTGGTGGCCGTGGCCCATCTTCAGGGTCTTGGCGCCGGAGGCCAGGGCCAGCAGCTGGTGGCCGAGGCAGATGCCGAATACCGGGATCTCGGTGTCGAGGAACTCGCGGATAGCCTGGATGGCATAGTCGCACGGCTCGGGGTCGCCAGGGCCGTTAGAGAGGAAGATGCCGTCCGGGTTCAGGGCGAGCACTTCGCTGGCCGGGGTTTGCGCCGGCACGACGGTCAGGCGGCAGCCGCGGGCAACCAGCATGCGCAGGATGTTCAGCTTCACGCCGAAATCGTAGGCGACCACGTGGTACGGCAGGTCAGCGGCGGCGACTTCCGGGTGGCTGTCGGTTTCCAGATTCCACACGCTGGAGCGCCATTCGTAGCGCTCGGTGGAAGAAACGACTTTCGCCAGGTCCATGCCCTTCAGGCCCGGGAAGCCGCGCGCCAGTTCGAGGGCTTTTTCCTCGGTGGCGTCGGCGCCTGCCAGGATGCAGCCGTTCTGCGAACCCTTCTCGCGCAGGATGCGGGTCAGGCGGCGGGTATCGATGCCGGCAATGGCAACGGTGCCGTTCTCTTTCAGGTAGTCCGGCAGGGACTGCTTGTCGCGCCAGCTGCTGGAGAGCAGCGGAAGGTCGCGAATGATCAGGCCGGCGGCCCAGACCTTGTTCGACTCGGCGTCTTCGGGCGTAGTGCCGGTGTTGCCGATGTGCGGGTAGGTCAGGGTGACGATCTGTTGGGCGTAGGAAGGATCGGTGAGGATTTCCTGGTAGCCGGTCATGGCGGTGTTGAACACCACCTCTCCAACGGTCTGGCCGTCGGCGCCGATGGCTTCACCGCGAAAAACGCTGCCGTCGGCAAGTGCAAGTATGGCTGGCTTAGTCAAGAAGACCTCCCGTAGTTCAAGCCTGGCTGGGCGTGCGCAGATTGTAAAAAAGCGGGATGACATCAGAAGAAGTCATCCCGCTTTTTATGTGATCATGCTGCGCTGCTTTTAGTGGACACACTAAAGCTGTAGTTTACAGAAAAGCGACATCATGGTCCACCTTTTGCACGACGCACGGCTATGCCACTCGGCGTCGGCGATCTCGCAAGCTGGAGTCGGGCAAGGCGGACAGGAATCGAGGACGCGGAGTATACACGTGCTAAATGAGCACCCGAGACCCCTGCCCAACTCCGCCCGGCCGACGCGCAGCAGATCGCAAGCTGGCACTCAGCGAAGGCCGAGCACGTCCTGCATGTCGTACAGGCCACTGCCCTGCCCTTCCAGCCACTGCGCGGCACGCACGGCACCACGGGCGAAGGTCATGCGACTCGAAGCCTTGTGGGTGATTTCCACGCGCTCGCCGTCAGCGGCGAACAGCACGGTGTGGTCGCCCACCACATCGCCGGCACGCACGGTGGCGAAGCCGATGGTTTCGCGCGAACGGGCACCGGTCTGGCCTTCGCGACCGTACACGGCCACTTTTTCCAGATCACGACCCAGTGCACTGGCAACGACTTCGCCCATACGCAGCGCGGTACCGGACGGCGCATCGACCTTGTGGCGGTGGTGCGCCTCGATGATCTCGATGTCCACCTCGTCACCCAGCACGCGGGCAGCGGTGTCGAGCAGCTTCAGGCAGAGGTTCACACCGACGCTGTAGTTGGCGGCGAAGACGATCGGGATGTCCTTGGCCGCGTCGCTCAGCAACGCTTTCTCCTCGACGGAGAAGCCGGTGGTGCCTATAACCATGGCCTTGCCAGCCTTGCGGCAGACTTCCAGGTTCTTCAGGGTTACGGTCGGATGGGTGAAGTCGATCAGCACATCGAACTCATCGATCACTTTCGACAGGTCACCCGACAGCGGTACGCCAATGCGGCCCAGGCCAGCCAGCTCGCCGGCATCAGCCCCCACCAGGGTGCTGTCCGGACGGTCGACCGCCGCGGTCAGGCCGGCGATGCCGCCCGTCTGCTGTACCGCCTCGATCAGGGTCTTGCCCATGCGCCCGGCGGCGCCCATTACGGCTATACGTCGCATATATACAGCTCCAAGCTAGAAGACCCCGGGCAGCTCATCACCACCCGGGGCCCTGCATCATAGGTCGTCGAAGAAGCGCTTCATACCCTCGAACCAGCCACTGGCCTTGGGCGAATGGGAAGAGTTGCCCTGCAGGGTATTGCGGAACTCTTCGAGCAGCTCGCGCTGACGCTTGTCGAGGTTGACCGGGGTTTCCACGACCACACGGCACATCAGGTCGCCGGCACCACCACCGCGCACCGGGGCGACGCCCTTGCCGCGCAGGCGGAACAGCTTGCCGGTCTGGGTGCCCTCGGGGATCTTCAGCTTCACGCGGCCATCCAGGGTCGGCACTTCCAGCTCGCCACCCAGGGCGGCGTCGGCGAAGCTGATCGGCACTTCGCAGTACAGGTGCTTGCCGTCGCGCTGGAAGATGTCGTGCTCGCGCACGCTCACCACCACGTACAGGTCGCCCGCCGGGCCACCATGGGCACCGGCTTCGCCTTCGCCGGTCAGGCGGATGCGGTCGCCGGTATCGACGCCGGCCGGCACTTTCACCGACAGGGTCTTGTGTTCTTCCACGCGGCCCTGGCCGTGGCAGGAGCCACAGGGGTCGGTGATCATCTTGCCGCTGCCATGGCAGCGCGGGCAGGTCTGCTGCACCGAGAAGAAGCCTTGCTGCATGCGCACCTGGCCGATACCACCGCAGGTGGTACAGGTCACCGGCGTGGTGCCGGGCTTGGCGCCACTACCGCTGCAGGTCTTGCAGCCGACCAGGGTCGGAACGCGGATGGTCACGGTGGTGCCGCGAACCGCGTCTTCCAGGTCGAGATCGAGGGTGTAGCGCAGGTCGGCACCGCGCGCCGGACCGCCACGGGAGCCGCCGCGTCCGCCGCCACCGCCGAAGAAGTCGCTGAAGACATCACCGAAGATGTCCGAGAAGCTCGCGCCACCGAAGCCCGCACCGCCACCGCCCATCTGCGGGTCGACGCCGGCATGGCCGTACTGGTCGTAAGCCGCACGCTTGCTGGCGTCGGACAGCACCTCGTACGCCTCGTTGGCCTCCTTGAATTTCTCCTCGGCCTCCTTGTCGCCGGGATTGCGGTCCGGGTGGAACTTCATGGCCAGCCGGCGATAGGCCTTCTTCAGGTCCGCCTCGCTGGCGCCACGCTCGACACCCAGTACCTCGTAAAAATCACGCTTGGCCATAACTTTCCTGCACCTTGAAAACCTCTCCCCCAGACACGCCAACGCGGGAGCAAGCCCCCGCGTGACGTTTCATGCGCACCGACACGCTTGGTCGGTGCGCCGGAGCGGAAGCAAGCACGCGGCTTACTTGTTCTCCTTGACCTCTTCGAACTCGGCGTCGACGACATCGTCGCCCACCTTGTCGTCAGCGGCCTCGCCATGAGCGGCAGCGCCCGGCTGCGGCTGCTCGGCGTACATCTTCTGCGCCAGCGGAGTGGACGCCTGGGACAGCGCGTTCATCTTCGCTTCGATCTCGGCCTTGTCGTCGCCCTTCACGGCAACTTCCAGCTCGCCCAGCGCCTTCTCGATGGCAGCCTTCTCCTCGGCGGTGGCCTTGTCGCCAGCCTCGGTGATCATCTTGCGAGTGGCGTGGACCAGCGCGTCACCCTGGTTACGGGCAGCGGCCAGCTCCTCGAACTTGCGGTCTTCCTCGGCATTCGCCTCGGCATCACGCACCATCTGCGCAATCTCTTCCTCGGACAGGCCAGAGGAAGCCTTGATCACGATGGACTGCTGCTTGCCGGTGGCCTTGTCCTTCGCGCCCACGTGCAGGATGCCGTTGGCATCGATGTCGAAGGTCACTTCGATCTGCGGAACGCCGCGCGGAGCCGGCGGGATGTCGGCCAGGTCGAACTTGCCCAGCGACTTGTTCTGGCCGGCTTGCTTACGCTCGCCCTGCAGAACATGGATGGTCACGGCGCCCTGGTTGTCATCGGCAGTCGAGAACACCTGCGACTTCTTGGTCGGGATGGTGGTGTTCTTGTCGATCAGCGCGGTCATCACGCCACCGAGGGTTTCGATACCCAGGGTCAGCGGGGTGACGTCGAGCAGCAGCACGTCCTTCACGTCACCGGCCAGCACGGCGCCCTGGATGGCAGCACCCATGGCCACGGCTTCGTCCGGGTTGACGTCTTTGCGAGCTTCCTTGCCGAAGAACTCGGCAACGGTCTTCTGCACCAGCGGCATGCGGGTCTGGCCGCCGACCAGGATCACTTCGTCGATCTTCGAAACGTCCAGGCCTGCGTCTTTCAGCGCTACGCGGCACGGCTCGATGGTGCGGGTGATCAGGTCTTCCACCAGGGATTCCAGCTTGGCGCGGGAAACCTTGACGTTCAGGTGTTTCGGGCCGCTGGCGTCAGCGGTGACGTACGGCAGGTTGACGTCGGTCTGCTGGGTCGAGGACAGCTCGATCTTGGCCTTCTCGGCAGCTTCTTTCAGGCGCTGCATGGCCAGCGGGTCGCCCTTCAGATCCATGCCGGATTCTTTCTTGAACTCCTCAACGAGGTAGTCGATCAGGCGCAGGTCGAAGTCCTCACCACCGAGGAAGGTGTCACCGTTGGTGGCCAATACTTCGAACTGGTGCTCGCCATCGACTTCGGCGATTTCGATCACGGAAACGTCGAAGGTGCCGCCGCCCAGGTCATAGACGATGATGGTGTGGTCGCCCTTGGCCTTGTCCAGGCCGTAGGCCAGCGCAGCCGCGGTCGGTTCGTTGATGATGCGCTTGACGTCCAGACCGGCGATGCGGCCGGCGTCCTTGGTGGCCTGACGCTGGCTGTCGTTGAAGTAGGCCGGAACGGTGATGACCGCTTCGGTGACCGGCTCGCCCAGGTAGTCCTCGGCGGTCTTCTTCATCTTCTTCAGGACTTCGGCGGAGACCTGCGGCGGAGCCATCTTCTGGCCCTTGGCCTCGACCCAGGCGTCGCCGTTGTCAGCCTTGACGATGTTGTACGGCACCATCTTGATGTCTTTCTGTACGACGTCTTCTTCGAAACGACGGCCGATCAGGCGCTTGACCGCGTACAGGGTGTTCTTCGGGTTGGTCACGGCCTGGCGCTTGGCCGGCTGACCTACCAGGATTTCGCCGTCGTTGGCGTAACCGATGATCGACGGGGTGGTACGAGCGCCTTCGGCGTTCTCGATGACCTTGACGTTACCGTTCTCCAGGATGGACACACAGGAGTTGGTGGTCCCCAGGTCGATACCAATGATTTTGCCCATATTTCACTCTCCAGAAATTAGATTCCGCGCTGACCCTGTTGCGGGTCTTTGGCTCGGTTGATTACCCAGATGGGGACCGGGTGGTGAATTTCAAGCCTTCTCGTCGATCGAAGGCGGGGTTTGTTCCGGCGCCTTGCTGACCACGACCATGGCCGGACGCAGCAGGCGACCGTTGAGCAGGTAACCCTTCTGGAACACCTTGACCACGCTGCCCGGCTCGAGGCGGATGCTCTCTTCCATGGCCATGGCCTGGTGGTGTTCGGGGTTGAACGGCTCGCCGTGCGGATCGACCGGCTCGAGGTTGAAGCGCTTCAGGGTGTCGTGGAACATCTTCAGGGTCAGCTCGATGCCTTCGCGCATCGGCTTGATCGCCTCGTCGTCCGGGTTCGACATCTCCAGCGCGCGCTCGAGGGTATCGACGATCGGCAGCAGGTCGCCGGCGAATTTCTCCAGGGCGAACTTGTGCGCTTTCTCCACGTCCTGCTCGGCGCGGCGACGGACGTTCTGCAGCTCGGCGACGGCGCGCAGGCTCTGGTCCTTGGCCGCGGCGACCTGTTCCTCCAGTTCCAGCACGCGGGCGTTCAGGTCCACGGCGCCGGCTTCCGGCTGCTCGTTGAACTGGGAATCCTGAGTCTGTTGTTCGTCAGACATGCCACTCTCCTAAAAAAGAAAATAAGCCTTTGAAAACAAAGCGAACCCCATGGTCCGCGGCTCTGCCGTGTATATGGGGCGCATTTTTTTGACTTCAAGGGCGCCGACCTCAAGGGCAGCCCCAGGACAACGAGAGAAAATTGCCAGCGGCAAAAAATACTGTATAAATAACCAGACCTATTTGCGGAGCCACCGCCCATGCTGGTTCATCTGTCCGTGCACAACTACGCCATCGTCGAGCACCTCGATCTCGAGCTCGCCGCCGGCATGACCGTGATCACCGGCGAAACCGGCGCCGGCAAGTCGATCATGCTCGATGCCCTCGGCCTTGCCCTGGGCGACCGCGCCGACAGCGGCGTGGTGCGCCCCGGAGCCGACAAGACCGACATTCTCGCCAGCTTCGATGTCAGCGCGATTGCCGAAGCCCGCGACTGGCTCGCCGAGCGCGACCTGGAACAGGACGGCCCGTGCATCCTGCGCCGGGTGATCACCGCCGAAGGCCGCTCCCGCGCCTACATCAACGGCTCCCCCTGTCCACTGGGCGACCTCAAGCACCTGGGCGAGCTGCTCATCGATATCCACAGCCAGCACGAGCACCAGTCGCTGCTCAAGGCCGACACCCACCGCCGCCTGCTCGACGAGTACGCCGGCAGCCAGGACCTGGCGCGCCAGGTACATCTCGCCGCGCAGCGCTGGAAGCAGACCCGCCAGGAGCTGGACCGCCTGTCGCGCAACGGCGACGAACAGCGCGCCCGCCACCAGCTGCTCAGCTACCAGCTTGAGGAACTGGAAAACCTCGGCCTGGGTGATAACGAGCTGGAGACGCTGGAAGCCGAGCACAAGACCCAGAGCAATGCCGGCAGCCTGATCGCCGCGTGCCGACAAGTGGTCGAGATGTGCAGTGAAAGCGATGCCGGCAACGTGCTCTCAGCCCTGACGTCGAGCCTCAATCGCCTGACCGCCTTCCCGAGCCAGCCGGTCGCGCTGGGCGAAGCGGTGAACCTGCTGTCCAGCGCGCAGATCCAGGTAGAGGAAGCCATCGGCGAGCTGAACCGCTTCGTCGACAACTTCGATGCCGACCCCATGCGCCTGCAGCAACTGGAAGAGCGCATGGATGCCATCTATAGCCTCGCACGCAAGCACCGCGTGCAACCGCACGAACTGCAGGATCTGCAGCAGCGCCTGCTGGATGAACTGGAAGCGCTGAATGCCGACGACGAAGCTGTCGAACGCCTGGGTGACGAGCTGGCCTCCTATGCCCGCCATTATCAGGAGAAGGCGGAAGAACTCAGCCGCATCCGCCAAACCGCAGCGCCACAACTGGCCAAGGCCGTGGAAGTGGAAATGCAGCGCCTGGGCATGCCTGGGGGGCGTTTCGCCATCGAACTGCGCACAGCCACTTCGGACGAGCCACAGGCGAACGGCCTGGAGCAGCTGGAATTCCTGGTCAGCGCCAACCCCGGCCAACCCATGAAGGGACTGGCGAAGGTCGCCTCGGGCGGCGAGCTGTCGCGTATCAGCCTGGCGATCCAGGTGATCACCGCGCAGACCTCACGCATCCCCACCCTGGTCTTCGACGAAGTGGACGTCGGCATCGGCGGCCCCACCGCCGAAGTGGTCGGCCAACTGCTGCGCCGCCTCGGCGGTCGCGGCCAGGTACTCACCGTCACCCACCTGCCGCAGGTCGCAGCCCAGGGCCACCAGCACCTGTTCGTACACAAGGACCGTGATACCAGCGAAACCCGCACTGCCGTGGCCAATCTGAAGAAGGCCGAGCGCATCGAAGAGATCGCCCGCATGCTCGGCGGTGTCGACCTGACCAAGGAATCCCTGGCCCACGCGCGCAAGATGGTCGACTCAGCGGTACACAACTGAAACATACCCCCGCAGGAGCGAGCTTGCTCGCGAACCGCCCGACACCGGCATAGCCGGAAACCCGTTCGCGAGCAAGCTCGCTCCTACAGAAAGCAACTCAAACGAAAACGGCGACCCAAGGGTCGCCGTTTCTGCATCCGCGCGCGCTTACTTCTTCTTGCGCACGTAGAGCACCAGATTGTGATCGACGAGCTCGAAGCCGCGCTCCTTGACGATCTCCCTCTGGCGCTTCTCGATTTCCGAGTCCATGAACTCGATGACCTCGCCGGTATCGACGCAGACCATGTGATCATGGTGGCCGCTGTCGGCCAGTTCGAACACGGCATGGCCTCCATCGAAGTTGTGACGCACCACCAGGCCGGCGGCCTCGAACTGGGTCAGCACGCGATAGACAGTGGCCAGACCTACGTCCTCACCCGCCTCCATCAGCGCTTTGTAGACATCCTCCGCGCTCATGTGGCGTTGCTCGGCGGAATCGAGCATCTGGAGGATCTTGACGCGCGGCAGCGTGACCTTCAGTCCGGCTTTGCGCAGTTCGCTATTTTCAACCATGTGTGCTTTCTCGGCGCGGGAAGCTTCGCAGCTTCCCTCAATGCAGGTATGATCGGGGTTTCGTCGCTCAGCCAAGATAGTGGAAGTCACCACCCGATGCAAAACGCCAAGCTCATGCTGACCAGTCTCGCTTTCGGGCTGGGACTCGCCGCACTCGCCGGTTGCTCTTTCCCGGGGGTTTACAAGATCGACATCCAGCAGGGCAACGTCGTAACACAAGACATGATAGACCAGTTGAAGCCTGGAATGACCCGACGCCAAGTACGGTTTATCATGGGTAACCCGTTGATCGTCGACACTTTCCATCCCAATCGCTGGGATTACCTGTACAGCATCCAGCCCGGCGGCGGTCAGCGCCAGCAGGAGCGTATGAGCCTGTATTTCAGCGACAGCGACCAGCTGGTTGGCCTCAACGGCGACTTCATGCCCGGCGTGAGCCGCGACGAGTCGATCCTCCGTGCGAGCGACGGCGTAACGCCTCCTCTGAACCCGGAAGCCCCGGTAACCCCGCAGCAGCCCGAGCAACCCAAGGAACAACCGGCCAAGCCCGGCTCCGTGGAAGAGCAGATCCAGAAGGAAGTGGACCAGGTGGAAACCGTGCCGGTCCCGACTCCGGAACCGCTGGACAAGAACCCGCAATAAGGGTCTGCCCCAATATAAAAAGCCCGGCCGACGCCGGGCTTTTTGTTGCCTGCCATTTCAGGGTACGAACTCAGCCCCTGGCAGCCTTGGCCCGGGCCGCGCGCTGCTTGCGCACCTCCTTCGGGTCTGCGATCAACGGCCGGTAGATTTCTACCCGCTCGCCGTCTTCCAGCACGCGCTCATCGGGTCTGGCCACGGCCTTGCCGAAAATCCCCAGCGGGCAATTCTGCACATCCAGATCGGGAAACTGCGCAGCAATGCCCGACAGCAACACGGCCTCGCGCACCCGCGTACCGTAGGGCACGCTCAGACGCAGCAGGGATTGCCGCTCGGGCAGCGCGTAGACCAGTTCGATGGCGATATTCGCCGGGTCAGCCATGGAGCTGCTTGGCACGCTGGCAGAAGGCATCGACCATGGTGTTCGCCGCCTGGGTGAACAGCGGGCCGAGGGTCGCCCTAACCAGAGCGCCGGCATAGTCGAAGGTGAGGTCGAGGGAAATCTTGCAGGCCTGGTCGCCCAGTGCCTTGAAGGTCCACACGCCGTGCAGCTGGGTGAAGGGGCCTTCCTCCAGATTCATCTCGATGCTCTGGCCGGACACCAGCACGTTACGCGTGGTGAAGCGCTGGGTGATGCTGCCCTTGGCCACGGTCAGCTCGGCGCGCATGGCCACCTCGCTTTCATCCAGCACGGTGGAAGCCGAGCACCAGGGCAGGAACTCCGGATAGCGCGCCACATCGTTGACCAGGTCGTACAGTGCCTTCGCCGGGTAGGGCAGCAGCGCCGAACGCTGGATATGCGTGCTCATAGACGTCTCGCTTTGTTATGGGGCGACTCGAACGCCCGCTGATCAAAAACAGCGCGCATTCTCCGAGATTAGTCACGCCCCCTCAAGCTTGCATGCCGGCATGCACGCTCCCGATAGCGGCGCGGCGAGTGACTCCCTATAATGCGCGGCCTATGGCTAAACAGAAGAAACACCCTTCGGGGACCATCGCGCAGAACAAGAAGGCTCTGCACGACTACTTCATCGAGCAGCGCTTCGAGGCGGGCGTCGCCCTGGCCGGCTGGGAAGTGAAAAGCCTGCGTGCCGGCAAGGCGCAGCTGGTGGACAGCTACGTGCTGCTCAAGGATGGCGAAGCCTGGCTGCTGGGCAGCCACATCACGCCGCTGACCACTGCCAGCACCCACGTCATCGCCGACCCGGTGCGCACGCGCAAGCTGCTGCTGCACAAGCGCGAGCTGGGCAAGCTGTTCGGTGCCGTGCAGCAGAAAGGCTACGCCTGCGTCGCACTGTCGATGTACTGGAAGAAGCACCTGATCAAGTGCGAGATCGCACTGGCCAAGGGCAAGAAAGAGTACGACAAGCGCGGCACCGAGAAGGAGCGTGACTCCGACCGGGAAATTCAGCGCGCCATTCGTCACGGCAAGGACGACTGAGTCCTTTCGCGCCCTCCTGCGAGGGCGCGCTGCCAGTCAGGCGTCCACCGCGCCCTGGCGTCGTTGCGCCCGCTGCAGACGTACTTCCTCGGCACGGGCTTCGGCCAGCACTTCCTGCACGTAGTCGATGTGCCGCTGGGAAATTTCCCGCGCCGCCTCCGCCTGCCCGCTGACAATCGCCTCGTATAACTCGCGGTGCTGACGCATCAGCTGTTCGCGGGTTTCGTCGCGCTGCGCGTACATGCCGCCGATGTTGGTCACCACGTTGCGCTTGAGCAGGTCGAACAGGCCACGAATGGTGTGCAGCAGCACGGCGTTGTGGCTCGCCTCGGCGATGGCCAGGTGGAAAGCCGCGTCCGCCGCGCCCTCCTCCGCCCGACCAGCCTTGCCCAGCCCCTGGTAGCAGTCCTGCAGGGTATCGAAGGCCAACTTCAGGCGCTGGTGATCCACCTCGGTAGCGCGCTGCGCCGCGTAGTAGGCGCAGGAGCCTTCCAGGGTATGACGGAACTCCAGCAGATCGCGTTGCGCTTCCGGATTGCTCTCCAGCAGGTGCAGTAACGGATCGCTGAACATCGAGCCCAATCCTTCGCTGACATAGTTGCCGCCGCCCTGCCGACTGACCAGCAACCCCTTGGCACCCAACTTCTGGATCGCCTCACGCAGTGACGGACGCGACACGCCGAACTGCTCGGCCAGCACGCGCTCTGCCGGCAGACGCTCACCAGCCTTGAGGGTGCCTTCGAGAATCATCGCCTCCAGCCGTTCGACGATGTCATCCGACAGACGGCGCTGCTTGACCTGACCAAAACCCATCTTCGTGCTCTCCCACGGCAAAACGCTCTGCGCCGCGACCTGCGCGCCGAGCGCGGCAGCCTAACCAGCCCGCTCGCCAGCAACAAGCCCGCCCCGCTCTCCGGGGCGCCATCGACAAAAGTTGAACTGCAGCAAATTGACACGCCGACAGCAGGGCTTTTACCCTGAGCGCTCGGCTTTCTAAATTGGTATTACCACTTTACCGAACAGTCGATTGCACGACAACTACGCCGCGATCAGTCGACCGCCTGCCAGCGCGCCACAAGCGCAACGGAATCGCCCGACCGGCAACAAGGCCTTCCACCCAAAAACAATTAGGGAGCCAACCTGATGCAAACCTGGCAGCAGATCTATACCCCGCTCGGCAGCCTCGGCCTGTCGGCGCTGGTCGCCGTAATCCCGATCGTATTCTTCTTCCTCGCCCTCGCCGTGTTCCGCCTCAAAGGCCACGTCGCCGGCAGCATTACCCTCGCCCTCTCGATCATCATCGCCATCGCCGCCTTCGGCATGCCCGCCGACATGGCCATCGCTGCCGCCGGCTATGGCTTCGCCTACGGCCTGTGGCCGATCGCCTGGATCATCGTCGCGGCGGTGTTCCTCTACAAACTCACGGTCAAGAGCGGCCAGTTCGAAGTAATCCGCAGCTCGGTGCTGTCGATCACTGGCGACCAGCGCCTGCAGGTACTGCTGATCGGCTTCTCCTTCGGCGCCTTCCTCGAGGGTGCGGCGGGCTTCGGCGCGCCGGTGGCGATCACCGCCGCCCTGCTCGTGGGCCTGGGCTTCAACCCGCTGTACGCCGCGGGCCTGTGCCTGATTGCCAACACGGCGCCGGTGGCCTTCGGCGCCCTGGGCATCCCGATCATCGTGGCGGGCCAGGTCACCGGCATCGACGCGTTCAAGATCGGCGCCATGACCGGCCGCCAGTTGCCTTTCCTGTCGATCCTCGTGCCGTTCTGGCTGGTGTTCATGATGGATGGCCTCAAGGGCGTGAAGGACACCTGGCCGGCCGCACTGGTTGCTGGCGGCAGCTTCGCCGTCACCCAGTACTTCACCTCCAACTTCATCGGCCCGGAGCTGCCGGACATCACCTCCGCCCTGGTCAGCCTGATTTCCCTTACCCTGTTCCTGAAGGTCTGGCAGCCGGCCAGCGAGCCTGAAGTGGTCGCCACTGCCGGCGGCGCTGCAGTCATGGGCGGCAATGGCCCGCGTAGTGCCGAGCCGACGCCCTACAGCTTCGGCGAGATCCTCAAGGCCTGGTCGCCCTTCCTGGTGCTGACCGTGCTGGTCACCATCTGGACCCTGAAGCCGTTCAAGGCCATGTTCGCTCCGGGCGGCACGCTGTACGGCCTGGTGTTCAACTTCGCCATCCCGCACCTTGACCAACTGGTGGTGAAGACCGCCCCCATCGTCGCCAACCCGACTCCGATTGCCGCCGTGTTCAAGCTGGACCCCGTCTCGGCCACCGGCACTGCGATCTTCTTCGCCGCCGTGGTCTCGATGTTCATCCTGCGCATCAGCGCAAAAACTGGTCTTACCACCTTCAAGGAGACCCTGATCGAGCTGAAGTGGCCGATCCTCTCCATCGGCATGGTGCTGGCCTTCGCCTTCGTCACCAACTACTCGGGCATGTCCACCACCCTGGCGCTGGTCCTCGCCGGCACCGGTGCGGCCTTCCCGTTCTTCTCGCCGTTCCTTGGCTGGCTGGGTGTGTTCCTGACCGGTTCGGATACTTCCTCCAACGCACTGTTCAGCTCGCTGCAGTCCACCACCGCGCACCAGATCGGGGTCCACGACACCCTGCTGGTAGCCGCCAACACCAGCGGTGGCGTGACCGGCAAGATGATCTCGCCGCAATCCATCGCCGTGGCCTGCGCCGCCACCGGCATGGTCGGCAAGGAATCGGACCTGTTCCGCTTCACCCTCAAGCACAGCCTGATGTTCGCCGCCATGGTGGGTCTGATCACCCTCGCGCAGGCCTACATCTTCACTGGCATGCTGGTGCATTGAGGGAAATGGCATTGGATCGTCATTCCCGCCCAGGCGGGAATCCGGATTAAGCAGCTAGTTTTCTCTGGGTCCCCGCCTTCGCGGGGACGACGCCTTCGACAAGACCACGATTGATGAGACGCCCATGATCATCTCTGCCTCTACCGACTACCGCGCCGCCGCCCAACGCAAGCTGCCGCCGTTCCTCTTCCATTACGCCGATGGCGGCGCCTACGCGGAACACACGCTGCGCCACAACGTCGAAGACCTGGCCGGCATTGCCCTGCGCCAGCGCGTGCTGAAGAACATGTCCGAGTTGAGCCTTGAGACGAAGCTGTTCAATGAGACACTGAGCATGCCCGTCGCCCTGGCCCCGGTCGGCCTGACCGGCATGTACGCCCGGCGCGGCGAGGTGCAGGCAGCCCGCGCGGCGGCGGCGAAAGGCATCCCCTTTACCATGTCCACGGTATCGGTCTGCCCCATCGAGGAGGTCGCCCCGGCCATCGACCGGCCCATGTGGTTCCAGCTCTACGTGTTGAAGGACCGTGGCTTCATGCGCAATGCCCTGGAGCGCGCCAAGGCTGCCGGCGTCACCACCCTGGTGTTCACCGTCGACATGCCGGTGCCGGGCGCCCGCTACCGCGACGCCCACTCCGGCATGAGCGGCCCAAATGCGCCGCTGCGCCGCGTCTGGCAAGCCATGACCCATCCGGCCTGGGCGCTGGACGTCGGCCTGCTGGGCAAGCCGCACGACCTGGGCAACATCTCCAAGTACCGCGGCAACCCCACGGGACTTGCCGACTACATCGGCTGGCTGGGCGCCAACTTTGACCCGTCGATCTCCTGGAAGGACCTGGAATGGATCCGTGACTTCTGGGACGGCCCGATGGTGATCAAGGGCATCCTCGACCCCGAGGATGCGAAAGACGCGGTGAAATTCGGCGCCGACGGTATCGTCGTGTCCAACCACGGCGGTCGCCAGCTCGACGGCGTACTCTCCAGCGCCCGTGCCCTGCCGGCGATTGCCGATGCGGTGAAAGGCGACTTGAAGATCCTCGCCGACTCCGGCATCCGCAGCGGCCTGGACGTGGTGCGCATGGTCGCCCTGGGCGCAGACACCGTGCTCATCGGCCGCGCCTTCCTCTACGCCCTGGCCACCCACGGCGAAGCCGGCGTGAAGAACCTGCTGGACCTGTTCGAGAAGGAAATGCGCGTGGCCATGGTGCTCACCGGCGCCAAGTCCATCAGCGAGATCACCCGCGACTCGCTGGTGCGCGAGCTGCGCGCGTAACCGAAGGCAAGGCTTCTGGGCTCCCGCATTCGCGGGAGTGACGCCAGGGGATAAGCTCCTTCGCTCGTCATCCCCGCGAACGCGGGGACCCAGATGGCCGAGTCAGCCGCCACTCTACGGCGCCGACTATGACAAACCGATGGGCCGTCCAGCGGTCCACGCTCACCGATGATGACTGGAGCCGCCATGAGCCTGCCCGCCGCGTTCCTCGACACGGTAGAACACCTGATCCCCCGCGAGCGCCGCTTCGACGACCCGCTCTCGACCCTGGCCTTCGGCACCGACGCCAGTTTCTACCGGCTGGTCCCCAAGCTGGTGATCCGCGTCGAGAGCGAAGACGAAGTCGCCACCCTGCTCAAGGCCGCCCACGCCCATCAGGTGGCGGTGACCTTCCGCGCAGCGGGCACCAGCCTCTCCGGCCAGGCCGTGAGCGACTCGGTGCTGCTGGTGCTGGGCGACAACTGGAACGGCCGCGACATCCGCGATGGCGGCACGCAGATCCGCCTGCAGCCCGGTGTCATCGGCGCCCAGGCCAACGCCTGGCTGGCGCCCTTCGGCCGCAAGATCGGCCCCGACCCGGCGTCGATCAACGCCTGCAAGATCGGCGGCATCGTCGCCAACAACGCCAGCGGCATGTGCTGCGGCACCGCGCAGAACAGCTACCACACCCTGGCCGGCATGCGCCTGCTGCTGGCCGACGGCACCCTGCTGGACAGCGAGCTGCCTGCAAGCGTCGAGGCCTTCCGCGAAAGCCACGGCGCGCTGCTCGACCAGCTCGCCGAACTCGGCCGGCAGACCCGCGCCAACACCGAGCTGGCCGCGAAGATCCGCCACAAGTACCGGCTGAAGAACACCACAGGCCTGTCGCTGAACGCGCTGGCCGACTACGACGAGCCGCTGGATATCCTCACCCACCTGATGGTCGGCTCCGAAGGCACCCTGGGCTTCATCAGCGCGGTGACCTACGACACCGTGCCGGACCACCCGAACAAGGCCAGCGCGCTGATCGTCTTCCCCGACGTGGAAACCTGCTGCAAGGCCGTGACCGTGCTCAAGCAGCAGCCGGTGTCCGCCGTGGAACTGCTGGACCGCCGCAGCCTGCGCTCGGTGGAGAACATGCAAGGCATGCCCGAATGGGTGAAAAGCCTGTCCGCCAACGCCTGCGCGCTGCTCATCGAATCCCGCGCGGCGACTCAGTCGCTGCTGCACGAACATCTCGCACAAATCAGCGCCTCCATCGCCGATTACCCGGTGGAGAAGCAGGTCAACTTCAGCGAAGACCCGGTGGTCTACAACCAGCTCTGGCGCATCCGCAAGGACACCTTCCCGGCCGTCGGCGCGGTGCGCGAGACCGGCACCACGGTGATCATCGAGGACGTCACCTTCCCCGTCGAACAACTGGCCGAAGGCGTCAACCGCCTGATCGAGCTGTTCGACAAGCACGGCTACGACGAGGCCATCCTGTTCGGCCACGCGCTGGAAGGGAACCTGCACTTCGTCTTCACCCAGGGCTTCGAATCGCCCGAACAGGTGGCGCGCTACTCGGCCTTCATGGACGACGTCGCGCATCTGGTCGCGGTCGAATACGGCGGTTCGCTCAAGGCCGAGCACGGCACCGGACGCAATATGGCGCCCTTCGTCGAGCTGGAATGGGGCCACGACGCCTACCAGCTGATGTGGCAGCTCAAGCGCCTGCTCGACCCCACCGGCATCCTCAACCCCAGCGTGGTACTGACCGACGATCCGCAGTTGCACCTGAAGAACCTCAAGCCGCTGCCGGCCGCCGACGAGATCGTCGACAAGTGCATCGAGTGCGGCTTCTGCGAGCCGGTGTGCCCTTCCAAGGGCCTGACCCTCAGCCCCCGCCAGCGTATCGTCATGTGGCGCGACATCCAGGCCAAGCGCCGCGCCGGCGTCGACACCACTGAGCTTGAGCGCGACTACCAGTACCAGGGCATCGACACCTGCGCCGCCACCGGCCTGTGCGCCCAGCGCTGTCCGGTCAACATCAACACCGGCGAGCTGATCAGGAAACTGCGCGGCGAAGAAACGCACCACGCAGGCACCGCCTCCTGGCTAGCACGTAACTTCTCGACAGCGATGAAGGGCACGCGCTTGCTGCTTCACGTCGCCGATGGCGCGCGCCGGCTGCTCGGCGCACCACGCCTGGCCCGTTTCAGCACTTCTATTAGCCATGCCAGCCATGGCCGCGTTCCGCAGTGGACGCCGGCCATGCCACAGCCGATGCGCCTGCCATCCACGCTGCAGGTTGTGGATAACGGCAAGCCGCGCGTCGTCTACCTGACCGCCTGCGTGTCCCGCGCCATGGGCCCGGCGGCAGCGGACGAGGAGCAGATGCCGCTGATCGACAAGACCCGCCAGCTGCTGGAGAAGGCCGGTTACCAAGTGGTTTTCCCGGACAACGCCGACAACCTCTGCTGCGGCCAGCCGTTCGCCTCCAAGGGCTACAAGACGCATGCCGACGCCAAGCGCGACGAGCTGCTCGCCGAGCTGCTGCGCGCCAGCCGAGGCGGCCTCGACCCGATCTACTGCGACACCAGCCCCTGCACCCTGCGCCTGGTGCAGGAACTGGCGGACGACCGGCTGAAGATCTACGACCCGGTGAAGTTCATCCGCACCCACCTGGTGGAGCGCCTGGACTTCCAGCCGCAGGACAAGCCGGTGGCCGTGCACGTCACCTGCAGCACCCAGCACCTGGGCGAAAGCCAGGCGCTGATCGACCTGGTCAAGCGCTGCACCCGCGAGGTGGTGATCCCCGAGGGCATCCACTGCTGTGGTTTTGCCGGCGACAAGGGCTTCACTACGCCCGAGCTGAACGCGCACTCGCTGCGCACGCTCAAGGAAGCGGTGCAGTATTGCGAGGAAGGCGTCTCCACCAGCCGCACCTGCGAGATCGGTCTGTCTGCCCACGGTGGCATCGATTATCGCGGCGTGGTCTACCTGGTGGATCGCGTCACCCGCGCGCGCCTGTAAGCCCCCTGAAGCACCCGGCGGGCGGTACGAAAGCCCCCGCCGGAGCTTGCCATTTCGAGCTGGCAAAAGTCCTCAGTCATTTAAGCTCTCGTTAACTTGCCAGACCTAATGTGCATCCAATGCGAGGGCAGGCCTCGCTGATCGGAAGCAGGAGGCAACATGGCAATTCAAGCGTTGCGACTCGACTCGGTTAACGTGCTCGGCAAGCAACTGATCATCGAACTGTTCGACTGCATCGACACGCGCTTCGACGATATCCAGTGGATCGAGGAGAGCATGCTCGAGGCCGCGCGACAGGCAAACGCCACCATCGTCACATCCGCATTTCACAAGTTCAGCCCGATCGGAATTTCCGGCGTCGTGGTGATTGCCGAATCGCATCTGGCGATCCACACCTGGCCCGAGTTCCACTATGCCGCGGTGGACGTTTTCACTTGTGGTGACGTGCTCGATGGCGACAAGGCGGTCCAGGTGCTCTGCGAGCGACTGGGCAGCCGGCGTCACCTGGTCTCCAGCATGGACCGGGGCCTCAATGGCCATCGCCTGGGCCTGCTCACACGCGGCCAGAACGACGCTCTCGTGCCGGCCTCACCCCGACTGACGAGCGAGGACAGGGAGGTGGCATCATGAACGAGCCCCACATAGAACCCGCGCAGCTGCTGGCCGACGCCAATGCCCTGCGCTACGACATCGACCTGACCGGACTCGTCCCCCCGGAAGTCGCCGCCCAACTCCCCCCGCTGCCCCCCAATCATTTCTACTTCTATCCGCCGGACCCCAAGCAGGTCGGCGATGGCGCGACCAGCTACATCGAGGACAGCGACCCCTTCGACCAGTACGTCTATCGCCTGAGCCGCGTGGTCTATCAGGGCCGCACGCGCTGGCAGAACGTGCTGATCGCCGACACCTACAACTACGACCGCGTGCTGATGCTCGACGGCGCGATCCAGAGCGCGGAAACGGACGAATCCCTGTATCACGAACTGCTGGTGCAGCCCGCCATGCTGGCGCACCCCGACCCGCGCGATGTGCTGATCATCGGTGGCGGCGAAGGGGCGACGCTGCGCGAGGTGCTGTCCCATGCGAGCGTGCGGCGCGCCGTGATGGTCGACCTCGACCAGGAGCTCGTCGAGCTGTGCCGGGAGCACCTGTTCCAGTGGCACCAGGGCGCCTTCGACGATCCACGTTGCGAGCTGGTATTCGACGATGGCCGCGCCTATCTCGAACAGGACCCCTCGCTGTTCGACGTGGTCATCATCGATGTCGTCGACATGCTCGACAACGGGCCGGCGCAGGCGCTCTACACCCGGCAGTTCTACGAACTGTTGCACGCCCGACTGCGCCCCGGCGGCATCGTCGCGGTACAGGGGCTGGAGTTCTCCCACTGCGACGACAAACCCCACGCGGCCCTCGCCCGCACCCTGCGCTGCGTGTTCGGGCAGGTGCACAGCTACCGCGCCGCGATCCCCTCGTTCCTGTCGTCCTGGGGGTTCCTGCTGGCGTCCGACTGGCTCGCGCCGAACCTGTGGTCCGCTGAAGAGATCGACCGCAGCATCGATCAGCGCCTCGGCCAGCTCTGGCTCGACCACATCGACGGCGAATACCTGAAAGCCTGCTTCGTGATGGATCGGGAGACCCGCTTCCTGTTGTCGCAACCGGGACCGGTGCTGGAAGACGGCGTGCACTTCATTGCGCCGCCGGACATCGAGGAAATCGAGTTCGGCCCGGCGCAATTGCCCGCCCTGACCGGGTATAGACGATGACCGCCGCCCCGGCCCCGAGGCTCTCCCCGGCCATCCTCGCGCCCTGCCAGCTGTACCGGGTGAGTTACCGCAACCGGGACGACGGCCTGCCGGTGCTGCTGCGCCTGGAGGATCCGCAACCGGCGCTGGCATTGCTGGCGCGGGATGAGGAGCTGACCGAGGACAGCCTGCTGCCCGACAGCGCCGCCGCTGACGAACTGCTGGTGATATTCGCCAGCGGCGGCCTGCAGACCGGGCATGCCTGGCGCCAGCGCCTGGAGTCCTGGATGGCGCCCGATCCGGGCGCGCAGTCGCCAATGCTGGATATCCCGTCGTTCAGCGACCGGGTGCTCTGGCGTCCCGGTCGAGGGTTGATCATTGGCAGCCCCGAGCGCTGCCGGGAACTGCTCGAAGGCCTGGTCGCCTTCGACTGGTACGAAAGCCGCCTGCGCGATCTGGAGAATGCCGTCGCCCAGGCCTGGGAGCCAGCCCAGCGCGATATCGAGCTGACGCACCAGTTGCAGCCGCCGGCGTTGTTGCGCCAGACCCAGGTCAACCGCCAGGTGCTCCACACCACGCGCTGGCGCATGACCTACACGCGCCTGGAGTCGCACCTGGAAAAGCCGCCGCAGCAGTTGCCCGGAGCCGTGCGCAGGCTGTACAACGAGCTGTCCGTCCAGGCCGAGGCGCACGATCGCCTCGCCGCCCTGGACGACCGCATCGAAGTGCTGCAGGACCTCTATGAACTGGCGACCGACCGGCTCAGCGAATACCGCTACTATCGAGGCGAGTTGCGGGTGGAATGGCTGATCGTCGCAATCCTGCTGATCGATACGGGCCTGAGCCTGTGGGAATTCTGGCATCGCTGAACAGGGAGCTGCCATGAGGATATTACTGGCGGAAGATGACCAACTGCTGGGCGACGGAATTCGCGCCGGGCTCGGCCTGGAAGGCGACACCGTGGACTGGGTCCAGGATGGCCAGGCCGCCGACCAGGCGCTGCAGACCGACGAGTTCGACCTGCTGGTGCTCGACCTCGGCCTGCCGCGCAAGGACGGCCTGGAAGTACTGCGCGCCTTGCGCCGGCGCGGCGACCTGACGCCCGTGCTGATCCTCACTGCCCGCGACAAGGTGGCCGACCGCGTGGCCGGCCTCGACGCCGGCGCTGACGACTACCTGACCAAACCCTTCGACCTCGATGAACTGCTCGCCCGCGTCCGTGCCCTCACCCGCCGCCGCACCGGTCGCGCCGCGCCGCTTCTGCAACACGGTGAATTGATGCTGAACCCGGCCACCCACCAGGTCAGCCTCGCCGGCGCGCCAGTGGAACTGGCCCCGCGCGAGTACGCGCTGTTGCGCCTTTTGCTGGAGCAGCGCGGCAAGGTGCTGTCGCGCACTCGTCTGGTCGAGGCCCTGTACGGCTGGGACGGCGACCTGGAGAGCAACGCCATCGAGGTCCACATCCACCACCTGCGGCGCAAGCTCGGTAACGGCCTGATCCGCACCGTGCGCGGCATCGGCTACGGCATAGACCGTCCCGGCACTCCGTCCTCGCCGTGAGTTCCGCTCCGCGCCGCGCCGGCTCGCTCAGCCGCCGCCTGTTGCTCTTGCTGATCGGCGGCATCTCGCTGTGCTGGCTGGTGGCCGGTTTCTTCACCTATCACCTGACCCGCGAGCAGGTGAACGGCCTCTACGACCAGGACATGATCGACTTTGGCCAGGCCGCCCTGAGCCTGGTGGATATCGCCGACTCCGTCGACGCCCAGCCCACGCCGCCAGGGGACATCATCGCGCGCAGCCGCAAGGCCATCGAAGGCTTGCCGCTGATTCGCCGGGAAGCCACGCTGGGTTACTCCATCTGGTACCAGGGCCAACGCCTGCTCACCACCGACCAGCCGCCACCCGACGTCGAGCAGCAGCCGCTGGGCTTCTCCCGCCTGGAACAGGGCGACGTGCGCTGGCGGGTACTGCAGATCGCCTCGACAGGCCCGGACGGCGTGCGGATCTGGGTATTCGAGAACCAGCAATACCGCTCCAAGACCCTGCGACTGCTGCTGTTCAGCGCACTGTTCCCGCTGCTGCTGGCCCTGCCGCTGTTCCTCGTGCTGGTCTGGCTCGGCGTGCGCCAGGGGCTGGCACCGTTGCGCAGCCTGATAGCCCAGCTCCACCTGCGCACCGCCCACAGCCTGCATCCGCTGTCACTGAACCGGGCGCCGGTGGAGGTGCACAGCCTGGTCAACGAACTGAACCTGCTGCTGGAGCGCCTGCAATTGGCCATGGAGGCCGAACGCCGTCTGACCAGTGATGCCGCCCACGAAATCCGTACGCCGCTGGCCAGCCTGCGCACCCACGCCCAGGTGGCGCTGCGCTCCTCCGATCCGGCGGCCCATGCCCATGGCCTGCAGCAGGTCAGCCGCAGCGTCGAGCGCATCAGTGCGCTGATGGAGCAGATCCTGTTGCTGGCCCGGCTCGACGGTGAAGAGCTGCACGAAACCTTCAGCCGTGTCGACCTCGGCCTGCTCGCCGAGGAAAGCATCGCCGAGCTCGCCCCGCAGGCCATCGACAAGCACATCGACCTCACCCTCGACACCCAGCCGGGCACCACCCTGATGGGCGTGTCGGTGTGGCTCGGACTGATCCTCACCAACCTGGTCGGCAACGCCCTGCGCTACACCCCCGACGGCGGCCGGGTGGCGGTGACCCTGGAGCGCGCCGGCACCAAGCTGCTGCTCTGGGTACGCGATAACGGCCCCGGCGTTGCACAGGCCGAGCAGGCCGCCATCTTCACCCGCTTCTATCGCAGCCCCAGCGTTGCCAACAGCGCTGGCAGCGGTCTTGGCCTGCCCATCGTCAAGCGCATCGTGGAGATCCATCACGGCCGCATCAGCCTGCACGAAGGGCTGGAGGGCGCCGGCCTGGGCGTTTGCGTCGAACTGCCGGCAAGCGCTGGCGAAAAAGAGTGAACCTGGCGAAAAACCCGACAGTCCACCCTGTACGGTCCGCATGATCGGTCCGCGACAACTCGGGCAAATTGCCAGGAGTCCAACCATGAAACGTATCGCCCTGCTCATTACCGCTGCCCTGCTGGCGTCGCCGGCATTCGCCGCCGACCTGTGCAGCGACAACCTCCAGAAAATCGACGCCGCCGTGCAGTCCAATGCCGGCACCGCTCAGACCCAGGACCAGGCCATGCGCCTGCAGGAAAAGGCTATCCAGTCCCAGCAGGCAGGCAATACCAAGGCCTGCATCGCCCAAACCGAAAAAGCCCTGAAGCTGCTCAAGCAGACCGGTAGATCCTGATCCCTGTTCGACGGCCGGCCGGGCGCGCCGGCCGCCTTGTTTTCCGGGTGCCTTGTCCCCCGCGGGATTCGTGCGCCGATAAACCCGACGAAACTCTCACCATTCGCGATAAAGCAGTTCATTGACCCGGCCGACAGCCGCCGCTGGCTGCTGCGCGGCTTGGCTGCGGTGCCACGGCGGGCACCGCGCCAGGGGGAAAACGTCCGTTGATCGACACCTGGTGAAACCATTTCTTGAGCGTGCCCCACGATCGGATAGAATGCGCGGCGTCATTGGGGAGTAGCCGACCGTTCTCGCGAACGGGGACGACGTCAACACACTTGGCCCACAGGCCATGGCGTCGCCAGCGATTCTGCCTGGCAAGACCTTTGACCACGCAGCCTCCGAACGGCCGGGGAGCGCGTGGTCATGGGTATCGATCCGGCCGGGAGTTTTCACCGTGATGCACCACCCCATCCCTTGCTCCATCCATCTGGAGCCGCGCGCATGCTGACCTTCATCTTCGAACTGCTCGGCATGCTGCTGGTGATCCTGATTGCCGCCGAAGTCTTCACCAATGCGCTGGAGCATTTCGGCGAGCGCCAGGGCATCTCCGAAGGCGTCACGGGCTCGCTGTTCGCCGCCATCGGCACCGCCCTGCCGGAAACCCTGATCCCCCTGCTGGCACTGTTCGCCGGCACCAGTAACGCCAACCTCAACCAGGAAGTCGGTGTTGGCGCCATCCTCGGTGCGCCGTTGATGCTGTCGACCCTGTCCACCTGCCTGATGGCCTGCTTCGCCCTGCGCGCGCGTGGCCTGACCGGACGCGTGCGCCCCGAACGCACGGGCCTGCAACGTGACCTGAACTTCTTCCTGATCGCCTTCAGCGTCGCCACGGTCGCGATGTTCGTGCCGGCGGGCTACCTGACCGTGCGCCTCGGCCTGAGCCTGCTGCTGGTGCTCACCTATGTTGCCTACATCACCCTTACGCTGAGGGCGTCGCAGGAGCTGGTGGAGAACGGCCACGGCACTGAAGCCGACCACCACATGTACCTGTCGCGCATCGGCTTGCCGACCAACCTTGCGACTATCCTGCTGCAGCTACTGCTGGGCTTGGGTCTGCTGGTGCTGGGCGCCAAGGGCTTCATCCATGGCGTCGAGGGACTGTCGCACCTTCTGGGCGTCTCCGCGCTGCTGCTGTCACTGCTGGTCATCCCGATCGCCACCGAACTGCCGGAGAAGATCAACAGCATCCTCTGGGTTCGCCGCGGCAAGGACACCCTGGCCTTCGGCAATATCAGCGGCGCCATGGTGTTCCAGGGCACCCTGCTGCCCGCCATCGGCATCCTGCTCACCCCCTGGCAACCGCGCACCGAAGTGCTCACCGGGGTGCTGATCACGCTCGGCGCCGCCCTCTGGCTGCGCCTCAATGCCCAGCGCGACGGACTGCCGATCTGGGTGCTGCTGCTCAACGGCGCCCTGTACGCCGCCTATCTGGGCATCACCCTGTCACGCTGACGAGCGCGGCGTACCGCCTACACTGACCAGTCTGGGCTGCCGTTGCTGCGGCAGCCGCTTGTCATACGCGATACGCCGAAGGAGTGAGCATGAAAATCCTGGTAGTCCTGACCTCCCACGACCAGCTCGGCAGCACCGGCAAGAAAACCGGCTTCTGGCTCGAGGAGTTCGCCGCGCCCTATTACGTGTTCAAGGATGCCGGCGCCACCCTGACCCTGGCCTCGCCCAAAGGCGGCCAGCCGCCGCTCGATCCCAAGAGCGATGAAGAAGACGCCCAGACCCCGGCCACCCGCCGCTTCCGCCAGGACAGCGAAGCGCAGGCCGCGCTGGCCTGTACCGTGAAACTCGCGGAGGTGCACGCCGACGACTATGACGCCCTGTTCTACCCCGGTGGCCACGGGCCACTCTGGGACCTCGCGGAGGACAGGACGTCGGTGGCGCTGATCGAAGCCTTCCACTCCAGCGGCAAGCCCGTCTCCGCTGTCTGCCACGCCCCGGCCGTATTCCGCCACCCACGTGGCCTGGACGGCCGTCCCCTGGTACAGGGCCGACATGTCACCGGGTTCACCAACAGCGAGGAGGAAGCCGTCGGTCTCACCGACGTGGTGCCCTTCCTCGTCCAGGACATGCTCAAGGCCAACGGCGCCCGCTACAGCAAAGGCCCCGACTGGCAGAGCCACGTGGAAGTCGACCGGGGCCTGATCACCGGCCAGAACCCCGCTTCCTCCGAGGCCGTGGCCGAAGCCGTACTGAAATTCCTGACCTGACAACGAGTTGCGCCGCCCCGATTGGACCTTGGGGCAGCTTTCCCGTAGAATGGTCGCCGACCTTTCAAGGTTTTGGGGCCGATTAGGATTCGACGCCGGTAACAAAACTCGAGGGGCATGCCGAGTAGGTGACAGTTCTCGTAAATCAGCTGCCACAACTTTATAGTTGCCAACGACGACAACTACGCCCTAGCAGCCTAAGTGCCGCTAGCAGACCCTAGGGGATGCCTGTAAACCCGAAGATTAGGTCTGTCATATAGAACAGGATCGCCGCCAAGTTCGCTGTAGGCGTAACGGCTAAAACTCATACAGCTCGCTCCAAGCACCCTGCCACTCGGGCGGCGCGGAGTTAACTCAGTAGAGATGGCTAAGCATGTAGAACCGACAGCGGAGAACTGGCGGACGGGGGTTCAAATCCCCCCGGCTCCACCAAACAAACCCCTGAAAACCTAGCGTTTTCAGGGGTTTTTCTTTGGGCGTCGAAAAACTGTCGAAACTGGTAGCACTTGCGCATTTCTCCAGCTTGCCAAGTGATGGCTTTAGGCGGGACTCTACCTCCTAGATAGATAAATTATGGAGGTATGAAAGATGAGTTGGCCAAATATTTTAATGACACCGGCAAGCAAAACGGACATAGGTGTTCTGGCATCCATAGTCACGAACAAAAGTGTTTTTGTGCACTCAGGATAAAGTTCAATCCAGGGGTAGACCATACAGCATACGCCAAATATCTGAGGCGCATGGTGCGTATGCTCAAAGCCTGGAGATCACAAGATATAAAGGAGCGTCCGTTGGCAGGTTATTCTTATTCGGAGGCGACCGCGGCGCAGGAAAGAAGCCTACTGATTGGTTTAAAACCGAAAAGCTAAATGCACCACTAATCTACAGTTTTTAGTCACGCAACTGGTACTTCGGAGACTGCAAGCCAACGGTTACCGTATCAAATGTGGCACTTATGAAAAAGGTATTTGGCTCCGCACTGGCATTGATGATGCACGCAGGCTTGCTCAAGACCAAGCCCCGAATGGAAGCTATACTGGCGACATAATTTAATTTGCATTAGCCTTTGAAAGCAACGAAAAACTCCAATACACACTCGACCTCAACGGAGTATTAGCAATACCCTTAAATCCAATCATACCAAATCAATACAACGGCCCAAATCGCATTGCATCATGCAAATGATCCGGCGATAGGTGCGCATCGTCATCGCAAGCGTAGAGTGGCCCAGAGTTCTCTGTAATGTGAGGATGTTGCCGCCATTCATTATAAAGTGTGCCGCAATGCGTCGCTTGCTTGTCCTTCTGGCAACTGAATCGTAGTACGTTCGAGATCACGACGGAAAGACGTGATGTATGAGCATTGGCTTTCCAGTGTACTTGGAACCTATCAGCAATCTCAGCCCGAATAGGCACATGACTAACCCTCCCGGACTTGGTGCCTGCGTATGTAACGACATTGCCTTGTACGCGATGCGGAGTCAGCTGCTCAGCCTCCGACCAACGTGCACCAGTCGCCAGACATAGCAACGCGACCAGCTCCGTATGCGGATTCTCGCAACCGCTTCGGATCGCCTGGAGGAGTTCGGCAATCTGTGCCGAGGTCCGCCAGGACAACTCCCGCTCTTGGAGCTCGAGTAACCGCACCCTGGCCAGCGGGTTGTCGTAGTCGATTTCTCCAGGGGCCTTCAACTCGTTAAACACGGCGCTGGTATAGCCCAGTTCGTTATTGAGTGTCTTACCCGAAATGCCCTCATCCAGGCGCTTGCGACGAAGCTGCGCATAGACCGCCGCCTCGAATGCAGTACCTACTGGGTCGCCTATATGAAAAGGCGCTTCCGCGACCTGGCCAAGAACACGGCACAGCTGGTGACGCTGTTTGCGCTGCCGAATCTGTGGATGGCCCGACGACATTTACACAGTAATGCAGGAGAGGTGCGCCTATAGTGCGGGGAATAGCCGCCGCGAGGTGCTCGCAGCGGCGAATAAAGACCGGAATGAGTGAGAGATCTGAGCGTTGGATCAATTCGCCACTTTCAAAATCGGCGGCGGCCGAAGTTGGCCAGAAACACATGGCTACTTCAGACCCTCCCTACCCCTGAACCCAACCTGATATCAGCACAAGTATCGACACCCGCCACCGAGCGTTTTTTTGCCTGGAGAGAATCCATCCCCATCACCAGGCAGGGGTTGGCCTCTGTCTGGTCGAAGTGGTACCACGGTGCGACCGGAACGGCCGTGGTGACTGACTGCCTATGTTCAGAGGGAGTGCTGGTGGTTCATGACAAAGGCCATGCAGATGGCTAAATATTTTCATGCCGAGTAATGAGTTCATGTATAGTGCTCGCTTTTTTCTAAGTGGCGGAGTATGAGATGCGCATAGATGCTCTCACAAGCTTACGGTTTTTAGCTGCAATTATTGTTGTGTTTTCGCATTTTGGCGGGAATGTTAGCTATATTAATTCCCTTCCTTATTCTCTAAGGAATGGCTCAGTCATGGTCACATTCTTCTTTGTTTTGTCTGGGTTTGTTATAGCTATCGCGAACCGAAAAAAAGAGATTAACATTGCTGAGTTCTATGTTAAGAGAATATTTAGGATTTCCCCTTCATACTTCTTCTCCATTCTTCTTGGGGTTTATGTATTTTATGGAGCACTAAATACTCTAGGACTTTTGTCCATTTCGACATTTATGCTAGCTTGGTTCCCGGCGCTGCCTGATCAGATCAATGGCCCAGCATGGTCTGTATCTGTAGAAGCTTTCTTTTATGTTGTTTTCCCTGTGCTTTTTGTTTTCACCAAGAATATAAAAGGTTTTGTATATTCTAGCCTTGCAGCATGGCTGATTACCCAGCTCGTTCATGTGAATATTATTGGCGCTGAATCTATTAACACTAGCTGGCCTTCGATTGGCTTTAGCTTGGTTTATTATTTCCCCATTTCACACCTAAATAGCTTTATGATCGGCATTGCAACTGGCTGTTTGTATTCAGATTACAAGGATAGGATTTCATTTGATGGATTTTTATCCTTGGCAACATGTGTATTGTCCGTAGCTTTTGTTAGCTATGTTATCTGTAACATTCACTCATGGGAGCATATGATCGGATTTAAATTACCGGTCGAAGCAAGTCTCCTGTCTCCTATTTTTGCAGTTCTTATTTTCATCTTCTCCGTCTCTAGGAATATTTTAATTGACATGATGTCAATGAGGGTCTTTGTGTTTCTTGGCGAGATAAGCTATTCGGTTTACATACTGCAACTTCCACTTTATTTGTTTTGTTATAAAAATATCTTTCCTTATTTTTCAATGTCTGACGACTATAATTTTTTGTTATATATCTCCATTCTTATGCTCGTTTCTTCGCTTGCGTATATTTTCCTAGAGAAGACATCTATGAAGCTTAGTAAAATAATTTGCGAAAAGATTCGGAGTCGTGCAGTTTCTGTATATGCATATAATTAGTAGCAGCGCTTTATCTGTGCAAAGCATAGAATGATAAAAGCTGAACAGCCTTGAGTAATTTTAAAAATCAAACTCGGCGAGTGCGGGTTTTTATGTCTGAAGAAAAATTATGACTGTTACCGATAAAAGCTATAGCGTGCACCTCCAACAGCTTGAATATCTTCCCCCGCGCCTCACGCAGTTGTAGGTTCAGTTCTTCGAATTCGTTCTCGTACATCTGGAGGTGTCGGCAGGTTTCAAGCGGTCCCATGAGCGAGCCTTAACAACCCTGTTTGCATACACAGTAATTGGGGCGCAACATTTCGCAAGGGTGAGGCAGTGATGAGTAATTTTCGCGTGGCAGAACGCCGGAGAGGTTTGAGCAACGCTCAATCACCTATGAGGTGGTGCTGGCGAGTATTCTTCCAAGTCAGAGTTGGGATAGGCCTCCAACCCAACATGTAGGGCCCTGTACCCCCGACCTCAAAACAATAAAAATATTCATTAAAAATCAATACCATAAAGATCATTCTCAAACGCCCCGGCTCAAATCAAAAAAGGCCTAATCCCTTGATTTTCTGAGAGAATTTCAAGGTTTTTTGCTTTCTGGGACAGTCGATTACCAAAGAATAACCCTGCCAGCTAACGGGTTCAGCCGAACCGCTTCCGCCAGATGCTCGGTGCATATCGCATTGTCATCGCAAGGCTGAAGAGCCCCTGGCTCTTCTGCAATGTGAGGATGTTTCCCACCCTCCGGAATGAACCAGCCAGGGATCGTCTGAAGTAGCCCGGTATCTATCGGACGCCAATCTTCAGCGATTTTGAAGGCACAGGCTTAATTAAAATCGATCAAACAAGTGGCCGAACTGACCTGCTTGCTGTCGAGGTGGCGGAACGTTTGGGAGTATCCGGTTGCTACACCCGCGTAGATTGATTGAGCAACGGCAGACCGAGTCCGGGGCCAACTCCCCGGGAGTTTGACCTCCCAGTGATCTGCGATAGCACGCGTGCCCACGGCACTGCCAGCTGTCGCCGAATGCGGTGCCGTCATTACTGATGCCTGCCGGCGTAGAAAATTCTCGCGAGTTGCAGACTTAGGCCACCTCTCTTTAAACAATCAACATCAGTTGTTTAAAACCCGATCCATCTGCATCAGCTTTCCTTCTTTTGTTCCAGTCGGAATATAGATATACCGAGGAATTTCCCGGAAGATATTTTTTATCCTCACATCATATTTCAGACGACATGTTCTGACCGCAATCTCAAGGGCGTTTTGATCTACCCACCACTGTTCACGATCATCTGAAATTGTCTCCATTAAATATTGCCTAACCCCCTTCAGTATCTCTCTTGATTCTTTATTATCAAGATAAATCGACATCCCTCCTGTGTATCTCTCCCACGGCAAAGTATTCTCCAGTATTCTCAAGCCAACATCAGCCCCCTCAAGCCGAAGCAAAGGCTTAGGCGAGTCCAATATCACACAGTCAAAATCCAAGACAATGACCGGCACCTTTACAGCATCAAGAAGATCTAATGCGTGAATAAATCTAAGCGAAGAGGATACTGGGCCAACATTACATACCAAGCCAATATTCTGATTAACTATTTTGAATCTAGCATCCTCAATGGAAAAGCCAACCTCATCGGTAATGGAAATATGGCAATAGAAGTTATCAGCCAACCTTTGTAGCGAACTTATCAAATAGCTGCCATAGTCATCAAAATATTTTTTATTGCAGGAAACGGAGATGCAATAGTCGGGCGTACCACCCGGAAGCTCAGTCCTAACGCTTCCTATTACATCATTCACCACCGGCTCTATATCTATAGTTTCCTTACCGTACACCGAAGATACCGGTATCGAAATATACGGATTAAATTTAGGGGATTTTTCATTATTGAACTTTTTAATAATTTCCGTATAAGCCTTATAGTCACCCAGCCCATAATAAAAACAGGCCTCAAAAATACCCACAACAGATCGCACATCAGTATCTTTCCAATCAATCCCCTTTAATTCGGAAAAACCAGATACTATATCACTTGCATCTGAATTCAACACCAATGCCTTGCAATAATAAACCACTGCATCTGGATGCTGAGTCTCCACTAGCGCCTTCTTTGAGTACTCCAGAACCTCACTGGTCGTCTTCTTATTTTTCTTTACAATCAGCGCACACAGCCTGATCAAATAATTTGACTTTTTCTCCACCTCATAAAGATAGAGATAGATTGATTTAGATATACCATAAAGATACTCGTCCGACTTATTTATGAAGTTACAACTTTGCCTAATGTCATCTGCAATCTTAAGCAAACTCTCGTTCATCCCCGCCCTCCACCAATCCAAATCACTTAACTAACAACCCAGAAAAACTTAAACTTTATAAATAATGCTCAAACCTAGCTATACAGCCAGAAAAGGACACCCCATATTCATGGGGCTTTCTTTGCAGATAAACAGTTTTCGCTTCGGTGCTGATCCAAGGCGCCCAATACATCACTAGCCATTTCTTTTTGAATCGAACGGCGCGAATAAATGGCAACAAATCCTGACCTACATACGGAGCTCAAATTCAGTCTCCGCAGCGCGGCAACTGCACTCTCAACATCGCATGGCCTGAAAATTGCGGTATTTATAATCTTCTGTTCAACGAATTCGGCCGGATACCCCGAAACTCCGGCCCATATCGGTTTTCCCGTTGCCGCATACTCGAAAAGTTTTGATGGCAGTACGCGCCGGAATGCACGGTTGCGGTTCAAGTGGAGAAACAACACATCCGCACTCTGGTACAAGCTCACCAGGTCGGAGCGCTTGATAGGTGGAAGCAGCTCCACATTGTGGACGTCATGCCTGGAAAGCGCTCTGGCCAAACGGCCATGAGCACTACCAGCCCCCACTACCCGGAAGTAAGCTTCCCCCTCCAGCCGTTTGGCCAAGGCTGGCAGAACATGATGAAGGCCCTGCCCTTCCCCTATGTTTCCGGCGTAGAGGACTTGCATCAGGCCCGGCGGAGCACTGGACTCCTCGCTAGAAACCATGGGCAGGAATAGATCATCAACGCCATTGGTATGAACCGTGAACGCTCTGGCGGGATAACGTGACGTGAAGTAGCTCAGGAATCCAGGTGATATCAGGTTGACCTGGGTCGCCTTCTGGATGGTCCAGCGTTCGATCCGGGAAAAAAGCAGCGTGGCCAAACGTCCGAATGTTTTCGGCAATAGTTCCGGCAATGCGTCGACAAGGATGTCCCGAATGTCAAGATAAAGTGAGGCCCTTTGCCGTCGGGCCACTATGGCTCCAAGCGTAGCGGTCATCAGGCGTGAGGACGTGGCAACTACCAGGTCATAGTGCTCTCGCCTTGTGATGCGCAACACGCCCCGCGCGTATGCAAGGAAGCTCCTGGTCTGATCGATAACCCCTCCCTGGTGTGTCGGCACGGCAATGCGACGGATGCGTAGTGCGCCGTGCTTTTCAGATCGCGATGTACGCGCCCTGAAGCTCCGATAGCGATTGGGTAAGGTGGTGACGACATCAATCTGAATATCATCACCGCCCTCTTCCAGCAGTGCCTTGACCAAAGCCTCGGCACGGAACGACCCGGCCGAGAGATCAGGCTCGAAGTAGTAGCTCAGCAGCAGGATGCGTCGTTTCATGATGTTGGCTGCCGGCCTTCAAGCACTTGCCGATACAGGGTGAGCAGTGCTGATTCCTGCTGTTCCCAAGTGAGCCGGCGCCCTGCCAGCAGCGCGTTGTGGCGCATCCGGACACGTAACTGAGGGTCACCGACCATCACTCTCAAAGCGCTGACCAGCGCCTGAATATCGCCCGGACGGATCAAGAGGCCAATGTCATGCTGCTGAACGACTCGGCGAATCTCCGGGAGGCTTGAAGCTATGACCGGTAAACCCGCCATCAGGTATTCGAAGAGCTTGTTCGAGTCGGTGGTGAAGTGATTCAGGCAGGTATTCTCGATCGGCTGCAGGCCGACATCCGCGGAGGCGGTGTAGGAAGGCAATTGCGCCAGAGATACCGTCGGGATGAAGTGAACGCGCTCCCCCACCTCCAAGGATTCACTGAGCTGCTTCAGTTCGGTTGCAAGGCGTCCACCGCCGATGAAAACGAAGTAGGCATCGGTCACCGTCACCGCGGCACGGACCAGTCCCTCCAACCCCCGCCCCTGCTGAAGGCCACCCTGATAGAGAAGAATGGGCCAGTCATGCGTGAGCCCCAACTCGTCGCGAATACGAGATGAAGTCATCACTGAGTGACGAGGGCGATTCTGCAAGACCAGCGGCCGGGAAATGCCGTAGGCCCTGGCGAAGAACTTGGCCCGCGCATCAGTCGTTGTAATGGCTCCGTGTACGCGCGGCATGAGAAGACGCTCGACGAAACCGACCAGATTGCGAAAGCTTGCATAGCCCTCGCGACTGGTACTGATCTCGTGTGCGTCATAGATAATCCGGGCACCGGATAGCCGAGCAGCCAGCCAGGCAGTGGGGAGCGTATTCGCATCGTGGGCGTGGACGACAGCGGCCCGATGCCGGACCATTCGCCACAGTAGCCCCGCATGCGTCCATAAGCGCGCCACGATGCGCAGCGCTCGCTGACGGACGCTGAGTCGGCCGATGACTCCGTTGGCCGAGGCCCTTGCCTGCTCTGCGCAGTTGCCGCCCATGGTCCGGCGTTTGCGGATCTTCCACAGCGGGCTTCTCGCCACGCGCACGATCTCGATCCCGCTCTCCAGCCTCTCCCGCTCAGCGGTGACACCAGGGGTATGCAGAGCGAAGACAGTCACTTGATAACCGGCAGCCTGAAGCGTTTGCGCTTCCTTCAGGACCCGGGCGTCATTGCGGAACTCGTTCCAAACGATCATGGCGATGCGAGGTGCGCTATCCATGCTGGAGCTCCTCCTGCACCACTTCCTCGCGCAGCAACGACAACACGTCAGCCAGTAGCGCCAATGCAGAGGCATAATTGCGCTGACTACAGAATCGTTCGAATGCATAAACCAACGCGGCAAGCGTGACTGCCGACAATGGGACAGCTGCCAGGCCAGGACGCAGAGTCTTTGCTGTCGCCAGTGCGCCTGCCAGTTTCTCTCGCTCATCCACTGGCCATCCGGCCCCCAATGGCTCGATTCGCCAGCTCGGCCAGTGGCTGAGCAGAAACTCGCCCGAGTCGTTGACCAGCAACGTCTCCGATGTCATGTCCAAGGAGGCAATTTGCCGGGGCAGTGCCGACAAAAGCTCACGCACGTGATCGAACACTTGCAGAAAGCGTTGCAGACTCTCGGCTTGCCCCGGCAAGGACGCCGCAATACCGAGGCTTTCTATCTGTCTGGCGTCCAGACGCCACTCAAGGGATTGACGCGACCGTTTGAAGCGCTGCAGCAAGTCCTTCGGTGGCTCAATGGTCATCAGGTAAGCCGTTACCGCTAGAACTGCTGGGCCAACCTGGCGGCGATTGACCTTGCTCTCGCCCCGCCATGCAAATACATGGCAACGCATTCCACCCACCGAGCAAGCGCTTATGAAACAAGGACAGGGCAGAGCTCTGGACGAGGACAGTAATGTCAGCTCTTGTGCCGCGAGAGCGCTGACCTCTCCACTGAAGAGCTTCAAGAGATAGCGGCGTTGTTGGCCGGAACCCTCATCTGAGCAGGCCACTTCAAAAGCATGTACCCCTGCTACTCCTACCTGATGCCAAGCGACGTCCAGCTCGGCTGGCGAAATCCGCTCGACTTCGCGGAGCACCTTGGAAATCCAGACATGGCGGGCAGCCTGACCCAACGCGGAGTGATCCTGAAGGTCCTGAAAGCGGTTTTCAGTAATCAGTGGCTGGGCATGGAAGAACAGCGCGCCGATCTGCCTGCGTTGCGCACGAAGCGAGGCAACATCCTGGATCATCCCTGCCAGTCGCTGGAGTCCCTGCCGGATGAGCAGAAGCGAAATGACCGCCACCCAGACCGAAGGATGATCGCCACTCAAGAAGTCGGCCACGATGTAAAAGAAAGCAAGCATGAAGCCAGCAGAGGCCAATGCACTCATGCCTCCGCCCAGCTTGGCCCGCAGAGCCTTCTGAGCACTCTCGCTGTAACTGCAGACGGCGACCACTGAAAAGAAAGCAGTCAGGATGTAAAGAACGACGACCAGGCACAGTGATGGGTAGAGATAGAGCAGAATCGAAAACGAAATCACTATGAAGGTGGCAGCTGCCAAACCACGCACGTACTTTGAATAGGCTGAAGTGGCCAGCTTCACCTGTTTTTCAAACAGGTCGATCTTTCTGCTGTGCGCCAGGAGAAGACCCGCACCACGCCTTGATAGGAGCCTGAGTGAAAACTCCATAGCGACATGCAAGATATAGCATAGCAAAGCCAAGCCACTTATAACGATGATCAACCAGTCGCGCTCAAAGCTTTGCAAATAGGCTGGGAACTGAATGGGAATCGTCGTTCCTCCCAGCAGGACCATAACCTTCAGCGGCAGAAAGAAGGCTATTAGAAGCAGGAACTGTGAACCCAGTGTAAGCACCTGAATTAGCGCTGTAGTGACCGGCACAACCCTGAAGAATTTTTTCCCCAGTGAAAATGACCATCCGACAGTCGATCTGACTCCACGCAACAACGGTGTCATGGCAATTCTGGTCTACACGATGAAGAACTAGTTTGCGCCGCACTTGCTCTACCCTGCAGGAACTTCCCGCAGGGCAAAGCCAGGGCGATGATTTCAGGACTCCTGCCAATACAAGCGCATTAGAGACCTCTCCTGACCATCAGCCTCCTTCTCCTGATCCTTATAGATCCCGCCAACTACCGGAGAGTTCGACTTGTAGTAATGGACTTTCAGGAACCCTTCGCGCTCTTCAACAACGACCCTGCGGGAGTAACCAGACTTCTCCAGCGCGGTGGATACCGCTTCTTCAGCCTTGCGGCTGGAAGAATCGAACTCAACCTCACTGATACTCAACGCTCCGTTATCATTTGGCTTGCTCGTTTGCTTAAGAATATTCCCACTTAACGGCAATACACTGCCATCTGGAAGCTGTAGTTGCTTGGCAGCAACAGCTGTCTCAGTAGGCTTCGCGACGGAGGCAGAGCCAGCCTGCTCCTTGGAGGGCGATTTCGCCTCATTATCACAGCCGGCTAGGACAGCTAGCGCAACAAAAAACAGAATCGGCTTGATCATAACAAAACACTTCCTTTCTAAATCCGAACACAATAAATACAACCGACAGTCTTGCAAAAATCGAAGCACATTATTAATTAAACCTCGAGCCTGCCAAGCCGCCAGATCCCACCCTGATATTGACATCAAGAAATTCAAAAAACAGATTTCAAAAATCCACCCACCCTTTTATTCAAACAACCCAATCTCCAATAAAACTGTCTTCCTCATTGAGCTTTGCTCAACCACGCGCCGGGCCGCGGCAATGGACTTCCGAGAGAACACATCTGGATCCATATACATCTCTTCAATCCCCTTGCTCAAACCAAGGAATGACTCAGGCTCATCCAGATAAGCACAGTCCGAATCCGCGAACTCTGGAATAGCGGCAACCGCACTGGTTATGGGCACGAGACCGGAAGACATGGCCTCATCTCGAGAAACACCTTGAGTATCCATTCGACTGGGGCAAAGGAAGACTCCATACTCCTTGTGCAATGCAGCGATTTCAGCTTGCTTTAGAAAACCGCGCTGGATTTGCACATTGGGGTATTGGCGCAAGGGCTCCAATGTCTGTTCGAAGAGCTGACCGTCTCCAACCATCCGGAATTCCAACTCCCTGAACCAAGGTTTTTCACTCAATGCCTGAATGGCTCGTACGCTGAGATCATTGGCATAGGTCCGGGAACTATAAGGGCGAATCGAAAGAATCTTCTTTCGCTGTTCCCCCCCCTTCTCCTGATAGGAGAAGAGATCGGTATTGATCGGATTATGGATGATTGCGTACAGGCTCTCAGGAATCCGGAAACCAAGATCCTCCATGACGGTTTCTGCAAAATAGCGAGAAACAAAGACCAATCGGAGATTCGCAGGCATCGGCTGTAGCAGGTTTCTCCAGAACGCCAGGCGCCTTTCGCTCTCCAGCTTGCCAAGTGCCAGCTGCTCATCAGTGCTGTAGTTGTATTCACGGCGCCACCAAGGCTGGATTTCGGCGCCATGTACCCAAACCACGACCTTCACCTGGTGCATGTGCTTGCGTAGCACTTCCCACATGTCCGGATCGAGGAAGTGCACCAGGACCGACTCGAAGCGCCCACTCGCCAACATGCGATCCAGGGTCTCCTGGGAACCGGTGATGACGTCGATATCCTCGAACTCGTCGTAGCTCACCGTCTGGTCCTTGCGCAGGCGGAATACATCCGCCCTCACACCGTGCTCACGGTAGGCCCTGACACGGCTGTGGACAAATCCATTGCGATACAGATCGCCATAACTGGGATAGTGATTGGTGAGCAGCATGTGCCTGGAGCGATCCAGCATTGTCGACGGCTGAAGATCGCGATGTCCCAGCAATAGACCATTTACCTTTGCACTGCCGCTTGCATACACACGCCAGCCCATTCGAATGAACGCGGTCTCCGGTGGAATCGCCACCGTTGTATTGCGATTGGCATACACCATGACGTGACTTATGCGCTGTTTCTGCCCGTCGAGCATCAGCAGGACCAGCTGCAGGTTCAGTCCTGGGGTCGTGTCGAGGAACAGCTTGAGCTGACCGTTTTCGCCAAACTCTTCTGGCGTCAGTTCACGTGCCGCATAGAGGTATTCGTGCTTGCCGTCGGCAAGCGTGGAGTCGATCCGCCATTCATCCTCGGCCAACTCCAGGGTCACCGCCTTGCTGCGCAAGGTGCCGAATACGGCCTCAAGAGCATTCGCTCCCATACGTGGCGTATCGCTTGGATCAATACGGGCAGGGGGGATGGCTTCGGCGCGCGCCTGTACCTCTTCGATGCTCAACCCGATATCCAGAGCCAGGTCATCGACCCTGGTACCGGCATTCACTCCAGCGCCGTCAAGACAGTAGTTGTACGGATCGATCGCCAGGGCGTCCTGTGCCTGGTAGAGCCATTCACCAAGAGACTTCAACCAGGGCAGCACTTGCTGCTCAGCCAGCCGATGCGTCTCAATGGCCGAAGCACGCGCCCGCAGCACGGCCACAGGTCGGTATGCATGCTCCAGCGCGAACAGGTGGATACCCTGATCGCCCGATGCATAGTGCGCAACCTTACCGACCACTCCCGCCTGGCTGTACTGAGAAGCCAAGGCAATATCAAGCAGGTAATTGGGGCCGTAGTAATCGTCGGCATGCATGCCACAAACCCAGCGGGCATCCCCGGCGAGCTCCCCCACGCCGTGCTTCCTGAACTGCCGTGCGGGCAACAATGTGATGCGCGGATCTTCCAGCTTGATGGTCTCGGCCAACTTCCTGCTTGTCAGAATGAAGGCGCGCATTGGCTCATAACGCTGCCGCTGCAGCTGGGCGATGAGTCGATCGACTGCTCCGGCATCCGTTGCCATGGCAAAGACAGCAATCTGCGGCAGGAACGAAGTCACCGGCCGGGCCAACGCCTTGCTCAGCACATAGTCGAGACGGCGACGGTAGGTATGCTCCTGCATCACCTTGCGCAATGCAGCCAGGCGAAGCTTGCCGCAATCCTCCTCGTTGCCAGCCAAACTGTTCAGGCGACGCAACATTTCCCCACCACTATCGGTACAGATGACCAGCTCCCCAAAGAGCAAACGCAAGCCACGTGAGAAATTGCTGACCGTAATGGTGTTGGAGCCAAGCAGTTCGAAGACTCGGCGAGCGAACATCGACTGCGACTGTTTGATCGAGTTGAGATTGATCGAGTAGCGATATCCCTTGTAAGCCGTATCGATCTGCTCGAACGAAAGAGTACCGACGATGTAAGGCCGGTACTCCGCTGGGAATTGGTAGTTGGGGTCATCCTTGCCGAAGTTGCGATCAAATATTTCCAGCGGTCGGAACTTGGGGAGCTCAGCGACGAAATTGCCCAGGTCACGGGTACGCTCGGGGTAGCGCACGTAGTAGGCACCCGCAAAACAGAACGCATCCTTGCGCTGATACAGCTCAATGGGGTTATGGACAGCTGGCTGGCAGGCGAACGGCAGCAGGTAGACCCTTTCGTGCCCGAGCCCCGCCTTGTACCGGTGGATGCAATCGATGTCCGTGGTAAAGACGAAATCGAACTGCCTGGCGGTGGTCAGGAAAGTCTCGAAGTGGATCGGGTCTTCCTTGTTCCAGAAGGCGGTTGGCACGCCATTGGTCTTGCACCAGGCCACGATGCCTTGCAGCTCCTGGCTGTTATGCCCCACCTTGCTGCCCCAGAGATCATCCTTGCCACGCCAAGCAGACTCGATGAACAGCAGTTCCGGCTGGAATGCCTGTAACTCGTCCAACCAGTTACCTGGGGTGAGCTGTTTCAAGTCGCACTCAAGGCGATAGGAGCCGTAAGAGAACTCATCCATGACGCAGGCCACTCGGACCTGTTTCCCGTCAGCCTGACTCGCAAGCATAAGCTGGCGCGCCATCCCTGCGTTACCGAGCAGTATCGGACGTGCGTTGTCGTAGGTATCGGCGAACTGTTGCGGGGCCGGCAGGGCTTTGGGAGAGGTATCGTGCCCGACGTGTTTCCACCGAAGCGCCTTTCGTTGTTTGCTGGCCTGCCGATAGAGACTCAGCAGCGAGCCCGGCAAGCGCACGAGCCCGTCCAGGGAGGTAGCACCCGCCTTCAGCTGATACCCCAGTTGATAGGTCAGGCTGGCCCGTGTCTTGATCAGGCGCTGTTCGGCCTGGTAGCGCTTGGCATTGGCCCGCTGCAGGTCCTCGACCAGTTCCTCGATCTTTCGCTTCTGCTTGGAGGAACACTCGAGGAGGCTGTCCATTTCCGCCTTCAATTGAGGGATCTGCTCCCCGGTGACACTGCGATATTTCTGGTTGGCGACATCCAGCAGGGCGCGAGTGGACGCCAGTTCGCTGTTCACGTGTTGTTGCGACGCCTGCCAGTCCTCCCGGGCACTCTCCAGCAGCACTTCGGCCGCTTCCCGTCGAGCACGCTCCTCGGAGAGCTGCTCCTGTAGCTTCTCGTTTAGGTTGCTTACATCTCGTGCCTGCCGTTGTGAGATCTGCAGGTCCTCTTCTGCGGCAAGGTACGCGTGATGATTTCGGTCCAGCTGCTCCTGGAGGAGTGTTGTCTGCACGACCTTGTCCAGCTCAAGCTGTTCGATCTGCGCCAAAAGCGATGTGCGCTTCTGTTGAAGTTCGCTGTTTTCGAGCGCCTGTCGTTGTCGATCCCGCTCTGCGTTCTGTCGAGTCGACGACAAGACGTCCTCTGCCTCGCGGCGGCGACCCTGCTCAAGAATTACTTGCTGCTTCGCGGCGGAAAGCTGCCCGCCCAGCACCTTCCCAGCCTGCTTCCGAGCCTCAAGTTCAGCCTGCAGGGAGACGATATCCCCCCGTAGAGCCACCACGAGGCCCTCGGCAATCCGTGCGTTTTCCTGGGCAACAGCCAAGGTCGGCTCGACAACGAGCTTGGCCGATTCGGATATATCCAGCTTCGAATCCAATTGCGAAATCCTTTCCTTAATCCACTGAGGCTCGCTGCCGGTCTCCGCCAGGCGGGCAAGCGGCAACGCTCTGGTGTCCACCTGGAGAGAAATCGCCCCTGGTTGTATCGTCTCCACTGGCAACTCCACCTCGACGACCTGCCGACGCGACGGGCCAGCCTTTTTCTTCGCAGATCGCGATGGGGTTGGAACCTTCTCCGAAGGACTCTGGATCACCTGCCGTTGCTCGGCAGCACGATAGGTATCAAGCAGCCTCTTGAGCCGCGAGCGTGCGAGACGCAGCCCGCCATCGACCTGCTCACTGGGTAGGAAGAGATGCGTGGGACTAGCGTTGAAGGACTCCAGGTAGCTGTACCCCCGAACCTGCAGCCAGTCCGCCACTACGACGAACTCGTCCTTGGACAGACACTCGACATAGATCATCGGCCGGTCCCTGCGCAGCAGCTGCTCAGCGCCCTGCAGCACGGGCATTTCCATGCCTTCAACATCGATCTTCAACAGCTTCACGGTGTGATCGAAGTGCAGATCGTCGAGCGCGACGATATCGATATCGCCTTCCCCCACCACGATGCTCTGCGCGCCGAGATTTTCCGGAATCGCCCGCTCGAATCGCCCTCGAGCTTCAGCCTCGCCCACTGCGCGAGCCATGACTGCCACACGCTCCGACAAATCATTGGCTTCAATACAGGACGCCAGTGCACCCGCCAGCGCTGGGTTGGGCTCGAAAGCGATGACCTGGCATCCGACAACTGCGGCCAGATACAGGGTGTGATTTCCAATATTCGCGCCGACATCCAGAACAAGATCACCGGTGCACACGCGCCGGCCCATGTCCTCGAGCATCGAAAGCTCGTACGGACGTTGCTCGGCAACGATCTTCTTCTGGATGTAATCCGTCTCGCAATTGGGCAGAAACAGGCTGTATCGGTGCTCACCCACCGTAAGGGTGGCCACTTTACGAACCGGATCGTGTGCGAGTCGGACGGCTACTTCAGCGTGCATATCGGCGTCTGCTGTTACGTACTAGTCAGTTGAGAGCGCCACAGAAGTCCAGGGGCCGCAGGCTCCGCAGTACCTCCGACCCCCTGAACTCCCTGTGCGGAACCAGCACCGCGATCAACGCATCGCGTCCTTGCCCGAGAAACTCATCGAAGCCCACCAGTTCGCAGCGATCCTTGCGAAGGGAAGCCGGCACCTCTTCGATGTTCGGCTCCACCAGCTTGATCTCGAACCCTTCATCAAGGAGCCGCTGGACAATGCCCAACGCAGGACTCTCGCGCAGATCGTCGATGTCCGCCTTGAAGGCAGCCCCCAAGCAATAGATTTGCTGACTGTCACGCGCCGCAGCTTCAGCCTTGAGCTTGCTGACGACGAGCTCGGGCTTGTAATCGTTGACCTCGCGGGCACAGCGGATCAGGCGCGCCTCATTGGGCGTCCTGCTGACGATGAACCAGGGGTCGACCGCGATGCAGTGGCCGCCAACACCCGGGCCGGGCCGGAGGATATTCACTCGCGGGTGGTGGTTGGCCAGACGGATCAGCGCCCAGACATCGATGCCCAGCTTGTCGCAAATGATCGACAGCTCATTGGCGAATGCGATGTTCACGTCACGGAAGCTGTTCTCAGCCAGCTTGCACATCTCCGCGGTGCGAGCATCGGTCACGATGCACTCCCCTTCGACGAAGGTCTTGTACAGGCGCACCGCAGCCGCTGAACATTTGGGCGTCAGCCCACCGATGATCCGGTCGTTCTCCACCAACTCACGCAGCACATGTCCGGGCAGAACCCGCTCTGGGCAATGGGCGATTCGAATGTCCGACGCCTCGCCGTGGGTGGACGGGAACGTCAGGTCCGGCCGTCCTTCGGCCAGCCACTGGGCCATCTGCTCGGTGGCTCCGACTGGAGAGGTGGATTCGAGAACGACCAGATTCCCGGCCTTCAATACGGGAGCAATGGCCCTGCTCGCGCGCTCGATGTATCCCAGGTCTGGCTCGTGCCCATCCTTGAATGGCGTCGGGACAGCAATCAGGAAAGCGTCCGCGGGCTCCGGAGTCGTCGTGGCGCGCAGGTAGCCGCCGGATACCGCCGCGTGCACCACCATATCGAGTTCAGGCTCTACGATATGGATGCCCCCACGGTTGATCGTCTCCACCGCGCGCCGATTGACATCTACGCCAATCACCGTCTTTCCGCGGGCGGCAAACACCGCCGCAGTGGGGAGACCAATGTAGCCAAGACCAACCACCGAAATCCTTGTGAAGCTCATGCTGCACCTTTCAATTTGTCATTACGCAGGCCGGCCAACGCGTCGAGGATTCTTTCGCAGGCATGGCCGTCGCCGTAGGGGTTGTGGGCAAAACTCATGGCGCGATAGGCGGCGTCATCAGTCAGCAATTGATGGAGATTTCGCGAGACGCTCTCGGCCTCGGCACCGACCAGCCTGACGGTGCCGGCCGCCACCGCCTCGGGGCGCTCGGTGGTGTCACGCATGACCAGCACCGGCTTGCCCAGGGAAGGCGCTTCCTCTTGAATGCCTCCCGAATCGGTGAGGATCAGGTGCGAGCGGCTCATCAGGTAAACGAACGGCAGATAGTCCAGGGGTTCGATCAGATGGATGTTGTCGATCCCCGTCAGCAGTCGATTGACGGGCCCCCGCACATTCGGATTGAGGTGCACCGGATAGACGATGTCGAGGTCCGGGAAAGCCGTCGCCGTCGCTGCCAGCGCTTTACAGATTTCTTCGAAACCGCGTCCGAAGTTCTCACGACGATGTCCGGTCACCAGAACGATGCGGCGCTCCGATCGCAGGAAGGCGAACTGCGCCTGTAAGCGGGCTCGTATCTCCGACACACCGCAATCAAGCTTTTTCACTACGTCCAGCAGCGCATCGATGACTGTATTGCCGGTGACGTGAATCCGATTGGGTGGCACGCCCTCGCGCAGCAGGTTGTCCCGGGACGCTTGGGTAGGAGCGAAATGCATGGTCGCCAGGGCTCCCGTCAGCCGACGGTTCCCCTCCTCGGGCCAGGGCGAATACAGGTTGGAGGTTCGCAGACCGGCCTCCACATGCCCCACCGGAATTTGCTGGTAATACGCCGCAAGGCTGGCAGCGAAGGTAGTCGCGGTGTCACCGTGCACCAGCAGAATATCCGGCTGGAAGTCACGGAGAACGGGCTTCAAGCCCTGCAGGATGGCTGTAGTGACATCGGTCAGGCCCTGGTCCGCCCTCATGATCGAAAGGTCGTAATCAGGTACCAGTTCGAACAGTTCGAGTACCTGATCGAGCATCTGCCGGTGCTGCCCGGTCACGCAGACACAGGCATCGAAGCGGGGGTCAGCGGACAATGCCTTGACCAGCGGCGCCATCTTGATTGCCTCTGGACGAGTTCCAAAGACGCTAAGAACCTTGATCGGCATTGAACGCACCTTCCACCCGGTCAATTGATAGAAACTTCCGTCCCGCACAACGCCTGCCGCAATCACGAACGAACACAGACTCCAAGGCGGAGCGATGCCGTTAAGCGGATTGGGAGGAACGCTCGCGTGAACCGCATACCCAGTCGATCCGGGCATGCAAACGAGGTGCGCAGTGTCGATTTTTTCGATCGAAAGATCTGTCAGCGAACACCGCCCCTGACCGACCAAGAACCTTCAGATTGCGACAGGATTTTCTGATACGGATTTGCGCAAGGACGTCATGAGAGCAATGAGATGGGGACATCAGGCAAGAGACGAACAGCCATACCGACTGCGTCAGCCAACGAGATGGGGAGGGTGGGAGATTGCGATGACAGAAGCTGGCCAGGGTGGTGCGCAACATTGTCCTCGCCACCTCCCAGAGAAGCCGCGAGCCCTTAATTCAAACGCTGTCGGAAGAGCGGGCCTCGGCAAATATGCAGGTGACATGAGCGGCGGGAAGAAACGCGAGTAATGGGAAACTAGACCAGCAACGCTCCCCATACAGGCAAGTGCTCGTCAGCCGCTACATTGACAGCGGCCTCCCCCTGCCGCCGGCGAATACGTAATCGCTCCGCACTGTAGAGCAACGGGCCGCCATTGTCTTTTGCGCCAAACGGGTCATCGATCAGGACACCACCGATCAGTCCCTGTCGGAACAGTTCCCGAATGACCAACAGGTTTCTCTCGCGGCTGCCGCTCAGATCGTTCACGCTTTTCGAGTCGGTTTCCGAAAGCTGGCTGAGCACGGCGCGCAGCTGGGCCTGGGAGAAAGGGCGACTCATGGTGGACTCCGGATCAACGCGGGCGGAGTCGTGACTATCGACGACGAATGTTAACGCTCGATTAGGGGCAGCTGGCCGGCGGGGCGGCCGGCCAGCGAGGAACGCCTGAGTCAGTCCCGCGAGACGCCCAGCTCCAACAGGGCGAGACGCTCTTCCAGGGCGGCGATGCGGGCCTCCAGTTCGACCAGACGGCCTTCGTCGTACCCACCACCGTCGCTGCGCTCACTCGAAGCGCGGCTACCGCTGGCGACGATGGCGGCCGCACGGTCTTCCTCGGTACCCAGCAGATGCATGTAGCGGTCTTCGCGCTGGCCGCTCTGGCGTTCCAATTGCACAGCCATGCCACGCGCGGCGAGACGTTCGAGCTGGTGGCGGACTTCCTCGGTGTCGTCAAAATCGTGCATGCGCTGGCTGCGGGTCAGCAGTTCGTTGAGAGTCTGCGGGCCTCGCAGGAACAGCAGGCCGAGCAGGATGACCTGCGGCTTCACCAACTCCAGCGCCTTGTCCAGCCGCTGTTCCCAGCGGTCGGCGCGACTGCCCATGACCAGTCGGGTCATCTCGCGCCCTTCGAGGTGGCGCAGGGACTGGCCGACCTGGCCGGGGGTGAGGTTCATCACCGGGTCGCGGCTGGTCTTCTGGTTGCAGGCGGTGACCAGGGCGTTGAGGGTCAGCGGGTAGGTTTCCGGAGTAGTGACCTGTTTCTCGATCAGGCATCCGAGAACGCGGGCATCCACTGCGCTGAGCGGTTCGAAGTCGGAAAGGGTGTCGAGCGACTGGCTCATGGCGGTATCCGTCAATGGAGGAACCGCCCTAGCCTAGCCAATTGCGCAGCGTTTGGCAGCCTCAGGCAGCGCCGGCCAGACGGCGGCTCAGCGGTCGCTCGATGACCGCCCAATGGGAGAAGGACTCGGCCAGCTCCTGCTCGCGCCCCTGCGCATCGCGGCCGAGGGTGCGACGGGCGAGATCGCCGGTGAACCAGTTGGCGGTGTTCGCCGCGACTACACGGCCCTCTCCGTTGACCACCAGGGCTTCATGACCCATCTGCATCAGACTGCCCAGCAGTACGCCCTCGAACTCGTGCAATGCGATGTCGGCGGCGGCAACGCCAATGAAGCGGCCGTCCACCTGGATCGGCACGGAGAAGGCGAGGATGTACAGATCGGTACCGTAGAGGTCGACGAAGGGCCCGACCACCGAGGGCAAGCCGCTGGTGCGCGGGCGGGAGAACCAGGGCATGTTGAGGTAGTTGTAGAAGTTCTCGCTGCGCCGGTTGAAGTTCAGACTCATGGGCACGACCTTGTCGCCGCGGCCGTGATACCACCACTCCAGGTACATCTCCTGATCAGCCAACTCGCCCGGCTCGATCACTACACCGGTGCCGTGCAGGCGTGTGCCATCAGCGGTGAGGTCGTGCTGGATGCGCGGGCGCAGCGCACCTAGGTCCTTCGAGGACGGACGCTTGCCCTCCTTCGCCAGCTCGCGCCAGATCGCCACGACCTCGCCGGCCAGCTCGTCGAGGCGCAGGAAAACGTTACGGATGGAAGCGTCGATGCGCTGTGCACAGCGCTGGAGTTCATCCGTGGGTTGCTCGCTGGACATGACCGGGGGTCCTCGCTGTTCTTGTTATCGCGCAGGCCAGAGAGGCCCGCGTGTCTGTTCGGTGAGTCATCGCATGCGCCCGTCCGGACGCGCCGGGAAAGCAGCAAGCACTGTGCCACTCAGCCGTCGTCGGCCAGCAGGCTCAGGCGAAGGTTGATCAGGCGTTTGATGCCGCGGGTGACGTGGGCTTCCGCCAGCGCGCCGGCCAGGTTCGAGTCTCCTGCCGTGATCGCTTCGAGAATGGCGCGGTGTTCCTGTTCGATGGTCGCAGCTCCAGGAAAGCCGTCCACCGGCAACCACAACCATTCGCCGATCTCCGCCTGCAGGCGCGTTTCCGCGTGGGTGAGGCGCACGGACTGGGCGGCAACGGCGATCTCGATATGGAAGCGCGCATCGGCGCGGCGCTGTTCCTGGCGCGTGGTGGCGCTCGCCAGAGCGTCGAGGTACTGGGCAATGCGCGCAAGTTCATCGGGCGTCGAGCGCTGGGCAGCCAAGCGCGCGGCGGCACCAGCGATGGCGACGTGCTCGTCGCCCAGGTCACGCAATTCCAGCGCACTCATCTGGCGCAGCTGGCCGAGCAGCGCATCCTCCGATGTGCGCTGCGGCGAGCAGACGAAGCTGCCGCCATTGCGCCCGCGCCGGGTCTCGATCACGCCACGCTCGCGCAGCTCTGCCAGAGCATCGCGCAGGGTCACGGTGGCGACGCCGAACTGCATCGCCAGCTCGCTTTCGCTGGGCAGTTGCTCCCCCTCGGCGTAGAGGCCGAGATCGACCATTTCCACCAGCCGGCGCGCAACCTCTTCGGTGCGCCCTTCCTGGCGCAGACGCATGAAACTGGCGGGGCGGACTTTCCTGAATTCGTTCATAGGCAGCAGTGCGAGGGGCGCTCGAGGCGGACGCTTCCTGCGCGAAATATTCCTGTTCCGGCGTTGATGGCGAAGTCTACCGGCAGCCGGGCTGCGGCTTCGCTCAAAACTATGTCTCCATATTTTTAAATCGCTTTCCGGACTCCCAGCAAGGCCTTTCAACAAAAAAACCCCGTTCAAACGCTCATTTTTCAACCTGTATTGGCAACGGCAGAATCATAAGATATGGTTTCAAATGTATTTGCCAGTGACGGCCCTCGAGCCGCCTCCGCCAACAACAGCTAGAACGAGGAGCGATACAGATGAGCCAGCCAACCCGCGCCGATTGGGAAGCCCGCGCCAAGACCCTGAAGATCGAAGGCCGCGCCTTCATCCAAGGCGAGTACCTTGCCGCCGCCTCCGGCGACACCTTCGACTGCATCAGCCCGGTGGACGGCCGCCTGCTGGCCAAGGTCACCAGTTGCGATGCCGCCGATGCCGAGCGCGCTGTGCAGAGCGCCCGCGCCACCTTCGACTCCGGAGTCTGGTCGCGTGAAGCGCCAGCCGCACGCAAGGCCGTGATGATCCGCTTCGCCGCCTTGCTCGAAGAGCACGCCGAGGAACTGGCGCTGCTGGAAACCCTGGACATGGGCAAGCCCATCGGCGACTCGCTGAACGTCGACCTGCCGGGCGCTGCCGACTCCCTGCGCTGGAGCGGCGAGGCCATCGACAAGGTCTACGACGAAGTGGCCGCCACCTCCCATGACCAGCTCGGCCTGGTCACCCGCGAGCCGGTAGGCGTAGTCGCCGCCATCGTGCCGTGGAACTTCCCGCTGATGATGGCCGCATGGAAACTCGGTCCGGCGCTGGCCACCGGCAACTCGGTGATCCTCAAGCCCTCCGAGCGCTCGCCGCTGACCGCCATCCGCATCGCCCAACTGGCCCTCGAGGCAGGCCTGCCGGCCGGCGTGCTGAACGTGCTGCCGGGCTACGGCCACACCGTCGGCAAGGCCCTGTCCCTGCACATGGATGTGGACACCGTGGTGTTCACCGGTTCGACCAAAATCGCCAAGCAGCTGATGGTCTATGCCGGTGAATCGAACATGAAGCGCGTCTGGCTGGAAGCCGGCGGCAAGAGCCCGAACATCGTCTTCGAAGACGCCCCGGACCTGCAGGCTGCCGCCGAATCCGCCGCCGCCGCCATCGCCTTCAACCAGGGCGAAGTGTGCACCGCTGGCTCGCGCCTGCTGGTGCAGAAGTCGATCAAGGCGAAGTTCGTTCCGCTGGTGGTCGAAGCGCTGAAGGGCTGGAAAGCCGGCCACCCGCTGGACCCGGAAACCAACGTCGGCGCCCTGGTGGACGGTCGCCAGCTGGAGCAGGTGCTGGGCTACATCCAGGCCGGCCAGGACGAAGGCGCGAAGATCCTCACCGGCGGCAAGCGCGTGCTGGAGGAAACCGGCGGCACTTACGTCGAGCCGACCCTGTTCGACGGCGTGAGCAATGCCATGCGCATCGCCCGTGAAGAAATCTTCGGCCCGGTGCTCTCGGTCATCGAGTTCGAGGACGCCGAGGAAGCCGTGCGCATTGCCAACGACACCCCGTACGGTCTGGCCGCCGCGGTATGGACCAGCGACATCTCCAAGGCCCACCTCACCGCTCGCGCCCTGCGCGCCGGCAGCGTGTGGGTGAACATGTACGACGGCGGCGACATGACCGCGCCCTTCGGCGGCTTCAAGCAGTCGGGCAACGGTCGCGACAAGTCGCTGCACGCCTTCGACAAGTACACCGAGCTCAAAGCCACCTGGATCAAGCTGTAACCGACCAGGGCCTGAGGTTTGAAGGAAGACGGCGCGCGGCCAGGTCCGCGCGCCGAACAATAACAACAACGCTTTCCGTTGCACCGATTGCCGGGATGTCGACGCGAAAACCTCAAACAGGAAACCCACGATGAACAGCTCGATCCAGCCCCTGGACCGCGACGCGGAACAACTCCGCGCGCTGGGCTACACCTCCAATTTCGAACGCAGCATGAGCCTGTGGCAGAACTTCGCCCTGGGCTTCACCTACCTCTCGCCGGTGGTCGGCGTGTACACCCTGTTCGGCCTGTGCCTGGCCGCCGGCGGCCCGCCGATGTTCTGGTCCTACCTGCTGGTGGGCATCGGCCAGTTGCTGGTGTGCCTGATCTTCTGCGAAGTGGTCTCGCAGTTCCCCATCTCCGGCGGCGTCTACCCCTGGGCGCGACGCCTGGTGGGCAAGCGCTGGGCCTGGATGGTCGGCTGGATCTACTCAGTGTCGCTGTGCGTGACCATCGCCGCCGTCGCCCTGGGCGCCGGCCCGTACATCGCCACCCTGCTTGGCTTCGAGTCCACCCCGGTGGCCAACACCCTGGTCGCCCTGGCGCTGACGGTGATCGCCACCCTGCTGAACCTGTCCGGCACCAAGCTGCTGGCCCGCGTGGCGATGTTCGGTTTCATCTGCGAACTGCTCGGCGCGCTGGTGATCGGCACCTACCTGCTGGTGTTCGAACGCCACCAGCCGTTCTCGGTGCTGTTCAACACCTTCGACATCCGCATCGACGGCAGCTACTGGCCGGCCTTCCTCACCGCCTCGCTCGCCGGCATGTTCCTCTACTACGGCTTCGAGGCCTGCGGTGACGTCGCCGAGGAAACCCCGAACCCCAGCCGCCGGATTCCCAAGGCCATGCGCATGACCATCTGGATCGGCGGCGGCGCGGCCATCTTCGCCGCCCTGGCGCTGATCCTCGCGGTACCGGACATGCAGGCGGTGATCTCCGGCGCGGACAAGGACCCGATGACCACCATCCTCGACAACGCCTTCGGCGTGACCGGCGCGCGCCTGGTGATGGCGGTGATCATCGTCTCCTTCGTTTCCTGCGTGCTCAGCCTGCAGGCCGCTGCCAGCCGCCTGCTGTACTCCTACGCCCGCGACGAGATGGTGATGGGCAGCGGTGTGCTCAAGCGCCTGTCGCCCAACACCCACGTGCCAACCGCCGCGCTGATCGCCTGCGGGGTGATCCCGGCTGTGATCGTCTGCGCCGGCTTCTATCTGCAGAACGCGATCTCCATGGTGGTGAGCTTCGCCGCCATCGGTATCTACCTGTCGTTCCAGATGATCGTCAGCGGCGCCCTGTTCGCCCGTGCTCGCGGCTGGAAGCCGAGTGGCGCCTTCACCTTGGGCAAATGGGGCTGGATCGTGAACGTCCTTGCACTGACCTACGGCGTGCTGGCGATCGTCAACATGTCCTGGCCGCGTACACCGGATGCCCCCTGGTACCTGAACTACGGGATCATCCTGGTAGGCGGCATCGTGATCGCGCTGGGGCTAGCCTACATGACCCTGTTCCGCCCGTACGACAAGGGCACTGCACCCCATGGGGATGCGTGGAAACTGCATCAGCAATAAGCGTCAAAGCGAAACGAAAACGCCCGGTAGGATGCCGGGCGTTTTTGTGTCTGCAGTAGGCTATCGCCCCGCTACTCGAGCATAGAGATCGGCGTAGGCCTCTCCCATTCCCTGGGCGGTAAAGGTCCCCAGGAATCGGGCCCGCGCGGCCAGTCCGTATCGCTCGGCCAGCGCCGGATTGTCCCACAGAGCCTGCATCGCCTGGCGCAACGCCGCGGCATCGGCGGGAGGCACGACGATGCCGGTCTCCTCGTGCTGGTTGATGAAGCTGGTGCCAGTACCGATCTCGCTACAGATCAGCGGCTTGCCCAGCATCGCCCCTTCAAGGAGTCCGATGCCAAATGCCTCCGAGCGCAAGTGCGAAGGAAAGATCACGCCATAGCTGGCCCACATCAGATCGATCTTTTCCTGCTCACTGACCTGCCCGAGGAAATGCACATTCCTCAGATCATTTTCCACGGCGATCTGCTTCAGCTCGCGCTCCATCGGTCCGGCGCCGGCGATAAGCAGCGGCCACGGGGCAAACTTCATCGCTTCGAGCAGATAGTGAAGGCCCTTGTAGTAGCGCAGTACGCCCACGAACAAGAAAAAGCGCTCGCCATAACGACTATGCAGCTTCGCGACCTCGGTAACGTCGGGTCGAGGATAAAGGTCCTGCTCCAGGCCGATAGGGATAGAGCAGGCCTTCTGCCCGTAGCGCCTGAGCACCGTCGAACTTTCCAGGTAGTTCGGACTGGTGGTGGCAATGGAGTCCACCCGCCCCAGGAAGGCCTTCATCAACGGCAGGTAGAGCCGCAACAAGGCCTTTTGCCGCACGATGTCCGAGTGATAGGTCACCACACTGGGCTTGCCCAGCCCCTTTAGCAGATGCACCAGATCCATGAACGGCCAAGGGAAATGGTAGTGGATAACGTCAGCCTGCTTCGCCAGGCGCGCGAATGCGCCCAGCGCGGACCAGGAAAACCCGGTGGAGGCGATGTGCAGATCCTGCTTGGCCTGCACCAGCCGGAAGCTGGAGGTGGTTACCGGCTTCATTGGCTCCCTGGCCAGCGAGAGTACGGTGTTCTCGCAACCCTGGGTTGCAGTGGCGTGGGTCAGGTGCCGAATGAACATCTCTACCCCGCCAAACTGCTCAAGCCCGAAGGTCTTGTAGAAGTGCAGGACCTTCACGGTAATCGCCCCTCACGCCTTCGGAGCAAGTTGTTGCCCCCTGCTGCTGAACACATCGATCAGAGCCGCCCTGCTCCACTGACCCGCCGATACAGATCTCGAATGGTCATTGCAAACCTGGACGACAGAGAGAAAAGCACCAGTGAGCCCACCGAAACCAGCCAGTGCCGATGGAACCAGCACAGCAAGTACTTGTTGATCAGCACGTCCGCATAGCGAAGCGCCCTCTCGGAGGAAGTGCGCTCTGTGCGCAGCGTTTGCAGGTCCAGCTCAGTCATCAACGAGGTCGGTGCATAGGGCGCACTGAGGAACCGCTTGGGGGGGGCAACTCCAAGATTTTGCCAATCGTAGAGTTCGAAATTCTCCACCAGCAGATCCTCCCAGGCGTTGAATAGCCTGTAGCTGGTATGTGAGATGTGCTCCAGATCGACGTTCAGACCATTGCGCTGGGCAAAGCGCAGGAAAATCGCTTGCTCAGGCAGTAGACGAAATGAGGTATAGCCCTGGAAGGTGCCAATTGGATTGGTACGAGGTCCGCCGGGGAGAAATATGAAGTCATCGGGCAACGGGCCGATATCCCAGAGCTTACGCAGATCCTCGGTTCGACCGAACTGCAGCGTATCGGTCAGATGGAACAAGTAAGGAATTTTGCAAGGGTTACGCAGAAACAGGTTGGAAACCGCTATCCGGCGAGTAAACAGCGCTGCCGGGGTGTCATTGCTGGCAAGCGTGCGGATGCGCTCGACGATGGCGTCACTGGTCAGGAGGTGATCGGTTCGCAGCTTGATGCAGTACTCCCGACTGACGCGCTCAAGGCCGCACATCACTGACGATATCAGCTTGTTGACATTATTCCGGTTGCCATTGACGTCCGTAAAATGGCGCGAAGATTTAGCGCGAACAACGATGACCTCATCGCAGTCAATCCGCGGCTCGTCATCATGGGTTGAAAGAATGACTTCTGCTTCCGGCAAGTACTTCAGGACGGAGCCAATGGCTTCTTGCGCGATATTCACCTGACCGTTGAATGTCGGCCCCTGAATGACAACCGATATATCCCGAGAGCAGAGAGCACTGGTCATCCGATCAGCTCTCCGCAGAAGTGCAAAAGCCGGTGCACGGAGACCTGCAGGTGCTCAGCACTCGTGTCGATAATGAAGTCCGGAGCGGACGGAGCCTCATACGGAGAGTCGAGCCCCGTGAAGCTGCTGATCAGCCCCTGCCTCGCCTTGCTATAGAGCCCTTTCGGATCGCGCTGCTCACACTGATCCAGGGGAGTGGATACGTAGACTTCGACGAACTGCGCAGGCTCGAACAGAGCACGCACGCGCTCGCGATCACGGCAATAGGGCGAAATGAATGCGCACAGCACGACCAGTCCGGCATCCACCATCAGTTTCGCCGTTTCGCCTGCGCGGCGGATATTCTCCGAGCGCTCAGCCTCCGACATTCCCAGATCCCGGCACAATCCATGACGAATATTATCGCCATCGAGCAGGTAGGTTTTCTTTCCAGCCTCGTGAAGTGCCACATCCAACGCATTGGCGAGCGTTGATTTCCCCGAGCCGGAAAGGCCGGTGAACCAGATACAGGCACCCTTCTGCCGCATGACCCCTGAGCGCATTTGTGTAGTCACTTGCTGCTCATGCCAACGCACATGGCTCTTCAGCTCAGCCGACATACCTGCCTCCCTCTTCCTGTCCAGCGAACAACGCTCTCATCTGTCAGCAGGCAAAATCGATGGAACGAATCATGATGCCAAGATCGCGATTATCCCCTGAGAGCCCCAAAGCTGCCGGGTTCCTGGGGTTATCGACGATGATTGTCAGCGTTATCGACTTCGTCCTCTGGATAAACTCCGGCGAGTCGAAGATGACCAGATTCGATCCTCCATTGGACTTTCCAAGCAGAAGTGTTGTGCTGCCGATCAGAATGTCGTCCAGGAATAGGCTGAAGCTTGTTCCGACGTCCTGAAGCTCCAGGCTCCAGGAGATATTCAATGTCGTGCGCAAACGCCCGGACAGTTCTTTATCGGGCGTAAAGCAGAGAGTGCACGTGCTGCCCCGCGTCCAGGAACCATCCTGTTCGGGCGCGAAGAAGCCATCGAACACGTACTTCCAAGCATTGCCCTGGATCGCCAGATCAATCTTCTCACCCGCAGCCAAGGGATAGCCGACGAGCTTGCCCGCAGCCATCTTTGCCTCAACATCGGCGGGCCAGTTCTCCAGGTCAAACAGCTGGTCCATCGCGTCGAATGTGCGTTGCCCTGTTGGGTTTTCGATGAACGCCGGCTCGGCCTTCCTGCCAGCAAAACCAATCTCCGCCATGTCGAAGTCGGCCTCGATCTGCAGGAATTCAGCGACTCGCTCACCGATGACCTGGTTCTCGTTCAGTCGGAATCCTTCGTAAAGCAACCAAAGGAAGTCCTCGCTCTGCCGCCGACTGATCGCGTAGTTGAAGGAGTTCAGCCAGTCGCAGAATGCATGCTCAGGGTCCTCTGACAGCGTTCCATCATCCTTGACCGTATAGGAGTTCACCACGGCAACAGGATTGCGGATGATGTTGATCTCGCGCGTTTCCAAACCCGCGGGATATGCCGGCTGTTCCCAGCGCTGCAATCCCGGAAACTTGGTCCCCACGACGGAAGGGGATTTCCTGAACGTTGTGGAGAATATCGCCTCGATGATTGGCAGACAGTCGCGCTCACGATTGATGATCGAGTCTTCATAACTGTGGCCATTTCCCAGTGAATCGTGGAAATCCTGGTTCAGGAACAGCGTCTCTATCGAACCAAAGAAATCCCCAGGGTAATGCTCATGCAAAACTGCGATGCTCTGGCTTTTATTCAGGGCCGAACCCAATGCCGTAGTGCCGCTGCGCGGGCATCCCGTCACATTGAGCCAAGTGATTTTCTTATCCATGGTTATCCCTGAACTCAGGCTCTGGAGCGGATGATACGGTTGTAGAAGAAGCTCGCTATTTCTCTCAATCTGGCGAGAGGCCAAAGGATGGGCGAACTGGTCGTGTAGACCTTTTCAACCGCAACGGACAGGAAAAGCATGTCGGTCTGCGTCGAACTGGAGGAGAGATTTCTGCCCTCGGGCAATACGTTGAAGGCCGTATTGCAAGTACGCAGGTACAACGGCAACTGGACCCTGGTGACGGCGAAAACCAGCTTCAACTCGCTGGCCGTCGGCACCATGAAGAAGCAGGTAGCCAACTTGCTGATGAAATCCTCACCGGTATCAAACTCGTGCTGTCCGAAATCGATTACCAGCCACTCATGCGCAAACGCCCCAACCTGCTCGGCAATACGATTCGTGTCGAGTACGACCTTGCCATCCGCAACGCTGCCCTGACGGTGCATGAAGTCATCCAGCCGGAAGCACTTGAGAGCGCTTCCCTCAATCTGCGCATCGGCTTGCAGGTTGTAGAAGCTGTCCACCGCGATAACGCTGTTCCTGGACTCATTCGGGGTCTGGATGGCGTGCAACTTCCGCACAAGGACGTCGGGATCAATCCGACCCGAATCATTGGCGACTACGAATACTTTCACAGGCTGGCCTTCGAATAGGAGTCAAAGGGCGTCGAGTTGTAGATGGCGCGTACACACTCTTTGAAACTGGTGAAGTAAAAGAACTTGCCATTGCTCCGGTACAGGCGCAGCGCAGATAACAGAACGCCAGGTAACGACGACGTACGGCCATGGAAGTACTCCTGCGGGCTGTCGAAGAACCAGGTCTGCAGTGTGCGCTGCCGGATCATGCTGCGAATCGGCCAACAGTCGATGATGAAGTTGCGCTTGGCATCCGCCGGATCTTTCAGGAACTTCTGCTCGTACTCGGCGCGCAGGCCATCCGGCAATTGATCCAGCAGTACCAGCTTCTCGAAATCGCTGATGAACCGCCGAACCGAAGCCAGGTCGTTCGGGAAAGAAGAATGTCTGATCAGCGTGCTGATCAGATGGACCCAACGACGGGCACTCAGGTTCTTGAGGCCGGTTGGAATCGCTGCCGCGGTTTCGTCAGTTACGTACTTGCTGGCGAACTGCTGGAGTCTGGCCAGGGCAGCCGCCGGAGTCATGCGCAGCAGCGGCTTCTTGGGCAGCAGAGACAGATAGTTCGGAGAAGCGGACTTGATCGCGCCGTTGGCGGTCTCGATGAACGCACTCGAGCCCAGCACCGCGCGCGAGGTTACCGTCTGAGTAATGCCATGCGGGTTGACTCGAGTCGGGACACCGAGCTTCGAGCTCCGAATCCCATGCTCGATGTCTTCGTACTCGACCCACAACAAGGACTCATCCAGCGGGCAGAGCGCCCACACTTCCTTGCGGCAGATATAGAGACTGCCAGTGGGATAGGAAATATCGTTGTTGTAACGGATCGGATTGGCGAAGCAGAAGCCCGAACGCTCGAGCTCGGTGAAAGTCGATGGTGCGACAGTCACGGCGGTCTGGCTGGTGCGGTGCAGTCCCCGGATACCGCCGCCCATCTCGTTCACCGACATGCCGAGGTCGGAGTAGCGACGTGGATAGAGGCAGACGCGATTGTCGAAGAACAGACTCTGCAGCGTCATCAGCGGATAGCGAGGACCGAAGCGGCGGACCATTTCGCCGAAATGGCTGGGCAGGAACACCCGATCGTGCAGGATCACCAGATTGTTGTAGCGAGCCTCCTGGGCCAATCGGTTCTTCTTCTTGCAAATCTGTACCGGCGGCGCGGTGATGTCCTCGCCAACGATGCGCACCTGGTCGAAATACCGGAAGTTCTTGCCCGGTGTTCCGCAGAGAAGGATTTCCTTGTTGGGAATATCCAGCTCGAGAATGCGCTGCACGACCGCATTGAGTACGGTCGCGTCCTCCGGACCGACCGGCAGACCGAAGGTCCAGCTATCAAGGTCGTCATCGGACTCTGCCGGCAATCGGGCGGTCTTTTGATAAGTGACCCGAGTGGCGCTGCGCTCTACGCAGGAGAGCGCCCCGGTGAAATACTCTCGATCCAGGTAGCTCTCTTGCGGCGTGTCTTCGATGAGCGTCAGGGTCTGCCCCAACTCGAGGAAGTGCACGGCGTCCCACAGCAGAAGCGCGCTCAGCGGAGAGTCACTCTGCACACCGTAGAAGCAATACGAGCCAGCCCCGTAAATGTCCAGCGGCCGCGTGGCGGCGTGCAACTTCCTGACCGTTATATCCGGCTTCAGCCCCTTGTACTGACGGAACGAGAACAGCCGTTGGCAGCCCTGAGGCAACACAAGGTCAGACGGAATGGCACGAAGTTGCTTGGGCGCAAGGTAGCCCAGCTTGGGATCATGTTGGAGCTGTATCGTTTTCATACTTCTACGAGGTACTTGTCGTTCAGTGCTCCAGGCACCTTGACCACAACGGTGACGGCGTCGGAAAGCGCCTTGAATGCCGTTACATCGCCCGGCTCGAGCACGATGATTTCACCGGCGCCCCAGGTCTTCCCGCACATCTCGACTTCGCCGGAGAGCACCAGCGTTACCTCGGTGGCGATCTTGTGATAGTGAGCGGCCTCAGCGTCCCCCGCTTGATACGGCTTGACCGCGACTTCGCAGGCCTGGGTGCTGAAGGCCGTGGGCGTGAAGCCACCGACGAACCAGCCCTTGACCATGTCCTTCAGGTGAGCGGAGTTCATCGGGCACCTACCGTTTCGAAGGCATGCAGCTGGTGCGTGTTCTTCAGCGGGTGGTACTGGCTGGGCTCGACGCGGAAGGTACCGATCCGCTTGTGCAGCAGGACCAGCTCATTGAGTGCCGGCGCGATGTAGAAGGCCTCGTTGACCTTGGCATCCTTGCGGATCATTTCCTTCACCGCCTCGACGAATACCGAGCCACGGTCGAACCAGTAGAGGCCGGCCACCGCGTGGTTGCTGATCGGGTTCTTCTCCGCCGCCTCAGTCACGTATCCCTCGGCGTTCATGCGGATGAAGGAGTAGCGCGGGTGCAGGGACTTGAAGATCACAACGCCGGCGTCGCACTGGTCATTACGGAATCCGCCGATGATGTCGTGCAGCGAACCATCGAGCAGCTCGTTGCAGTTGATGATCAGCAGCTCGTCATCGTTGTCGATGTTCTCCGCCGCGAGCAGCGCAGTGCACGCCGCGCCCATGGTCAGTGCCTGCACCGGCTGTACGGTGGCAATCGGGCTCATCTGCTGCAGCATGTTGCGCAGGTGGTACTTGGAGACGTCTTCCTTGGGCAGCATGCAGACGATGCGCGCCGGCTCCAGGGCCAGGCATTTCTCCACGAGATGCTGGATCAACGGAATGCCGTCACGCTCGGACAGGTAGTCTGGATAGTTGCTCTCCGCCTTCACCGAGGCGCCTTCGCCACCGGCCAGCAGTACGATGTTCAACTTGCGCATGATCAGGCCTCCAGCCGCTGTTCCCGCTGGGCTTCGATCTGCTCGATGCGGCGGGTGATGTTTTCCAGGTTGACGTCTTCGACGTCCTCGACGACCAACACGTGAGCGCCGGACGCGCGGGCTGCACGAATGCCGTTCTCGTTGTCCTCGACGATCAGGCACTCATCGGGAGACAGACCGAAGGACTGGATGGCCTTGGTGTAGATGTCCGGCGCCGGCTTGGGGCTCTTCACATCTTCATTGGACAGCTTGAGGTCCAGGTACTGATCCAGGCGCGCCTTCTCCATCATCACCTCGACGGTGTTGCGGATGGAGTTGGAGGCCACCGCCAGCTTGTAGCCACGATTCTTCAGCGAGGACAGGGCGTACTGGTGATTGAAGGTCGGCTTGCACTGGGAGTAGACGATTTCCATCGTGTACGCCTGCTTCATCTCATTGATGAAGTTGTGCAGCTCGACCGGCAGATCATGCTCGACGCTGAGCATGTTGAGCTTGCGCGAGGTGGGCAGGCCATCGTAGGTCGTCAGGTGGTCGTGGCGGCTGATGGTGTGACCGAACAGATTCAGGGCCTTGTTCAGCGCTTCGTAGTGCCAATCCTTCGCTTCGATCAGCACGCCATCCATGTCGAAAATCACAGCTTTAATCATGAGTTCAGTCCTTGAAGAAAGATCGAGCGGCTTCAGGCAGATCGGTGCACAGCGTCAGATTCACCGCACCCCGGAATTCGGCCAGCAATTGCCACTGGGCCAGGTGCTCGCGGCCATGCAGCTCGGAGGAAACGACACATACCTGCTTGCCAGTGGCGAGCAGATCGGCGAGTTGCTGGTGCGAGTACCACTCACTGCCGAAGCTATCCAGCCAGATGCCATCGGCCTCGTTCAGCCATGCGGGGGCCGGCTCGACTTCGCTCAGGCGCGTATAGGTGCGGATACCCGCGGCGAGGTAGCTGCGCATGTCCGGCACGGCCATGTCGAAAACGAACCAGTTGCTGTGGCCATGGGCCTCGAACGCTGCCTTGAGCGGCTCGCACAGGCCGTCGGCCTTGATGTTCATGGCCAGCGGCAGGTTGCGCCCGGCCATGATCTGCAGCAGCTCATCCAGGGACATCTCGCTGCCGTCGGGCATGTCATGGGAAATGACCAGGCGCCCGGCGACATCGCGCACGTCGGTCTCGGTGCCGAAATCCAGGTCGAAGGAGCGCTCGAATGCCACCTTCAGATTGCGCTCAGGCTTCTCCAGCCAGTAGCCGCGATGGCTGATGATCTGCATGATCAGCGCCCTGCGGTGGCCGCCTGGCTCACCGGCAGGCTGAGGAACAGGTTCAGGTCCGCGGGAATGCCCAGGCCATACATGCCTGCGCCTTCGGACCCGATGCTGTAGTGCACGATATGGGCATCGTCGCCGATCATCTCGTTGTAGGCTGGCGCCACGTAGAACTCGCCGTTCACGCGCAGGTTCTTGTCGAACATCGACTCGATGGCGGCGATCAACTGGCGGCCGCTGCGGAAGTTGTAGATGCCCACGGTCGCCTCATCAGAGATGACTTCCTTCTCGATGACGCGGTCGATGCGGCCGCCGTCATCGAAGCCGACGAAGGACCACTTCGGATCGTCGGCTTTCATGGTCATGATCAGGCCATCGGCCTGCTGCTCTTCCATCGCGCGCAGATAATCATTGATATCGATGTCCACATACTGATCGCTGTTGGCGATCATTACCGGGTCGTCGGAATCGATCAGCTCCTTGGCGGCGTAAACCGTGCACGCCGCACCTTCGGTGAGCCCGTTCAACTCGACGATGGCACAACCCGGCGCCCAAGCCTGCAGCTTGTCTTTCAGGCCGTAGGCCTCAACATGGGCAGCCTGGCAGATGAAGATGAAGCGGTGCTCGCAGGCCGGGGTGAGGTTATCGATCACTACCTTGATCATCGGTACGCAATGCACCGGAATCAGGGGCTTGGGATCCTTGTAACCTGCAACCGCGAAACGGCTGCCGGCACCTGCCATGGGAACTACTATGTTGAGCATCTGCTTCTCCTTCACTTGCGCAGGATGAATTCGTCGTACGCGTCCATGACTTCGTTGGCCGGGCCGAGCATCTGTACGCGCCCGTCCTTCAGCCAGCACACACGGTCACACATTTCTCTGATGCGATTGGAGTCGTGGGATACGAACACCACCGTCTGATTGCCGTGCATCATTTCCCGCATCGTGGCTTCTGCCTTCTCGCGGAAATGACCGTCCCCGACGCTCAGTACCTCGTCCAGGAGGATGACGTCAGGGCGCGAATACTTGGAGATCGCGAACCCCAGGCGGGCTCGCATGCCGGTGGAGTAATTGCGCACCGGCTGTGAGGCGGCGTCGTGGAGTTCGGCGTAATCGAGAATCTCGCCGGTCAGCTCGCGCATGCGCTTGCGGCTCATGCCCATGAGCATGCCGCTCAGAATGATGTTGTCGCGCGCATCGAGGTTGTCATCGAAGCCCAGTTGCAGGTTGAGCAGCGAGATGCTCGACGCACAATGGCTCAGGCGACCGCGAGTCGGCTGGTAGATACCGGCGAGCACCCTGAGCAAGGTGCTCTTGCCCGCGCCATTGCCGCCCACCACGCCAAAGGTTTCGCCACGCGCGATCGAGAACGAGATGTCATGCAGCACGGTAGTCTGGCCGCGGGAGAACAGACGCAGACCATTGCGGAACGAGAGCGACAGACTCTCGGCTGTCAGTACGGCCACGTCTGTCATTTGCTCAACGCCATCGCATAGGAGTTCCTGTTACCGGCGACGAACAACACCGCCAGCACAAAGATCGCCACGGCGCCGCAGAACAGGGCAAGAAGGTCTTCCAGTTGCGGTGCGCGGCCGTACATCAGCACATCCCGGTACTGCGAGAGGAGCAGAGCCAGCGGGTTGAGATCGAGCAGGATTTGGAACTGCTGCGGTATGTTCTCCTTGGCATAGAACACGCCGGAAGCGAACATCAGGAACTGCAGCCCGGAGGAAATCAGGATTCGCAGATCTGGCAGGAAGGGGATCAGGCCGGCGACGAAGACGCCGAGTCCCGCCGTGATAACCAGTTGCACGAACGCGATGAGCGGCAGATAGAGCCACAGCCAGGACGGCGTGAATCCGGTGGCGCACAGCAGCCCCAGAAGCAACGCCACCACCAGCGACTCCTTGACCAGATCCTTGAACACGGACGTCAAGGGGAAGATCAGCGGATCAACCCTGCAATGCTCGAGAATGTGTTTTTTCTGGTAGATCGCATCGGTGCAGTTCATCACGCTCTTGTTGAACCAGGTCCAGAACGTCACACCGATGATCAGGAATACGGCGAAGTTCTCCACCTGGACGCGCAACAGGTGCCCGAAAACCGCGTAGTAGATAAGCAGCAGGAACAACGGTTCGAGAACCCACCAGGCGAAGCCCAGGCGCGTTCTGGTCGATTCGGATTTCAAGCCAAGCCTGGCTCGCTCCGCAGATACCTGGACTGCCGACCAGATACCCTGTCCTCCCCCTAGCTGGAAACGCACAACCCACCCTCACACTTTTTCAAGGCCGAGTGCCGCCACTCCGCGCAAAGCAGGCTTGAAAAGCGCGCTTACGGAGCCCAGAGCATCAAGGCAAAGCTCCACCGAGCAAACCGCCGTTGGCTGCCGGTGAATACCCCATTTACCGACGCCAGACGCGCCGGAGTTTTTCAGCAAACCGCAGAGATAGCTCTGCTTCGAAGTCCCGCAATTGGGCGGCGAGCTCGTGCTCGTACGCCTTCACGATCAACGCAACGAGGGACAATCCGATGCTTGCAGGCACCGGGTCAGCAATCAGTTCGTGCGAAACGCTTCAGATTGACCGGTGCGGCGACTTCAACTGCGGGGGCCATGGCTTCGACGTAGTCGAAAAGACCTGGGGCGAAGAGGGGTTTCCAGATGACGCATTCCCTTACATCCCGAAAACAGCAGAAACGCTTCACATCAATGTGAAGAAAACATTAAGCCCAAAAAATACACTGAAATTGTAAGAAATTTCTGAGTGCTGGCACCATGATACCCTCCCAAATGCGCGTTCGGGTAGGGGAAATTGCTGCACATTCGTCGAGTAGTTATTTCAGGATGAGTCTGAATCGAAATCCGAACCCAGCCTCAAGACAGCGGACAAATCCCACAAGAAGACAGCAATTTCTCTGATAATAGATGCACAATTCTGCAAACTAGCCACTCATCATCTTGTGAGTCAGAACTCGTCTGCCCAGCAAGCCGAAACGCAATATCTCCCTGCGGGCCCGCAGACACGAGTCACGATTGAACCTCCGCCTCCACCCAGCATCGCTCTCCCCCTCCTGGTGCTTCCGTCCATTGCTTCAGCGAGCGCGTCGGCAGGTCGAAATATTCCCTGGTGCGCGAGTAGCCTTGCCCCCCCATGCGGCCAATCGCATCAAGGCCGAGCTGGTCGATATAAAGCGTGGCCGGGTCGATCAGGTCGTCGCGCACGTGGGCCATCAGCACTTCGCCGAGGATGATTTCCCGCGACTGGCCGATGGACAGCGCCATCATCCGCCGGCACTCCAGCGCCACTGGCGCCTCGCCAATACGCGGGCAGCCGACGCGGGTGCCGGGGACGGCGGTGAGGCCGGCGACGACCAATTCGTCGAAGCCCGGCTCGAAGGGCACGGCGCAGACGTTCATCGCCTCCACCAGCGCATCGGAGACGATGTTCACGGTGAACTCCTGGTTGTTGCGGATGTTCAGCGTGGTGTCCTTCGGGCTCAAGTCGCTGTAGTTCTCTACGCCCAGGGCGAGGATCGGCGGGTCGGCCGAGAGCGCATTGAAGAAGCTGAAAGGCGCGGCGTTGGCGCGGCCCTGGGCGTCGATCGTGGTGACCAGGGCGATGGGCCGGGGCACCACGCTACCGATGAGAATTTTGTACTTCTCGCGGGCAGACAGCTGCTGGAAGTCGAAGCTGAGCATGGGGTAGTCCTTTAGTGGGCGCCCGGTGCGTGGGCGTCGAGCATCGGCGCCTCGGCGCTGTAGTCATCCGCGAAGGGAATCGCGGAATGGAACAGCGTGCGCCACGGCCGGTTGCCGAAGGCACGGTCGGCGTGGTGCTGCATCTGCTTCTGGAACAGTTCATCCGCGCGGCGTTGCAGGTCGGCGTAGTCGACGCCGATCACCTTCCCGTCCTGCATCACGCTGCGACCGTCGATGAAGCTCGCGACGCAATCGTCGCCGCGACCGGCGGTGAAGAGGTTCTTCAGCGGGTCGAAGAACGGGCCCTGGTGGAAGGCTCCGAGACGGAACACCGTGATGTCGGCGCGTGCGCCGGGGGCCAGGCGGCCAAGATCGTCGCGACCCAGCGCCTGGGCACCGCCGAGCGTGGCCGCGTTGTAGAGATCGAGCATGCGCGTGTGCTCGGCGTTGCCCTCCATCACCCGCGCGATGTTCAGACCCTGGCGCAGGTTGTCGAACATGTCCGCCGGGAAGGTATCGGTGCCCATGGCGAGGTTGATGCCACGCGCGCGGTAGCGGCCGAAGGAATCCAGGGCGTCACCTTCGCGGGCGAACACCACCGGACAATGCACCAGGCTCGCACCGCTGTCGGCGAGGCGCTGCAGGTCGCCCTCGCCGCTCACCAGGATGCCGTGGGGCAGCACACTGCGCGGGTTGAGCAGGCCGTAGCCATCCAGCCATTGCAGCGAGGACTTGTCCCGCAGACGGCGCACCAGATCCACTTCGTAGCGCGACTGACAGCAATGCAGGCGCAGCGGCGCATTCAGTTCGCACTGCACGGCGGCGGTACGCTCCAGCAGCGCCGGGGTACAGGTTTCGATACGATCCGGCAGTAGGGCGCCACGCACGAGTCCGTTGTGGGCACCGTCGAAGTCGCGGAAGAAGCGCTCGGCTTCGCCCAGTCCGGCCAGGCCGGCGGCTTCATCCCAATGCTGCGCGGGGCTGCCGTCGGCACGGGCATAAGTCATGCCGCTCATGTAGCAGGGGCCGAGGTAGGTGCGCAGGCCAAGTTCACCGGAAAGCGCAGCGACTCCGGCGAATTCGTCGTAGTGCTCGGCCCAGCGCCGGTAGTACATGGAAGTGATCGGCATGGCGGTGGTGATGCCGTTGCGGATCAGCTGGGTGAAGGCATAGCGGTACTTGAACAGCTCCTCGTCCGGGCTGTAGCACTCGGTCGGCCCGGCGCACAGGTAGCCCTCGGACCAGACGCGACCCATGTTCCACTCGGCGCCGTTGTCCAGAGTGAGCACCGTAGAATCGAGATCACCAAGGGCGTCCAGGTCGATGAAGCCGGGGCCGATCAGCGCGTGGCCGTAGTCGATCCACTGGCTGACTTCGCCGGGGAAACCGCGCCCGACGAAGACGATCTTCCCGCCCTCGAACACCACTTGGCCGTGGCGCCACAGCACATGCTGGCGGCCATCGAAGCCAACCACGAAGCTGGCTTTCAACCCGATGCGTGGAGCGGTCACCGGCGAGACTCCAGAAGACGGCCGTGCTCGGCGATCAGCTTGCCGGCCTTGAACACCTGGCGCTGCGCCGGACGGGCGACCACGGCTTCACCGAGGGTCGCGACCTGCAGCAAGAGGAAGTCCGCCGCGGCGCCGACGTCGATGCGCGCCTGCTCGCGGCCCAGTGCGCGGGCGCCACAGGCACTGGCAGCGTCGAAGGCGGCGGCCAGATCATCGTCCTTGCACAGGTCGAAGCGGAAGGCGAGGAACATGGCGCGCTCGAGCATGTCGCCGTTGCCCAAGGGCGACCAGGCGTCACGGATGCCGTCGGAGCCCAGGCACAGGTTCACACCCGCTTCGCGCAGGGCGAGGAAGGGCGGCACCGGGGTGTCGGCCGGCGCCGAGCTCATCAGTGAAATATTCAGTTTGGCCAGACGCTCAGCCAGCGGCTTCACCTGCCCCCAGGGCGCCATGCCCATGCAGTAGGCGTGGCTGATCATCACCTTGCCCTGCAGGCCGTGGCGCTCGGTGTAGTCGGCAATTCGGGCGATCTGCCAGAGGCCCAGTTCGCCCTTGTCGTGAAGGTGGATATCGACGCCACGACCGAACTCCACGGCCAGGCCGAAGACGATATCCAGCTGGGCGATGGGGTCGTCGTCGATGCCGCAGGGGTCGAGGCCGCCGACGTTCTCCACGCCCAGTTGCAGCGCCTCGCGCATCAGCTCGGCGGTGCCGGGGCGGCTGACCAGGCCGGTCTGCGGGAAGACCACGAACTCCATGTCGATCAGGTCGGCGTAACGGTCGCGCAGCGCCATCATGGCCTCGACGTGGCGCAGACCCAGCTCGGGGTCGGTGTCCACATGGCAGCGGAAGGTCAGTGAGCCTCGGGCGATGCAGTGTTCCAGCAACGCGCCGGCGCGGGCGGCGATGGGCGCCTCGATCTCGCGCAGGACGCGGCGTTCGTTGGCGATGTAGTCCTTGAGCGTGGGGCCGGCGCTGTTGGGGCGCCAGGGTTGGCCCCAGAGGGTCTTGTCCAGGTGGCAGTGGCTTTCCACCAATGGCGGCAACAGGAGCTGGCCGGCACCGTCGATATCGCTGCCTTGCAGCCCGGCATTGCTCGCGGGGCGACGCTCGGCGATGCGGCCGTCACGGATGAGGAAGTCTTCCGCGGCGTTGCCCAGCGGTCGGATGTTGCGCAGCCAGTAGCTTTCGGTCATGGGGACCTCGAACAGAAAGCGGATTAAAGACGTAGGGCGAATAACCGCTTGTAGTTATCCGCCGATGAACTTGGCGGCGGATAAAGCGTTCCGCTTTATCCGCCCTACGAAAAGCGAAAGCGTGCCGGGCCCCGTCATAGGGCCCGGCCACCCATCAGCCCTTGAGCTTGGACCAGATGCGGTCCTGCAGCTCGCGGGACTTGTTGCTGCATTCCTTTTCCAGGCGCAGGCGCTGGGCGTATTCCTCGGGCATGTTGATGGCGTCCATCACCTTCCACTTGGCGTCGAGCAACTTGTCGGTCTCGATGCCATTGGAATAGGCGATGGCGTTGGTCACCGCGGCGGCGTTCTCCGGCTTCATCATCCAGTTGATGAAGACCTTGGCGTTCTCCGGGTGCGGTGCACTCTTGGGCACGGCGAAGTTGTCCTGGAAGGAGGCCACGCCCTCGCGCGGATAGACGTACTTGATGGTGCTCTTCTGCAGCGTGGCGCGGGCGGTGGAGCCGTTCCAGTTCTGCATCAGCACCACTTCGCCGGAGGCCATGCGGTCCACGGTGTTGTCCGAGCTGTACATCTTCAGGAAGGGCTTCTGCTTCTCCAGCAACTCGAGAATCTTCTTCGCATCCTGCGGATTCTCGGTGCACTCGTCGACGTTCAGGTAATGCGCAGCGGCGTTGATCAGGCTGCTCGGGGTATCCAGCGCGGCGACCTGGCCCTGTAGCTCCGGACGCGGTTCGAAGAACTCCTTCCACGAGTCATCCAGCTTGCCGCCCGGCACCCGCGCGCTGTCGTAGGAGAAGCCGGTGGTGCCCCACAGGTAGGGCGCCGAGAACTTGCGGCCCGGGTCGAAGGCCGGATCGCGGAACGCCGGCTTCACGTACTGGAAGTTGGTGAGCTTGGGGGTGTCGATCTCCAGCAGCAGGTTCTGCTTGATCAGCGACTGCATGATCGAATGCGACGGCACGATCACGTCGTACGTGGCACCGCCGGCCTGCAGCTTGGCCAGCAGCGTTTCGTTGCTGTCGTAACCATCCATGGTGACCTTGATGCCGGTCTCCTTCTCGAACTTGGCCAGCAGTTCCACCGGGTAGTAGTCGGTCCAGTTGTAGAAGAACAGCTGCTTGGGCTCCTCGGCCTGGGCGATGCCAGTGGCCAGCAGAGCGAGGGACAAACCGGCAAGGCCGTGACGCAGGGCATTCAACTTCATGGGATTCTCCAGAAACAAAAAGTCCGAAAGAAAAGGTCCGAAAGCAAAAGGTCCAAAAGCGAAAGGTCGACAGTCGTTATCAGGCGTCGGGTTTGCCGCGCTGGCCAAGCCAGTACGACAGCACCACGAGGACGATGGAAATCACCAGCATGAGCGTCGAGATCGCATTGATCTCAGGTGTTACCCCGGCCTTGATGGCCGAGAAGATGTAGACCGGCAGCGTCGTCGAGCCGGGGCCGGCGACGAAGAAGGTCATGATGAAGTCGTCGAGGCTGACCACGAACGCCAGCACCCCGCCCGACAGCACCGCCGGCCAGAGCAGCGGCAGCGTCACCCGGCGGAACACCTGGTAGGGGCTGGCGTAGAGGTCACCGGCGGCTTCCAGCAGGCTCTTGTCCAGGTCGTTCAGACGCGCGCGGATTGGCAGGTAGGCGAAGGGAATGCAGAAGCCGACGTGGGCGACGATCACCGTCATCAGGCCCAGCTTGATCCCCAGCGACATGAACAGCAGCAGGGTGGCCACCGCGATGACGATCTCCGGCAGGATCAGCGGCAAGTTGATGCCGCCCTCCACCAGCCGCCGTCCGTAGAACGGCCGCGAGGTCGCCAGCGCCGCCGCCAGCGCGATCGCCGTGGACAGCACGGTGGCGAAACCGGCCACTACCAGCGAGTTGAACGCGGCGGCCTGGATCGACGGGTTGACCACAATCTTGCCGTACCAGGCAAAGGAGAATTCGGTCCACACCGTGGCCGAACGGTTGGCGTTGAAGCTGTAGCCGATCAGCACAAGGATCGGCAGGTACAGGTAAGCCAGTACCAGCAGGCTGGTCTCGCGGGTGCCGGGCAGTTTCTTCAGGTGCTGGGCGATCATGCGGAGGTGCCTCCCAGGTGGACGGACTTGGCCGCCTTGCGGCTGTAGAGGGCGAATCCGATCAGCGCGAACAACATGATCGCCAGCAGCAGGAACGACAGTGAGCCGCCCAGGGGCCAGTTGCGCGCGGTACCGAACTGCTGCTGGATCAGGTTGCCGATCATCAGCGTCTTGCCGCCGCCGAGGATAGCCGGGGTGATGAAGGCGCCCAGGCTCGGCACGAACACCAGCAGGGCACCGGCGACCACGCCGGGCATGGACAGCGGCAGGATCACCCGCTGCAACGCCTTCCAGCGGTTTGCACCGAGGTCATAGGCGGCCTCGACCAGACGCCAGTCGAGCTTCTCCAGGGTCGAGTAGATCGGCAGGATCATGAACGGCAGGAAGCTGTAGACCAGGCCGACGCAGACCGCGAAGTCGTTGTACAACAGGGTGATGCCGCCGGCCTGGGGGAACAGCGCGTTGACCGACTGGGCGATCCAGCCGTGCTCGCGGAGGATGATCAGCCAGGCGTAGTTGCGGATCAGCAGGTTGGTCCAGAACGGGATGGTGATCAGCAACACCATCAGGTTGCGCGACCGCTCGCTGAGGCTGGTCATCCACAGCGCCACCGGGAAGCCGAAGAGGAAGCACAGCAGCGTGGTGCCGCCGGCCTGGAACAGCGAACGCAGCAGCGCCTGGGCGTAGACCCAGTTGAGCTCCAGGTTGCCGTCGAAGTCCTCCTGGAAGAACAGTTGCACGTAGCTCTGCAGCTGCCAGCTGGCGTGCCAGTCGACGCCGCCATAGACGTTGCGCGGCAGCAGGCTGATGTAACCCATGATCGACAGCGGGATGGCGATCAGCCCCAGCAGCGTCAGTGCCACGGGGCTCAGCAGCAGCAGGCGGCGCGTGGTGGGTGACTCGTTCATGCTCAGGCCTCCATCAGCAGGCAGGCCTGGGGCGGCAGGTGCACCGCGACGGCCTCGCCGACATCACGGGCGCGGCCGCCCTCGTTGCTCTCGCGCAGGGTGATCTGCGAGGCATCGGGCAGACGGCAGCGATACAGCGTGGCGGTGCCGACGTACATCACTGTCTCGATCACCGCGCGCAGATGGTGCGGCTGCGACGGATCGACCAGTTTCGAGCGCTCCGGGCGGAAGGCCAGTTGCACGCTGTTCTGGTCCAGTCCCTCGGGCACCTGGCAGTGAATCTCCGCCGGCATCGCGTTGGGATGGAAGGCGCCCTGGCGCATCTGTCCGGGGAGGAAGTTGATGTCGCCGATGAACTGCGCGACGAAGCGATGCCGCGGGCGTTCGTAGATTTCGTTGGGTGTGCCGATCTGCATGATGTTGCCGTGGGACATCACGGCGATGCGGTCGGACAGGGTCAGCGCCTCTTCCTGGTCGTGGGTGACGAAGATGAAGGTGATGCCCGCCTCTTCCTGCACGCGCTTGAGCTCGACCTGCATCTCCTTGCGCAGCTTCAGGTCCAGCGCCGAGAGCGGCTCGTCCAGCAGCAGCACCGAAGGCTTGGGCGCCAGCGCGCGGGCCAGCGCCACGCGCTGCTGCTGGCCGCCGGACAGTTCGGCCGGCTTGCGCCGCGCCAGGTGCTCCATTTGCACCAGGGCCAGCATCTCCTTCACGCGAGTCGGGATCTCGCCGCGGGAGAGGCCCTGCATTTCCAGGCCGAAGGCGATGTTCTCGCTCACCGACATGTGCGGGAACAGGGCGTAGCTCTGGAACACGGTGTTGATGCGGCGGCGGTACGGCGGCAGGTCGTTGACCCGCTCGCCACCGACGAGGATGTCGCCGGAGGTGACGTTCTCGAAGCCGGCGATGCTGCGTAGCAGCGTGGTCTTGCCGCAACCCGACGGGCCCAGCAAGGTGAAGAACTCGTTATGGGCAATGTCGACCGAGACCTCGTTGAGGGCAGGAGCGACGTTCGGATCGTCGGTGTAGCGTTTGCTGACCCGACGCACCTCAACGGAAGACGAGTGATTCATTTTGGTGCATTCCTCTTGTTTTTGTATGCAATATTTGAATGCAACCTAGAAATAACTGATGTATTTTTCTTCTGCAACTGGTTTTGCACGGACGGATTTGCGGCATCCTTTCCAAGTTCAAGAAAAAGGCGGAGTCGCTCATGACGGAGAAACACCCTGAGTCCACGGTGGAACGCGTCTACCAAGGGGTTTACGAGGCAATCAGCAAGCGCAGCCTGCGCCCTGGCATGAAGCTGGGCGAAGCGGCGCTGGCGGAATTGTTCAAGGTCAGCCGCACTTCGGTGCGCGCGGCGCTCAAGCAACTGGAGGCGGACGGACTGGTGTCCACCGCGCTCAACAAGGGGGCATGGGTGTCGCTACCCAGCGACGAGGAGATCCGCTCGCTGTTCGAAACCCGGCGACTGATCGAGATCGGCATCGTCAGCGAACTCTGTCGCCGCGCCGATAGCGCGATCCTCCAGGACCTGCGCGACCACGTAGCGCTGGAAGAAGCGGCCCACGACCATGACCACGCGCAGTTCGTCCACCTGCTCGGTGAATTCCACCTCAAGCTCGCGGCGGCGCTGGGCAATCCGGTGCTGCTGGACTTCTTCCGCAAGCTGATCGAGCGTGCCTCGCTCTACGCCACCACGCTGGACGACGGGCACCACGAGACTTGCCGGGGCAACGAGCACCTGCGACTGATCGAGTACATCGAGGCCGGCAACCAGGCGGCAGCCATCGAACTGACCTGCATGCACCTGAACGCCATCGAGCAGGCCATCCTCAAGGCGGCGGGGAACCTGAAGGCGGACTACCATCCGCTCAAGCATCTGATCAACAACGCGGCGAGCTAGAAGAACACTGTAGGAGCGGGCCATGCCCGCGATCGCGCGCGTGGCGCGCTCCAACGTTAGCGACGTCGCCCATGAAATAACGCCCGGCACTGGCCGGGCGTTTTCGTTCAGGCGACCGGTCCGCCCGTAATGGCTTCGAAGCCCTGCCTGATCTGCTCTTCCGGCAGGTTGTCACCGATGAAGACGATCACGCTCTCGCGCTTCTCGTCCCCCTTCCACTCGGAGTCCCAGTCGAAGCCATAGAGCCGCAGCACGCCCTGGAACACCAGGCGGCGCGCCTCATCGGCGATGTTCAGCACGCCCTTGTAGCGCAGCAGCGAGTTGCCGTGCCATTGCAGCAGGTCGTCCATGAAGGCGCTCAGCCGCTCGATGTCCAGCGCGCGTTCGCTGCGCAGCACCAGGGTGGTGATGCGGTCGGTGGTGTCCGCCGCCGGGCGTACCGGACGCAGCAACGGACGCAGGCCGACGTCGGCATTGAGGTTGAAACCGCGCACGTCGAGCAGACGTTCGAGTTCGATGGCGCCGTGCGCCACCGGATGGATCTCGGCGCGGCGGTTGATGCGTTGCAGGCGCTCCACCAGCGCGTCGTATTGCCCAGCCGACACCAGATCGGCCTTGCTCACCAGGATGCGGTCGCCAAAGCCGACCTGGGCCTGGGCAATGGCTTCCTGCAGGTGGCGATCGGCGTTGGCGGCGTCCACCAGGGTGATGATGCCGTCGAGCAGGTAGCGCTCGCGCAGCGTCTCGTCGACGAAGAAGGTCTGCGCCACTGGGGCCGGGTCGGCAAGCCCCGTGCATTCGATCACCACGCGGTCGAAATCCAGCTCGCCGTTGTCGCGGCGCTCCAGCAGGACGTAGAGCGCGCGCTCAAGATCCGTGTTGATGGTGCAGCAGACGCAGCCGTTGGATAGCGTCACCACCTGCACCGCATCGTCGCCCAACAGCTGCCCGTCGATAGGCGTGTCGCTGAATTCGTTCTCGATCACGGCAATCTTCAGGCCGTGCTCGGCCTTGAGGATGTGCTTGAGCAGGGTGGTCTTGCCCGCCCCGAGGAAGCCGGTGAGGACGGTCACCGGAATCTGCGGCGCGCTTGTGGAATCGGTCATGGGGACATCCAGGCAATGAAATGAAAACGGGCCGCGATTGCTCGCGGCCCGTCCGTTATACACCTATCCGAGCGGTTAACAGCAGCGGATGGGGCGCCCCTTGCCACCACCGTAACGCGCCTCCTGGCGCTCACGGAAGAACTCCTCGTAAGTCATCGGAGTCTTGTCCGGGTGTTTGTTCTGCATGTGCTGAACGTAGTTGTCGTAATCGGGCATGCCGACCAGCATGCGCGCGGCCTGCCCGAGATACTTACCCATGCGGCTGAGGTCATTGAACATACTGAACCTCCATCAGGCGTCCGGAATCGGCTCGAAAGGCGCTTCCTTGTCGGTGCGCTCCTTCTTGGTCCAGGCACTGGCGCCGACCTTGATGGAGTACACCAGCACACTGAACACCACCAGCAGGAACAGCACGGTGAGGCCCGCGTTGATGTAGGCGTTCATCATCACGTGCTGCATCTGGTCGATGTCCTTGGCCGGGGCGATGATCTGCCCGGCGTCCAGGCCGGCCGCGTACTTCTTGCCCAGGGCGATGAAGCCGACGGCCGGGTTGCTGTCGAACAGTTTGATCAGGCCTGCGGCGCTGGTGCAGATCAGCAGCCAGGCAGCCGGGAAAGCGGTGACCCAGACGTACTGCTGGCGCTTCATCTTGATCAGCACGACGGTGGCGAGCATCAGCGCAATGCCGGCGAGCATCTGGTTGGAGATGCCGAACAGCGGCCACAAGGTGTTGATGCCGCCCAGCGGATCGACCACGCCCTGGTACAGCAGCCAGCCCCACAGCGCGACGCAACCGCCGGTACCGACGATGTTGGCGGCCCAGGAGTCAGTCTTCTTCATGGCCGGGACGAAGTTGCCCAGCAGGTCCTGCAGCATGAAGCGCCCGGCACGGGTACCGGCGTCCACCGCGGTGAGGATGAACAGCGCCTCGAAGAGGATCGCGAAGTGGTACCAGAAGGCCATGGTGTTCTCACCCGGCAGCACCTGGTGAAGGATGTGCGCGATACCCACGGCGAGGGTCGGTGCACCACCGGCACGGGCCAGGATGGTGGTCTCGCCGATGTCCTTGGCGGTCTGGGTCAGCACCTCCGGAGTGATGGCGAAGCCCCAGCTGCTGACGGTGGCTGCCACGGCGTTGACGTCGGCGCCGACCACGGCCGGCGGGCTGTTCATGGCGAAGTAGATGCCCGGCTCGATCACCGAGGCGGCAACCATCGCCATGATGGCCACGAAGGACTCCATCAGCATGCCGCCGTAGCCGATGTAACGGGCATCGGGCTCGCGGTTGAGCAGCTTGGGCGTGGTGCCCGAAGAGATCAGCGCGTGGAAGCCGGAGACGGCGCCACAGGCGATGGTGATGAACAGGAACGGGAACAGGCCGCCCTTCCACACCGGGCCGGTGCCGTCGGTGAACTGGGTCAGGGCCGGCATCTTCAGCTCCGGCGAGACGATCAGGATGCCGATGGCCAGGGCGATGATGGTACCGATCTTGAGGAAGGTCGACAGGTAGTCACGCGGCGCCAGCAGCAGCCACACCGGCAGGACGGAAGCGACGGCGCCGTAGGCGATCAGCATCCAGACGATCTGTACGCCATGGAAGGTGAACACCGGGGCCCATTCGGGGCTGGCGGCAATCTGGCCACCGAGCCAGATGGAGCCCAGCAGCAGCACGATGCCCACCACGGAAATCTCGCCGATGCGGCCCGGGCGGATGTAGCGCATGTACACGCCCATGAGGATCGCGATCGGGATGGTCGCCAGCACGGTGAACATACCCCACGGGCTTTCGGCCAGCGCCTTCACCACGATCAGGGCGAGCACCGCGAGGATGATGATCATGATCAGGAACGCGCCGAACAGAGCGATGGTCCCCGCCACCTGCCCCATTTCCTCGCGTACCAGTTCACCCAGCGAGCGGCCGTTACGGCGGCTGGAGATGAACAACACCATGAAGTCCTGCACCGCACCGGCCAGCACAACACCGGCGATCAGCCAGAGCGTGCCGGGCAGGTAGCCCATCTGCGCGGCGAGCACTGGGCCGACCAGCGGGCCGGCGCCGGCAATGGCGGCGAAGTGGTGGCCGAAGAGGATGTGCTTGTTGGTCGGGACGTAGTCCAGGCCGTCGTTGTTGAGGACCGCAGGCGTCGCTCGGTTGGGGTCCAGTTGCATCACCTTCTCGGCGATGAACAGGCTGTAATAGCGGTAGGCCACCAGATAGATGGCGACGGCCGCGACGACGATCCACAGTGCGTTGATGGCTTCGCCGCGGCGTAGCGCCACGACTCCCAAGGCAAAGGCACCGACTATCGCCACCGCCAGCCAGGCGAGGTGACGTAGCAGGCTGTTGTTATTGTTCATAGCGAGGCTTCCGACAGTTTGAAGGCGAGAATTCGCAGAAAAATTCTAGTCCTTTCCTACGACCCAATCATACGACCTTAGTCTAGAGCGGTTACACGCTTATTGCCTGAAGTCAAATACCGTCCGGCAGCACGTCGCGCCAATGAAAAACCCGCCGGGTGGCCGGCTTTCGGGCGAAGGCTGGATCAGGCCGGTTGACTGGCGTACTGCGCCAGCACCTGGTCGCGGCTCATCACCGCCAGGGTGTTGTTCAGCACCTGCTCGCCGGAGGCGTTCTGGGAGGTGAAGATCTCACCGAAGTGCTGCTGGGTGAGCTGGGCGAAGTGCGCGCGATCTTCGCTGGGAATGCCGAGCAGGACGGCATAGGCATCGAGTGCCTCGCCGTGTCCCTGGGCCATGTTCTCGGCAATGTTGTCGAGCATGCCGTTCATGGCGAAGATCGACCGGCCGCCGTAGCCGATGCGCTGGTTGGCGTCGCAACCGTTGGTACCGGAGGTCAAGCCGAAGGTGGCATTTCCGGAGGTGGCGTTAGTGGTGGTCGCCAGCAGGTGAGGGAACAGGCCGCGCTGCCCCTCGAAGACCATGTTCCCCCAGCCGCACCCCCTGCCGCTCTGGCCTGCCTCGTCGGCGTGCGCCAACACGCTGGCAACGCTCAGCACCCCGAAAATCAGCCCCTTGCCTACGAACTTCTTGTCCATGTCCTGCACTCCACAATAGGTATCGGAAAAAACGCCCGAGCAGCTTTGGCGAGTGGCCGGGGAGTGTCAAAGCCGCGCCGGACGTGCCTGCCCGAGGAAAGATCGGCAAATGGTGTACGACGCGTTACCGGTGGTTTGGCTATAGTGAGGCGAAGCATTACGGCCGGAGAGCCACGACCATGAGTGACGATCACGCCGAGCGCCGGCGCTTCCAGCGCATCGCCTTCGATGCCGGTACGGAGATCAGCCAGGGCGACCAGCGCTGGAAGGTCACGCTGCTCGACCTCTCATTGCAGGGTGTGCTGGTGGAGCGCCCCGAGCACTGGGCGGTGGTGCCCGATGAGCCAGTGCAGGTGCGCATCTACCTGGGCTTCGACGCCAACGTCTATATGGAAGCCGAGCTGGCCTGGGAGCGCGAGGGCCTGCTGGGCTTCAACTGCAAGCACATCGACCTGGACTCCATCAGCCACCTGCGGCGTCTGGTGGAGCTCAACCTGGGCGACGAATCGCTGCTGGAGCGGGAGCTGACGCTGCTCAGCGAGCACTGAAGCACCCTGCCAACATCACCCAATCGCGGACGGAGTCCGCTCCTACATCCAGGCCGGCATTTTCGTAGGAGCGGACTCCGTCCGCGATTGCTCATCACCAACGCTGAAGCGGATCTATTCGAACAACGCATCCAGCGCCTGCTCCAGGCGCGTCACCGCGACGACCTGCAGGCCCGGCGGCGATTCCTTGGGCGCATTGCCCTTGGGCACGATGGCGCGCTTGAAACCGTGTTTGGCCGCTTCCTTCAGGCGCTCCTGGCCGCTGGGCACCGGACGCACCTCACCGGAAAGACCAACCTCGCCAAACACCAGTAGCTGGTGATCCAATGGCCGGTTGCGCAGACTGGACATCACCGCCGCCATCAGCGCCAGGTCCGATGCGGTTTCCAGCACTTTCACGCCGCCCACTACGTTGAGGAACACGTCCTGGTCGTAGGTCGGGATGCCGCCGTGGCGGTGCAGCACCGCCAGCAGCATGGCCAGGCGGTTCTGGTCCAGGCCGAGGGTGACGCGACGCGGGTTGGCCAGGTGGCTGGTGTCGACCAGCGCCTGCACCTCCACCAGCATGGGCCGCGAACCCTCCCAGGTGGCCATGACCACGCTGCCGGGCACCGACTCCTGGGCGCGGGTGAGGAAGATCGCCGAAGGGTTGGATACCTCTTTCAGGCCACGGTCGGTCATGGCGAACACGCCCAGCTCATTGATCGCGCCAAAACGGTTCTTCACTGCGCGCAGCAGGCGCAGGCGACCATCGGACTCGCCCTCGAAATACAGCACGGTATCGACCATGTGTTCCAGTACGCGCGGGCCGGCCAGGGCGCCTTCCTTGGTGACGTGGCCGACCAGGAAGATCGCCGTGCCGCTCTGCTTGGCGAAACGCACCAACAAGGCCGCGCTCTCGCGCACCTGGGCGACACCGCCGGGGGCTGATTGCAGCTGTTCGGTGAAGATGGTCTGGATCGAGTCGATCACCATCACCTTCGGCTGCTCGTGGCGCGCAGTGGCGATGATGCTTTCGATGCAGGTCTCGGTCATGACCTTGAGCTTGTCTTCGGGCAGGCCGAGACGACGGGCGCGCATGGCGACCTGCTGCTGGGACTCTTCGCCGGTGACATAGAGCGCCGGCAGGCGCGCGGCGACGTTGCAGAGGGTCTGCAGGAGGATGGTGGACTTGCCGATGCCGGGGTCGCCGCCGATCAGTACCACCGAGCCATCGACCAGGCCACCGCCGAGCACGCGGTCCAGCTCCGCCGAGGCGGTCGTGAAGCGCGGCATCTCCTCGACGCTGACTTCGGCGAGGGTCTTGATATTGGCCTGCTGGCCGGCCCAGCCGCCGCGGCCAGAGCTTCCGGAACCGCCGGTGGGCGTGGTGTCGACGACGGTCTCGACCAGGGTGTTCCAGGCACCGCAGTCAGCGCACTGGCCGGCCCATTTGGGGAAGGTGGCGCCGCACTCGGTGCAGCCATACATGCGCTTGGCCTTGGCCATGGGCGGACTCCGTCGAAGACAAAGCCCGCATCATAGCCAATCGGGCCAGGCGCTTCAGAACCTATTTACGATCTCGCGAGCTAGAGCAGAACAAGGCGAAATCGGTTGAGGGAGCGGAGTTTACACGCAGTAAATAAGCATGACTCGCTACGCTCGCCCCTTCGGGGCCGCACTGACGTGCGTTAGCCGCAAGCGGCTTCCGAGACCGATTTCAACGCAGTTATGCCGACACGCAGCAGATCGTAAACAGGTTCTTAGCTCGCCAGGCGACGGTACTGGCTTTCCATGTCGCATTTGAGGCTTTCGCGGCGCATCAGCAGCGAGGCCAGGGTGCCGTCGGCGCGCTCGACACCCTCCTCCACCCGACCGATGCGCTGGTCCAGCAGCTCGTATTGCAGCTTCAGGCGAACCAGGCGCTCCTGGGCGCGGAGGACCTCGACGTTGCGTTGGGTGGACTTGGTGACGGACTTGCCAGAGGACGAAATGGCTTTGCGCATGGCGGTGGCACCGGTTGGAAAGAGATGACGGGAGCCTACGCCTCGCTCCGCCCCACACCCTTGACTCTGATCAAGCTCAACCGGATCGCTTGAGCAGATCGGCGATCTCGTCCTTCAGTGTCACGCGTTGCAGTTTGAGGGAGTTGAGCGTGAGGTCGTCCATCGCCTGGCGGCCGTCCTCGATGTCGTAGATTTTCTTGTCCAGCTCCTCGTAGTTGGCGGCAAGGCGGGTGAAGGTGGCGTCCTTCCCGTGCAACCGGGTCATCAGTGCCTTCTGGTCGGGAAATTCGCGGGACAGGGGATGATGCTCGAGCGGCATGGCGGACCTCCTTAAATGGATGGGTTGCCCGATAAGCCTAGACCACCCGGCGAGAGCGCCCAGCACCGCCGGTCATTGAGCGATTCGGGATGATCAGCCTGCGGCGGGCCGCTAAACTGCCCACCTGTCCCCCTCTGTTACAAGGAGTTCCTGCATGAGTCTGCTAAGCGAGTTCAAGGCTTTCGCCGTCAAAGGCAACGTGGTCGACATGGCCGTCGGTATCATCATCGGCGCCGCCTTCGGCAAGATCGTCTCGTCCTTCGTCGGCGACGTGATCATGCCGCCCATCGGCCTGCTGATCGGCGGCGTGGACTTCTCCGACCTGGCGATCACCCTCAAGGCCGCCGAAGGCAAGGCGCCGGCCGTCGTGATGGCCTATGGCAAGTTCATCCAGACCTGCCTGGACTTCCTGATCGTCGCCTTCGCCATCTTCATGGGCGTCAAGGCCATAAACCGCTTCAAGCGCGAGGAAGAAGCGGCGCCGGCCGGCCCGACCAAGGACCAGGAACTGCTGACCGAAATCCGCGACCTGCTCAAGGAGCAGCGCAACCGCGCGCCCTGAACCCCGTCTCACCCCGTCGCTGCGGCGGGGTGAGCCTCCTCCTTCCTACCAATAGTTTTCGACGGCGATCTGCCCGGGCTTGCGCGTCAGCGCCAGGCTCATGCCACGGGCCTTCAGCACGGCGCGGGTGTCGTCGATCATCTGCGGGTTGCCGCAGAGCATCACCCGCGAGTGTTCCGGGCTGAGCTCCAGGCCGGCGGCACGCTCCAGTTCGCCGTTCTCGATCAGCGTGGTGATCCGCGCATTCAGGCAGCCGGGCACACTCTCGCGGGTAACCACCGGAATGAACTGCAGCTTGTGGATGTGTTCGGCCAGGTGCTCCATCCCGGCGAAGCTGGTGATCAGCTCGCGGTAGGCCAGCTCCTTCTCTTCGCGGGCGCTGTAGACCAGCTTGATGCTCTCGAAGCGCTCCCACACCTCGAAGTCCTGCAGGATCGAGAGGAAGGGAGCAAGACCGGTACCGGTGGCCAGCAGCCAGAGATCGCGGCCGTCGGGGAAACGGTCGAGGGTGAGGAAGCCGAAGGCCTGGCGATCCACCAGTAACTGGTCGCCGACGCTCAAGCGGCTGAGCTCGCTGGTGAACTCCCCGCCCGGCACCACGATGGAGAAGAACTCGAGGAACTCGTCATAGGGCGCCGACACCATCGAGTAGGCGCGCCAGACGATGCTACCGCTGGGCTTGTAAACACCCAGGCGGGCGAACTGCCCGGCACGGAAGCGGTAGCCGCTGTCGCGGGTGGTGCGCAGGGTGAACAGACTCGGGGTGAGCGTCTGCACGTCCAGCAGGGTCTGCCGGGTGAACTTCTCTTCGCTGGCGGTCATGGGCCGCTCCTCTCTCAAGAACGGCCCATTTTCCCGTATTCGCGGCGCGAGAAACACCCGCAAGGCTTGTGGCTATCCGTGGAATTGCCACAAGCCTGCTCTACGTCAGTGCCTGATCAGTGCTTGCGGTTCACGACCTGGGCGGCGCGCAGCACATCGCTGCCGATCTCGCCCTCGAACTGCTTCCACAGCGGCTGCATCGCAGTGCGCCAGGCATCGCGTTCGGCCGGAGTCAGGCTGACGATACGCGCCTTGCCGCTGGCCGCCACGCGCTCGCGCTCCTTCTGGTTCAGCGACTCGGCGTCCTTGTTCACCTCGACGGTGACCTCCTCGATGATGCTCTCCAGCTGGGTACGCACCGGGTACGGCATGCTGTTCCAAAACTTCTGGTTGCTGATCAGCATATAGCTGAGCACGCCGTGGTTGGTCTCGGTGATGAACGGCTGGGCGGTGTCGAGCTTCTGGCTGCCAATGTTCGACCAGGTGTTCTCGGTGCCCTGCACCTTGCCGTCCTGCAGCGCCTTGAGGGTTTCGCCGAACGGCAGCTTCACCGCCTTGGCGTCGAGCAGACCGAACTGGGCCTCGATCACCGACGAGGGCTGGATGCGGAAGCTCAGTCCCTTGGCATCCGCAGGCGCGCGCAGCTCGCGGTTGGCGGAAAGCTGCTTCATGCCGTTGTTCCAGTAGCCCAGGCCATAGATGCCGGACTTGGCCATCGAATGCAGCAGTTCGCGACTCATGCTGCGCTTCTGGAAGCGCTTCACCGCCTCCAGGTCATCGAACAGGAACGGCAGGTCGAAGACTTCCAGCTGCTTCGTGTAACCCTCGAACTTGGACAGCGACGGCGCCAGCATCTGCACCTTGCCGTCCTGCAGCGCCTGCAGCTCTTCGGCATCGCCGAACAATGTGGAGTTGGGGAAGACCTCGACCTTCACCTGGCCCGCCAGGCGCTGCTCCACCAGCTTCTTGAACAGCAGCGCGCCACGGCCCTTCGGAGTGTCGTCGGCAACGACGTGGGAGAACTTGATCACAATAGGCTCATCGGCGAAGGCCGGTTGGGCCACGAGGAACAGGGCAGACAGCGCCACCCCGAGAAACGACTGGTACATCGACATCCTTATGCAATGGCAATAGCCCGGCGCGCGAGCACGCGTCGCGGGTCGAGGTTTCGTGAAGACTTTCGAGGGAGGCGGCCGCTGGTCGACGGAACGCAGTTCCGGGATCGGGCCCTACCGGGTCGCGGAAAGCGCCCGGTTATTATTGGTAGGCCGCAACGCAGACGAAGGCGGGGCGGATAGGTGATAATTTTTCGGTATTCAGCCGGTCCACACAAGCCGCCGACAGCCAACCACGTCTCAGTCTCATGACAATACGATTGCAACGGGCCACCCGCCCTTGCCGTCGGCCATGTTTCGCGACTTGAGCCAGACACCTTTGTTCGAGAGCCCCATGCCCGTCCTTGCCAGCCCCTTCGCCCAGCTCGACCTGGTCCGCCACCCCGAACAGCGCGATGACCCGCTGCAGGCATTCGATGCGGCGGACGAGTATCTGCTCAGCCATTTGCACGAGCAGGGCATCACCGCGGACAGCCGGGTGCTGGTGCTCAACGACAGCTTCGGCGCCCTCGCCGCCAGCCTCGCGCCCCACGTACACCTGACCAGCAGCGGCGACTCGCACCTGGGCTTCATCGCCCTGCAGCGCAACCTCGAACGCAATGGCCTCGCCGACGCAGCGCTGTCCTTCGTCCCTGCGAGCGACACCCCGCAAGGCCCGTTCGACCACGTGCTGGTGCGAGTTCCCAAGACCCTGGCGCTGCTGGAAGAACAACTGATCCGCCTGCATGGCCGCCTGGCGCCGGGCGCGACAGTGGTGGCCGCCGGCATGATCAAGCACCTGCCCCGCGCCGCCGGCGACCTGCTGGAAAAGTACATCGGGCCGATGCAGGCCTCTCTGGCCGTGAAGAAGGCTCGTCTGCTGATCGCCACCGCCGAAGAGCGCGCGGCGCCGGCATCGCCCTACCCCACCCGCTACCGCCTGGACAAACCGGCGCTGACACTGGTCAACCACGCCAACGTGTTCTGCCGCGAAGACCTGGACATCGGCACTCGCGCCTTCCTCCCGTACCTGCCGCAGGTCCACCATGCGGTACGCGCCGCCGACCTGGGCTGCGGCAACGGCGTGCTCGCCATCGCCTTCGCCCAGCTCAATCCGCAGGCGGAACTGACGCTGGTGGACGAGTCCTACATGGCCGTGCAGTCGGCGCGGGAAAACTGGCAGGCCGCCTTCGGCGATCGCCCTGTGGATATCCATCCGGACGACGGCCTCGCCAGCCAGGCAACCGACTCGCTGGACCTGGTGCTGTGCAACCCGCCCTTCCACCAGCAGCAGGTGGTCGGCGACTTCCTCGCCTGGCGCATGTTCCAGCAGGCCCGCGCGGCGCTGGTGACCGGCGGCGAGCTGTGGATCGTCGGCAACCGCCACCTGGGTTACCACGCCAAGCTCAAGCGCCTGTTCCGCGGCGTCGAGCAGGTGGCGGCGAATCCGAAATTCGTGGTGCTGAAAGCGACCAAATGAGCTGACGGGATTGCTCCGGCCGGTAAGCCGGAGCAGCATGGATCGCCCCCACTCGGACGCGCGCCATGACCGCACAAGAAGCCGCCCTCCTCCCACCCGAACTGATCCGCACCGCCGACGGCATCGATCTTGCCCTGCGCCGCGTAGGCCCGGCAGACGGCGTGCCAGTGGTGCTGACTCACGGCACCTTTTCCAACTACCGCAGTTGCCTGGGTCTGGCCAACTACCTGGCCGGGCGCGGCTTTGCCTGCTGGCTGTTCGACTGGCGCGGACATGGGGACAGCGGGCGCAACGGCTTTACCCACAGTTTCGACGAGGTGGCCGAGCAGGACGTACCGGCAATCCTCGATGCGGTGAGCCTGCGCAGCGGGCAGGCGGCGCTGCACTGGATCGGCCATTCCGGCGGCGGGCTGATCGTCTCGATGTGGGCAGCGCGCTATCCCGAACTGGCGCGGCGCCGGCTGCGTTCACTGGTGCTGATCGGCTCGCAGGCCACGGCGGCGGGCGCCAGCCTGTCGCATCGGCTGGCCATTCTTGGCTACGACTGGATGTTGCGCTGGCGGCGAGTCGCGCCCAGCCGGGCGAAGAGCGTCGGCCCGGAAGCAGAGAGCGCGCGGCTGATGCGCCAGTGGTGCCAGTGGAATCTGCGGCGGCGCTTCGATTCGTTAAGCGGATTCGACTATCTGACCGCGCTGCAAGGCGTCGAGCTGCCGGTGCTGGGCGTGGCCGGCAGCGGAGACACCTTCATCGCGCCGGTCGTGGGGTGCGAGGCGCTGGTGAAAGCGTTTGGCGGTGCGCAGGCGACGCTGGAGCTGTTCGGTCTGGCGACCGGCGCGCGGGAGGACTACAGCCACAACCGCCTGCTGCTGTCGCGCAATGCCAGCCTGGAAATCTGGCCGCACATTGGGCAGTGGTTGGGGCAGCATTGATCATCGTAGGGCGCATAACCTGGAACAGGTTATCCGCCGTTGGCCATTGTGGCGGATAACGCTGGGGCGTTATTCGCCCTACGGCGAGAACCGTGTGTACTGGTGCCGCTGGGGTTCGCGAGCAAGCTCGCTCCTACAGGTTGGCGCCGGAGTTTCCCTTGTAGGAGCGAGCTTGCTCGCGAACCCGGTCAGGAACGCAGAACGTCCGGAGTGTCGACGTCGCGCAGTACGCCCGCATCAGCAACTTCAAGGGTGACGCAGCAATCTCTGTGCGCCTGCACCACGGCGCGCGCGCCTTCGTCGCCGGTGAGTTGCGTCAGCGCAGGCCAGAACTCGCGGCCGAACAGCACGGGATGGCCGCGCTGGTGATCGAATAGCGGAAACAGGATGGTCGAGGCCGAAGCGGCATCGGCCAGTTGGCGCAGGGTTTCCGGGGAGATCCACGGCATGTCGCCAAGCAGGATAGCGACGGTTCGGGCATTACAGTCGGTCAGTGACGCCGCACCGGCAGCCAGGCTATGGCCCATGCCAAGCGCCGCATCCGGGCTGTGGATAACGCGGCAGCCGAGAGGCAGGCCAAAGTCCTCCGCCCGCTCGTCATCGCGCAGCACCACGCGCACCTCGTCGAACACGGCCTGTGCCCGCTCGACACTGTGGGCCAGCAGGCTGCGCCCGTCCGGCAACAGCGCCCGGCGCTTGTCCGCGCCGAAGCGCGAGCCCTGGCCCGCGGCCAGGACCAGCGCAACAACCGTCACAGCGCCTCGCGGGCAATGCCGCTGCGGGTACGCAGGATGTCAGCGAGCACCGCCAGGGCGATTTCCGCCGGAGTCTTGCTGCCCAGGTTGAGGCCGATGGGAGCGTGGATGCGTGCCAGATCGGCATCACTCAGGCCACCGATTCGGTGCAGGCGTTCGCGGCGCTTCTCGGAGGTGATGCGCGAGCCCATAACGCCGATGTAGAAGGCCTCGGTGCGAACCGCTTCGAGCATCGCCAGGTCGTCGATCTTCGGGTCGTGGGTCAGCGCCACCACCGCCGTGTCGGCATGGCAGCCGCCGTTGGCGATGAACACCGAGGGCAGCTCGCGGCGGATTTCGATGCCATCGAGCACCACGCCGTCCAGCGCCTCTTCGCGCGGGTCACAGAGGATGACTTCGAAGCCCAGGCCCTTGCCGAACTCCGCGCAGAACTGCGCGACGCTGGAGTAGCCGGCCAGCAACAGGCGCTGGGCGGCGCCAACGCGCAGGCGCACGCTGGCATCGTCGCGCTCCACGCGCGGGCCGTGCTCGTGGTCATCGCTCAAGCGGCGCGAACCGTCGAGCAGGCTTACTTCCCGCAGCAGTCGGCGTTGGCCGAGCAGCGCCGACTCCAGCTCGCGCAGGTGGGCCTGGACGTCGCAATCGGGCGCGAGGTTTTCCACCAGCACGTCGAGGATGCCGCCGCAGGGAAGACGGATATTGCTGCGGGTATCAGTGCCGTCGCCATAGCGCACGACGACCACCGGCTCGGCGAACTCGCCTTCGGCGACGCGTTCGAGGAAGTCATCCTCGACGCAGCCGCCGGACAGCGAGCCCACCCACTGGCCGCTGGCGTTGACCGCCAGCAGCGAGCCCGGCGCGCGAGGCGCCGAGCCGTAGGTGAAGAGCACGCTGCACAGCCACACCCGTTCGCCGGCGGTCGACCACTGGAGCGCCTGGCGAACCACTTGCAGATCGAGATGCTGCACGACTCACTCCGACTTCAGCTGAGCTACCTGTTGTACGCCCAGATCGCCGGGCAGACCACCCCAGGCCTGACGCAGGTAGTTGATCAGGTCGGCCAGTTGCTCGTCGCTGAGTTTGTCGGCGAAGCCCGGCATCGGCTGCATGCGCTCGAAACCGGTGAACTGCTGCTCGCGGATGCCTTCGACTATGACCTTGGCCAGGTTGCGCGAATCGGCCAGGCGCAGGGTGGTATTGCCCTGCATCGCCACGGCGATGTGCGGCTTGCCCTCGCCGTCGTTGCCGTGGCAGCCGGCGCAGACGTTGAGGTACTGCTGGCGGCCACGCTTGGAGCTTTCGCTGAGCTGGTCGGCTGCCACCGGCTGCACCACCTTGGCCTGCGGCGGTGTATCGCCGAGCAGGTAGGTGGCCATGGCGGCCAGGTCCTCATCGCCCAGGTGCTGGGTGCTCAGGTGCATCACCGGGAACATCTCGTTGAACATGCTGCCCTGCGGGCTCATGCCGTGCTTGAGGAAGCCGGTGAGGTCGGCATTGGTCCAGCCACGCTCGGCCAGGACCTGGGCCAGCAGGCTCGGGGCGCTGTAGCCGTTGAGCAGGCCGCCGGTGAGGCGCTTGTCCTGCTGCAGCGCGCCGATGCTGTTGCGCGGGGTGTGGCACTCGCCGCAGTGGCCGAGCACTTCCACCAGGTACTGGCCGCGCTTGTACGGCTCGCTCTTGCCTTCGGCGTTGTCCAGCTGGACGCTCTTGCCGTACAGCATGTTCCAGCCCGACAAGCCCATGCGCACGTTGAACGGGAAGCTCAGGCTGGTTTCAGGCGCGGCACGGTGCACCGGCGTCTGGCTCATCAGGTAGGCGTAGAGGGCATCGCTGTCCTCGCGCTTAATGAGGTGATACGAGGTGTAGGGCATCGCCGGGTAGAGGTTGGCGCCGTCCTTGCGCTTGCCCTCGGTGATCGCGGCGAAGAACTCGTCGGCGCTGTAGCCACCGATGCCGAAATCCTTGTCCGGGGTGATGTTGCTGCCGTAGATGGTGCCGAACGGCGAGGCGATCGGCAGGCCGCCGGCGAACGGTGCGCCGCCCTCGGCAGTGTGGCAGGCCATGCAGTCGGCGGCGCGGGAGAGGTACTCGCCGCGCTTGATCAGTTCCTGGTCCGCAGCCTGTGCGCCAATTGCCAGACCGAGACCGGCAGCCAGCGCGAGGCCGGAAAGAATGCGCTGCATGCTTAGCCCTCCTTGACCAGGCCGAGATCGGTCAGCACTTCACGGGTGGCGTCGTAGTAGCGCACGTACCCGGTGCAGCGGCAGATGTGGTGCCCAAGGCTCGCCTCGATGGTCGCCTCCAGTTCGCTCTTCTTCAGCGGCTGGCGCTGAGCCTTCTCCACTAGCACGGTGGCGGCGTTGACGAAGCCCGGTGCGCAGTAGCTGCACTGGAAGGCGAAGCGGTCGACGAACTTCTGCTGGATCGGGTTCAGTTCCTTCACCGAGCCATCGGCGTCACGCTTGGCGTGGCCCTCGATGGTGCGCACCTTCTTGCCTTCGAAGTAGTGCGCGCCGGTGATGCAGGTACGCACTTCCTCGCTGGTGCCGTCGGGGTTGTCGACGATCACCACGCAGGCATGGCAGATGCCCTGGCCGCAGCCCAGGCGCGAACCGGTGAGGTTCTGGTATTCGTGCAGGTAGTCGATCATCGGCAGGTCCTCGGGAACCTCGACCGGACCGACGGTTTGACCATTCAAGGTCAGGTTGAGCGGACGGTTAGCCATTGAGGGCCTCCTTGATGCGAGCGGGGGTGATGGGCAGGTCGCGGACGCGCTTGCCGATGGCGTGGGCCACGGCGTTGCTGATGGCGCCGACCACCGGGATCATCACCACTTCGGCGATGCCCTTGGACGGATCGCTGGGCGAGAGCGGCGGAAGGATTTCCGAGCTCTGTTTCCAGACGGCCACGTCTTTCGCCTTCGAGAGGCGGTAGCGGTTGAAGTTCCAGTCGCCCTCGCCCGGGCCACCCTCGTACAGCGGCATGTCTTCCAGCAGCGCATGGCCGATGCCCATGGCGGTGCCGCCTTCGATCTGGCCTTTCACCAGCTCCGGCACCAGCACGCGGCCGCACTCGATCCAGCTGTGGTGGTTGAGCACGGTGACTTCGCCATTGCCCTTGTTCACCTTCAGCTCGACGATGGTCGCCACCGGGCTGTAGTAGGTGACCGCCGCGTTGTTCAGCTGCACCGGCGGATAGGCCACGTTCTGGCGGTCCAGCAGGTGGAAGCCGGCGCTGTTCATCTGCGCCTTCTTCACGCCCGGCGCGCCATCGCCGTATTTCACGGCCAGGGCGTCCAGCGGCAGGCGGTCGCGCACGCCGTCGATGACGAAATCGCACTCCGCCCAGCTCCAGCGGTTGAAGCCATGGACGGTGGCACCGGTAATCAGGCCTTTCTCGTGGGCGACCTTGGCCAGCTCGGCGAACGACAGCGGCTCCAGGCCGTTGGCGGTGAGCTTGCCGTCAACCCAGTGGGCATCTTCGCGACGCACCACCAGCGGGTTGGCCGCGCCGTTGAACGGGCCGCGACGCCAGATTTCCAGGGCCGCCGGCCACAGGCCGTGGTTGAACAGCACGCGCGCCGCTTCACGGGTGGCGTGGCTGAAGTAGTAGGCCGAGTTGGTCGCCGACGACGCCGAGGCGTACTTGCCGACCCAGCGCGGGTTACGCAGCTTCTCGTCCTGGGTGGGCTGGTTCATGGTGTAGGGGTCTTCACCGCTCACCAGTTGCAGCTCGGACCACTCGGTCTCGGCAGTCTTCATTTCGTCCGCTGGCTTGCCGAGGAAGTCGGCTACCACCAACGCCTGGGAGGTGGACATGCCGGTGCCGATCTCGATACCGATGTGGCGCATGTGCACCTTGCCCTGCGCGTCGAACTCGATGCTCGCCATGGGCGCTTCCGAGCCGGTGCCGAAGTCCTTCTGGCAGATGGCGAAGCCGACGCCATACCAGTGGTCCGGGTCCTGGGCGTCCATCTCTTTCTTGCGCGCGTCGCGGGTCTTCCACCACTCGTGGGCGGCCGCCTTGTCGAGGATCTCGTGCAGGCGCAGGGCACCGGCGGGAATCGCGCCCTGGGTGTTCTTCATGCCCGACTTCAGCGCATTGACGCGACGCAGCTCGATGGCGTCGACGCCCAGGCGGCCGGCGATCTCGTCCACCATCATCTCGGTGGCCGCCATGCTCTGCAGGGTGCCATAGCCACGCATGGAACCGGCCTCGACGGCGCGGGAATGGTAGGCGGTCACCTGCAGGTCGTTCTGCGGCATGTAGTAGATCGACTGTGCGGCAGTGGCGCCCACGGCAGCCACGGACGGGCTGTAGTTGATGCGGCCGCCGCCATCCACGCTCATCTCGGTGCGGAAGATCTTGAAGGTCATGTCCTTCTTGTCCACCGCCAGCTGGTAGCGAATGTCGAACGGGTGGCGCTTGATGCCGCTCTGGAACTGCTCGTAGCGGTCATTGGCCAGGCGCACCGGTACACCGTTGCCGTACAGCGCAGCCAGGGCCGCGTAGTAGACGAAGATGTTGTGGTCCTTGGAGCCGTAACCCACGGTGTAGCCGGGGTGCATGTTCAGCTTGGCCAGGCCGAAGCGCGACGGGGCGATCATGTGCGCCGTCTCGAAGGCGGCCTCGAACGGGCACTGGGTGGCGACCACGAAGTGCAGGGTCTTGCTCGCCGGGTCGTACCAGCCGTTGCCGTTGTCCGGCTCCATGGCGGCCGGCTCGATGGATGGGGTTTTGTAGCGCTCGTCGAAGACCAGCCAGTTTTCCGGCGGGTTGTCGATCTGGTCCTTGATCTTCTGTGCGTAGAACAGGCCCTGCTCGGTCAGGTTGCCGTGCTGGTTGGGCTGCTGGTTCCACACCGGTTTGCGCTCGCGGATCATCGGGAACAGGATCGAGTCCTTGAGGCTGGAGAACTCGTCCGGATCGGCCGAGGTCGCGCCGCCGACGCGCACGTAACGGAAGCTGCCGTAGGGATCGCCCTGGTACAGCGGCGCCTGGGCGCCGTAGCGGATCGCCTTGTCGTTGAACTTCATCTTCAGCTTGGCTTTGCGGAAGCGTTCGAAGTCGTTCCAGATCAGGATGGCCACCGGATGGCCGATGAACATCGGCACCTTGCCGCGCGGCAGCAGCGGGTCCGGGGCGTGGGCTTCGGGGAAGACGATGCCGTCCTTGTCCAGGTCCTCGGCGGTGACGATGCGATCAGGCTGCAGATCGGCGCCCAGCCAGGCGAGGTCGATGCCGTCGAAGATGCGGTCGGCCTTGATGGTCTTGAGCAGCATGGCGTGGCCCTGCTGTTGCGGCCAGCCGGGCATGTCCTTGGCGCGGATGTCGCGGGCGAACACCTTGTTGCCGCAGACCTTGGACAGCGCATCGTTACGGAAGCGCACCTTGCCGTCGTGGCCCATCCACTGCTGGGGCGAGACGGTGACGGAGTTTTCCATCAAGGCGGCGAAAGCCCGGCTGCCGAGCGGCGCCATGGACACGCTGACACCGGCAATCAGCCCGCCTTGCAGGAAGGCGCGCCGGGAAATATCACGGTTGGACATGGTTCATCCTCTGGACGGAACAGGTCCGCCCATGTGGTTTTTTCTGTGCTGGAGAGAGTTTGGAGGCCGCGGAATCGCGGGCGTCTCGGGGATGGCGCCGGAGGAAGGATCCCGCAGGAAAACCTGACTCTTCTGTCAACTTTAACGCACCTGAAGGGGGCGAAGCAAAGTCAATTGGGCGGCTTGTCGCGCCGGTGAAAATATTAGTCGACAGGTCGAGACTATTCGCTAATTGCGGATTTCGCCGGCGACAAGCGGAGAAGTATTACGCCGTGCTACGCTTCGCAGCCCTTGCTTAGCCCCCTAACGTTTTTTCACTCAAAGCCGCCGCCATGCCCGCCGAAGCCACGTCCCTGCTGCGTCACCGCCCTTTCCTCGCCTTCTGGCTCGCCCGCGTCTGCACCGCCAGCGCCTTCCAGATGATCACCGTGGCCATCGGCTGGCACATCTACCAGCTGACCCACAACGTGCTCGACCTGGGCCTGGTGGGGCTGGTGGAATTCCTCCCGCGGGTGATCTTCATGCTGCACACCGGGCACGTCGCCGACCGTTACGACCGCCGACGCATCGCCTCGATCTGCCAGATCGGCCAGGGCCTGGTGGCCGTCGCGCTGGTGGTCGGCGCCAGCACCGACAGCGTGACCCGCGAGATGATCTTCGTGATGGCCTTCCTGCTCGGCACCGCGCGTGCCTTCGAGATGCCGACCACCCAGGCACTGCTGCCGAACATCGTGCCCAGTGCACTGTTCCCGCGCGCCGTGGCTGCCTCCGCCTCGGCCATGCAGGCGGCGACCATCGCCGCCCCGGCCCTTGGCGGTCTCCTCTATGCCTTTGGCGCGTTCTGGGTCTACACCCCGACGGCGGTGCTGTACTTCATCGCCTGCACCCTGGTCATGACCCTGCCCGCGCGCCAGGCGCCGGCCGCCCAGGGCAAGGCCACGCTGGAGTCGCTGCTGGCCGGCGTCCGCTTCATCCGCAGCCGTCCGGACATCTTCGGCGCCATCTCCCTGGACCTGTTCGCCGTGCTGCTGGGCGGCGCCACCGCACTGCTGCCGGTGTTCGCCAAGGACATCCTGCTCACCGGCCCCTGGGGCCTGGGCCTGCTGCGCTCGGCACCGGCGGTAGGCGCACTGTTGATGTCGTTCTGGCTGGCGCACTACCCCATCGAACGCAACGTCGGGCGGATCATGTTCCTCTCGGTGGGCATCTTCGGGGTCACCACGATCGCCTTCGGCCTGTCGACCTCGTTCTGGTTCTCCCTCGCGGTGCTGGTGGTGCTGGGTGCAGCGGACATGATCAGCATGGTGATCCGTGGCGCCTTCGTGCAGTTGGAAACCCCGGACGAGATGCGCGGCCGGGTCAGCGCGGTGAACGGCCTGTTCATCGGCGCCTCGAACCAGCTGGGCGAGTTCGAGTCTGGCGTCACCGCCCACTGGTTCGGCACCGTGCCGGCGGTGGTGTTGGGTGGGGTCGGTACGCTGGTCGTCACGGGTGCCTGGATGAAGCTGTTCCCGAGCCTGGCCAAGCGGGACAAGCTGCACTGATCACCACATCCCGCGAACTTGCTCTTGTAGGAGCGAGCTTGCTCGCGAACCGAGGCTGATCGCGGACGGCGTCCGCTCCTGCAACTGTTTTCTGGGTGATACCCCTTCCGGCCAGCGCAAGCGCTGTTCGCGATGGAGCCGCGTCCCGTGTTCGCGGGGATGACACGTACGAGGCACTACACGACAACGTCACTCCCGCGAACGCGGGAGCCCAAAAGGCAGTTATTCCTGCAAAGCCACATCCCCGTACGAGCGGAGTTCGAGCGCAATCCGGAGCCTGGGCAGAGTACGGCTCGCGAGCAAGCTCGCTCCTACGAAGAGCCAAAAAAATCCCCCGCACGAAACCGTGCGAGGGATATGGGAACGGGCGTCGGGGGAGACGCCCGGATGGGATCTGTCAGTGCGGCGTGCCCAGCCCCGCCGCGCTCATGAACAGGCGCATCAGCCAGGCCGCCACGCCTAGGCCGGCGACGCTCAGCGCCCAGATCAGCACCAGCCAGCCGAGCCGCTTGTGCAGCGGCGCCTTGCCTTGCTCGTCATGGGTCATCGCGCAGCCCTCAGTGGTAGCCATCGCCGTGCTTCACCTTGCCGCGGAACACGTAGTAGCTCCACGCGGTGTAGCCGAGGATGAAGGGGATGATGAACAACGCCCCCACCAGCATGAAGCCCTGGCTCTGCGGCGGCGCGGCCGCGTCCCAGATAGACAGCGACGGCGGCACAATGTTCGGCCACAGGCTGATACCCAGTCCGCTATAGCCCAGGAAGATCAGCACCAGGGTGAGCACGAAGGGCTTCACGTGGTCATTACTGGCCACCGAGCGCAACAGGCTGTAGAGGGTCAGCAGCACCAGCAGCGGTACTGGCAGGAACCAGAACAGGTTGGGCAGGCTGAACCAGCGCTGGGCGATGGCCTCGTGGGCCAGCGGGGTCCACAGGCTGACGATGCCGATCACCGCCAGCAGCATCAGCGCCAGCGGCCTGGCCAGGTCGTGCATGCGTTCCTGCAGGCGGCCTTCGGTCTTCATGATCAGCCAGGTGCAGCCCAGCAGGCTGTAGGCGACCACCAGGCCCAGGCCGCAGAACAGCGGGAACGGCGCCAGCCAGTCCAGTGAGCCGCCGGCGAACTGCCGGTTGGCCACCGGTATGCCTTCGATGAAGGCGCCCAGCGCCACGCCCTGGAAGAAGGTCGCCACCAGGGAGCCGACAATGAACGACTTGTCCCACAAGTGCCGCTTGGCCGGCTTGGCCTTGAAGCGGAACTCGAAGGCCACGCCACGGAAGATCAGCCCCACCAGCATCAGGATCAGCGGCAGGTAGAGCGCCGACAGCACGGCCGAGTAGGCCACCGGGAAGGCGCCGAACAGCGCCGCGCCGCCCAGCACCAGCCAGGTCTCGTTACCGTCCCAGACCGGCGCCACGGTGTTCATCATCACGTCCCGGTCGCCCTCGTCCTTGAAGAACGGATAGAGCATGCCTATCCCCAGGTCGAAGCCGTCCATCACCACGTACATCATCACGCCGAAGATGATGATGATTGCCCAGATCAGCGGAAGATCGATTCCCATGGCTCAGTTCCTCCCTGCCTGGCTGTCACTGTCATCATCGTCGAAGCCCTCTGCGGTGGCCGACAGCGGCCGCGACGCGGTACGCGGCTGACCGGGGCCGCCATGGCTCTCTTCACGGCCTTCGAAGGTGACCGGCCCTTTGCGCACCAGGCGCATCATGTAGCCGATACCCACGCCGAACAGCGAGAAGTACACCAGCACGAACATCACCAGGGTCAGGCTCATCTGCGCGACGCTGTGGTTGGATACCGCCTCGCTGGTGCGCATCACCCCGTAGACCACCCAGGGCTGGCGGCCGATCTCGGTGGTGAACCAGCCGGCGAGGATCGCGATCAGGCCCGACGGTCCCATCCACAGCACCAGGCGGAGGAACGCGCGGTTCCGGTAGAGCCCCTTGCGCAGGCGCAGCCAGACGCTCCACAGGCCGACCAGGATCATCAGCATGCCCAGCCCCGCCATGACGCGGAACGACCAGAAGATGATGGTGGAGTTGGGGCGGTCGGCTTTCGGGAAGTCCTTCAGCGCCGGGATCGGCTCGGTCAGGCTGTGATTGAGGATCAGGCTGCCGAGTACCGGGATTTCGATCTTGAAGCGGGTTTCCTCGCGCTCCATGTCCGGCCAGCCGACCAGCACCAGCGGGGTCGGCCCGCCTTCGCTGTTGTCCCAGTGGCCTTCGATGGCGGCGATCTTCGCCGGCTGGTGCTTGAGCGTATTGAGGCCGTGGGCGTCGCCGACCATGGCCTGGATCGGCGCGACGATCAGCGCCATCCACATGGCCATCGAGAGCATCTTGCGGATCGCCGGGTTGTCGCGGCCGCGCAGCAGGTGCCAGGCGGCCGAGGCGCCGACGAAGAAGGCGGTGGCGACGAACGAGGCGATCGCCATGTGCAGCAGGCGATAGGGGAAGGACGGGTTGAAGATGATTGCCAGCCAGTCCACCGGCACCACGATGCCGTTGACGATCTCGTGGCCCTGAGGAGTCTGCATCCAGCTGTTGGAGGCGAGAATCCAGAAGGTGGAGATCAGCGTGCCGATGGCCACCATCACCGTGGCGAAGAAGTGCAGGCCGGGGCCGACGCGGTGCCAGCCGAAGAGCATGACGCCGAGGAAACCGGCTTCGAGGAAGAAGGCGGTAAGCACCTCATAGGTCAGCAGCGGGCCGGTAACGCTCCCGGCGAAGGCCGAGAAGGCGCTCCAGTTGGTGCCGAACTGGTAGGCCATGACCAGGCCCGAGACCACGCCCATGCCGAAGTTGACGGCGAAGATCTTCGACCAGAAGTGATAGAGGTCGCGGTAGACCTCATCCGACGTCTTCAGCCACAAGCCTTCGAGCACCGCCAGGTAGCTGGCGAGACCGATGGTGATGGCGGGGAAGATGATATGGAAGGAGACGGTAAAGGCGAACTGGATCCGGGCCAGGTCGAGCGCCTCTAATCCGAACATGACGATTCCTCTTCAGGCTGACGCCCGCCACCCCAGTGACCGGGCACCGTGCCTTGCGCATGCGCATGCGCAGGGCGTTCTTGCGTGAGTCTGTCTTTTCTAATGACTCGGTTTCGAGCCACCGATCTTGCGTCGGTTCGGCTTCATTTGGCCGCTCATTCAGAATGGACCGTGATCTGCATTGATGCCGCTCAATGAAGCATCTCGATCTTACGCCGCCAGCCGGGACACACCGCCGTGGTGGGTTGCCGCGCGGCGGGGTGTCGCGCGACAGCTTGTCTCAGGCCGTCCCCAAGCGGCAAAGTGAACAAAATCGAATATCAAAATGAAAAATTAATATTTTATTGGAATAAAAAAGCCCGTTACCTTCTGCACCAACCGCGGCCAATCGAACTGCGGAAAAAGACTCCACCGCCCGTTCGAAGGCCCCTCATGGCCGGCCCGGATGCCAGCGGTCATCTGCCCTACAAGGACATCGCAATGAAAAAACTGCTGCTTCTGACCGCCCTCGCCGCTGCCTTCAGCACCCAGGCTTTCGCCAACGAAAAGCTGATCGTCGCCGCCACCCCGATCCCCCACGCAGAGATCCTCGAGCTGATCAAGCCGACCCTGGCCAAGGAAGGCGTGGACCTGGAGATCAAGGTCTTCACCGACTACGTGCAGCCCAATGTGCAGGTGGCCGAGAAGCGCCTGGACGCCAACTACTTCCAGACCAAGCCGTACCTGGACAACTTCAACAAGGGCAAGGGCACTGACCTCGTCACCGTGACCGGCGTGCACGTCGAACCCTTCGGCGGCTACTCGAAGAAGTACAAGTCCATCGACCAGCTGCCGGACGGCGCCACCGTCGCCATCCCCAACGAAGGCAGCAACAGCGGCCGCGCCCTGCTCCTGCTGCAGAAGGCCGGCGTGATCAAGCTCAAAGACCCGAGCAACGCCCTGGCCACCCCGAAAGACATCGCCGAGAACCCCAAGCACCTGAAGTTCAAGGAGCTGGAATCGGCCCTGCTGCCGCGCGTGCTGGACCAGGTCGACCTGGACCTGATCAACACCAACTACGCGCTGGAAGCCAAGCTCAATCCGGTGAAGGACGCGCTGATCCTGGAAGACCGCAACTCGCCCTACGTGAACTACCTGGTGGCGCGTCCGGACAACAAGGACAGCGATGCCCTGAAGAAACTCTCCGCCGCCCTGACCAGCCCGGAAGTCAAAGCCTTCATCGAGAAGAAGTACAACGGCGCCGTGGTGCCCGCCTTCTGATCCAGCCGCCCGGCTGCGCGCCGGGCGCAACGACTCCCACGCTGGGCGCGCTCTAAGCGCACCCGCTTCGACGCCGGTGGGCAGGTTCCACCGGCGTTTTTCTTTCCGAGGTACCCGCCATGAGCGACAACGCCAAAGGCCCTTCCACCCGCGCCGTACACGCCGGCCATGACATCGACCGGCGCATGGTCACCCGCGCCAAGAGCTTGCCGATCTACCAGAGCTCGGTGTTCGTCTACGACTCCCTGGAGCAGGTCGACGACTTCCTCGCCGGCAACCCCGACAACTACATGTACACGCGCATCGGCAACCCCAACCACACCGCTGTGGAGGAATTGCTGCGTGAGCTGGAAGGCGGCGAGGACGCGCTGTTCTCGGCTTCGGGCATGGCGGCGATTTCCGCAGCGCTGCTGGGCGTGCTGAACGCCGGCGACCACCTGATCGCCAGCCGCGAGCTGTACGGCACCACCCAGAGCCTGATCGACAGGGAACTGACGCGCTTCGGCATCATCTCCACCCTGCTTGACCTCAACGATCTGGCGGCGGTGGAGGCGGCGATCACCCCGACCACCAAGCTGATCTACACCGAGACCGCCTCCAACCCGCTGGTGCGCGTGAGCAACGTGCCCGCGCTGGCCGACCTCGCCCACCGCCACGGCCTCAAGCTGCTGGTGGACAACACCTTCCTCTCGCCGGTGCTCTACCAGCCGCTGCGCGATGGCGCGGACCTGGTGATCCACAGCACCACCAAGTACCTCAATGGCCACAGTGACGCCATGGGGGGTGCGCTAGTGGGCGATGCCAAGTGGATCGCGAGCGCCCGGCGTTTCCAGATCAACGCCGGCGGCAGCGCCAGCCCCTTCGAGAGTTGGCTGAACTTCCGTGGCGCCAAGACCCTGGCCCTGCGCATGAAAGCCCATTCGCAGAATGCCTTGGCATTGGCCGAAGCCCTCGAAGCGCACCCGCAGGTGGCCCGCGTGTATTACCCCGGCCTGCCCTCGCACCCGGACCACGCGTTGGCGCAGCGGCTGTTCCGCAAGGGCCACTCGGGCATGTTGAGCTTCACCCTGAAGGGCGGCCTGGAGCAGGTCGACACGCTGATCGGCGCGCTGCAGCTGGCCGCCTTTGCCCCGTCGCTGGCCGGTGTCGCCAGCAGCATCACTCACCCCGGCAAGACCTCGCACCGCGCGCTGTCCGCCGAGACCCTGACCGCGCTGGATATCCACGACGGCACCATCCGCGTGTCGGTGGGCATCGAGGACAGCGAAGACATCGTCCGTGATTTCCTGCAGGCGCTGGATGCGCTGTAAGAGCAGAAGGAGAAACCCCATGAACGCACCCCACGCGCCACTGCCGCTGCTGACCTTTCCCGACGCCGACAAGAGCCCGCTGAGCATCCGCGCCAAGGCGCTGGTGTTCTTCGACCCGCGCTCGCATCAGGTGCGCAACGAAGTGGAACGCCTGGCGCCGCTGCCGCAGCCAGTGCTGATCCACGGCGAGACCGGCACCGGCAAGGAGCTGCTGGCTCGCCACATCCACCGCGCCAGCGAGCGCCCCGGCCTGTTCGTCGCGGTGAGCTGCAGCGCCCTGAGCCGCAACTATGCCGAGGCCGAGCTGTTCGGTTACGCCCCTGGCGCGCACAACGGCCCGGTGAGCAGCCGCGCCGGCTGGTTCGGCTCGGCCAATGGCGGCACCCTGTACCTGGACGAGATCGCCGACCTGCCGTTGTCACTGCAACAGAAGCTGCTGCGCGTGCTGCAGGAGCGCGAGGTATCGCGCGTCGGCGCCCGCGAGCCGGTGCCGGTGGATGTGCGCCTGGTGGCCGCCACCAGCGTCGACCTGGTGCAGGCCGTGCGCGCGGGGAAATTCCTCGAAGGGCTGCAGCAGTACCTGCACGACGGCAACCTGACCCTGCCACCGCTGCGCGAGCGCATTGGCGATATCCAGCCACTGGCCGAATACTTCCTCGGCGTACATGCGCAGCGCCTGGAACTGCCGGTGCCACAGATCGCCAGCGACACCCAGCGGGTACTGGAAAGCTACCCGTGGCCGGGCAATATCCGCGAGCTGGAGAACGTCATCCACTTCGCCCTGCTGGTCAGCCCGGGGACGGAAATCGGACCTGAGCACCTGAATTTTCCGGACAGCAGCGTGCCGGATCTGCGCGCCTTGCTGCAGCGACCGGGTGTCCGTGAGCAGCTACAAGCCCTGCTGAACGCGACCTAGAGCTGAACCGTTTCACTTGAAGCGACGAATGGTCGCAGTGAAACGATTCGCCGGCTTCCGAGACGACAGCAGAGAATCCTGAGCAAGCTATCAATTTCAGGATTTTATCCTGCACTAGCCATACAAGGCAGTTCCATCGACCAACTCAATACCAGCCATCAAGACCATTCACTTATATCTGTCATAAAAATCAGGGAAAATGGCTATCAGGCAGTCGGGACCCAATTTCCCCGAGCCTTTGGAGACTATCGTGACCAGCTTTGCCGCTCTTGCCAGCTTTTTCGCCGCCACCGCCTTCCTGAACGTACCTGCGCAGGTCGACCCGGAACGCCGTGAGATTCGCCAAGCGAAGAAAGCCCGCCGCAAGTAAAGCAGTACCCGCTCCGCTCGGCCCTCGTACAGGGCCGGCGGCGGGACCATCGGTCCCGCCAATTGGCCTTTGATGGCCATCTCGTGTTTTCATTGAATGCTTGTTCAAGGAAAAAACACGAGGGACCCCGCCCGTTTTGACTGCAGCACAATCCCCTACCCCGTCCGCAGCACCTAGTCCCTCCATGCGCATGAACCCACCGGTCTTCTACGGTGCGGCGGCGCTGATCCTGATCTTCGTCCTCTTCGTCATCGGCCTGCCGCAACGCGCAGGTGACTGGCTGCTCGCCGCCCAGACCTGGGCCGCCGGGACCGTCGGCTGGTACTACCTGCTGGCGATGACGCTGTACCTGATCTTCGTGGTGGTCACCGCGCTTTCCGGCTACGGAAAGATCAAGCTCGGTGCCGACCACGACGAGCCGGAATTCAGCTACCTGTCCTGGGCCGGCATGCTCTTCGCCGCTGGCATCAGCATCACCCTGTTCTTCTTCTGCGTCTCCGAACCACTGACGCACTTCCTCCAGCCGCCGCAAGGCGAAGCCAGTACCCCGGAAGCGGCGCGTCAGGCCATGCAGCTGCTGTTCCTGCACTGGGGCCTGCATGGCTGGGGCGTGTTCGCCCTGGTGGCGATGGCGCTGGCCTACTTCGCCTACCGGCACAACCTGCCGCTGGCGCTGCGCTCGGCGCTCTACCCGCTGATCGGCAAGCGCATCAACGGCCCCATCGGTTACGCGGTGGACTGCTTCGGCATCATCGCCACGGTGTTCGGCCTGGGCGCGGACATGGGCTTCGGCGTACTGCAGCTCAACGCCGGTCTGGACGTCCTGTTCGGCGTCGCCCACAGCCACCCGGTGCAGATGACACTCATCGTGCTGATGATGGGCGCCGCCATCCTGGTGGCCGTGTCCGGGGTCGACAAGGGCATCCGCCTGCTGTCGGACATCAACATGCTGCTGGCCTGCGCGCTGCTGCTCTTCGTGCTGTTCGCCGGCCCTACCCAGCACCTGCTCAACACCCTGGTGCAGAACATCGGCGACTACCTCGGCAGCCTGCCGACCAAGAGCTTCGACCTCTACGCCTACGGCCATGAAGGCAGCGACTGGCTGGGTGGCTGGACGGTGTTCTACTGGGCCTGGTGGATCGCCTGGGCGCCCTTCGTCGGCCTGTTCATCGCGCGCATCTCGCGCGGGCGGACGATCCGCGAATTCGTCTTCGGCGTGCTGTTCATCCCCCTGGGCTTCACCCTGGCGTGGATGTCGATCTTCGGCAACAGCGCGCTGGACCAGGTGATGAACCACGGCTTCAGCGAGCTGGGCCGGGTGGCCGTCGAGGAACCTTCGATGGCGCTCTACCAGCTGCTGCAGAACTACCCCGGGAGCCGCGCGGTGATCGCCATCAGCGTGCTGGTCAGCTTCGTGTTCTTCGTCACCTCGGCCGATTCCGGCACCGTGGTGCTCTCCACCCTCTCCGCCCACGGCGGCAGCGCCGATGACGACGGCCCGAAGTGGCTGCGGGTGTTCTGGGGCGTAGCCACCGCGCTGGTCACCGGCGGTCTGCTGTTCGCCGGCAACATCGATGCGCTGAAGTCAGCGGTGGTGCTCACCTCGCTGCCCTTCTCGCTGATCCTGCTGCTGATGATGTGGGGGCTGCACAAGGCCTTCTACCTCGAATCCCAGCGCCAGCGCGCGCGCACCCACTCCCTGGCGCCACCGTCCTCGACCAAGACCGGCGGCTGGAAGCGACGCATCTCCCAGGCGGTGCACTTCCCCACCCGAGACGAGGTGTACCGCTTCATGAACGACGTGGTCAGCCCGGCGATTGCCGAGGTCTCGGAGGTATTCCGCGAGAAGGGCCTGCAGGTGGATTCCGACCTCGACCTGGGTAACCTGGAACTGGGCGTGGAGATCGGCCACGGCGAGCAGCATCCGTTCCTCTACCAGGTGTCGATGCGCGGCTACTTCACCCCATCCTTCGCCCGCGCCGGCATGGGCGGCCTGCACCTGAAAAACCGCCGTTACTTCCGCGCCGAGGTGCACCTGTCCGAGGGCAGCCAGGATTACGACCTGATGGGCTATAGCAAGGAGCAGATCATCAACGACATGCTCGACCAGTACGAGCGGCACCTGCAGTTCCTGCATCTGGTGCGCTGACGTCAAAGTGACTGCCGAGGAGGGCTTCCTCCTCGGCAACGGTTACCGACGCAAAAGTTTCTGCAGGCGTCGCTGTTCGCACTGAATCAACCAATCACGCAGGATGAACAGCCGAAGCGCTCTCGCCACCAGCAAACCACCCCAGATTGCAACTGGCCAAATGAACCAGTAGTACCCCGGTGATGTGAGCAGGTTGATCACGACCAACACTGCGCTGGTCAGGCCCCAGGTGATCAGCCGCCGGAAGAACGCCGACTCCCTTGCAACACGAGCCTTAGCGTCCTCGATGCGCGTATCCAGAGCCGGCGCGGGCCGCGCGTCCAACTCCGCTGGCGCCATGGAAAGCTCCGCAACCGTGACATCAAAAACGGCAGCGAGGGCGCTCAGAGTTTCCAGACTCGCCTGTTCGTCATTCTCGATACGTTGTACGGTTCGGACACTCAATGAAGCCAGCTCAGCCAGGTGCTCCTGTGACCAGGCCCGCGCTAGGCGCAAAGACTTAACCTTATCGTGCAGCATGACAATCTCCTGAATGATCGGTGCCATTCAGCATCATGCCCCAGCCTCGACAGCGCCACGACAGCCACCCGACACCCCGATGACGACAAGCCGACCGGGGTTACAGAGTTGGCAAAAACACGTCCCTTTTCAAAGCCGATACGGCAAGCGCACGCCCGGCTCGCTCTCGGCGAAGTCCTTGATATTGCGCGTCACCAGCAGACGCCCCTCGACTTCCGCCGTGGCCTTGATGATCGCGTCCGGCAGCTTGACTCGCAGGCGCTGACGCACCTCGACGGCACGCTCGGCAATCCGCTCATCCAGCGCCAGCAAGGTGAAGCTGGAGAGGAAGGCGCGGGTCGCTGCTTCAGTGTCTGGCGTTACGCCAATCATCACTTCCATCCAGGTGATGATGCTGATTGCGCGATCGCTGTAGAGCGCCAGTTCATCCCGCGCCTGCCCGTGACCGTTGAGGTAATCGATGAGGATATTGGTGTCGAACAGGACCCTTACCATTCCTCGCGGACCTTTTCCTGATAGGCGAGGCCGTCCACCTGGCGCTCCTTCCAAAGGCCGAACGCCGCGTCGGCGTCAGCCCGTGCATGGTTGACCAGATACTCGGCGATGGCTTCGCGGATGATCGAGGCACGGGACTGCTGCTGCCTTTCGCTGATGTCATTCAGGCGTTCCAGGTATTCCGCGGGAATATCCACTAGGGTGCGCATGGGAATCTCCGATAAATGATATCGACATCATATATCACCCTTTCCATACCCCGTCAGCCATGCGCCCAGACATCAGCAAAATCCCACAATGAGAAAAGGCAACGAATCAGCCGCGCGTGCCGCTCAGCACCTTGCGGTAGAACATCACGCAGATCGCCACGAACACCACCAGACCCAGCCACTGCGCGGTGTCCTCGAAGGAACCGCCGACCAGCGCCAGCGGCGCGTCCTTGCCGGTGGTGCCGATGATGGCCGCCAACAGGATGCCCATCAGGCTCTCGCCGACGATCAGACCGGAGGCCAGCAGCACGCCACGGCGCTTGGGCTCATCGGAGAATTTCTCCTCGCTGACGCCGGCTGCCTGGGCGCGCTTCTTCAGCGCGGTTTCCAGCAGCCAGGCAAGCACCGCGCCGACCACCAGGGTCATGCCGATGGTCGGCGGCAGGTAGATGCCCAGGCCCACCGCGAGCACCGGCAGGCTCGCCTTGCCGGTGCGGCGCAGCAGCACGTCCACCAGGATCAGGGCAATGCCCAGCGCCACGCCGATGAGGATCATGTTCCAGTTCAGCGCATTGTGGAAAATCCCGCTGGCAATCGCCGTCATCAGCGTCGCCTGCGGCGCGGCCAGCGCGGCGTTCGGGTCCATGGCCGCGCGCGGCAGGGCGCCGGTGAAGCCATAGGCGTTGTACAGCAGCTCCAGCACCGGCGGGATCACCAGGGCGCCGACCAGGCAGCCGACGATCAGCGCGACCTGCTGGCGCCACGGGGTCGCGCCCACCAGATAGCCGGTTTTCAGGTCCTGCAGGTTGTCGTTGGAGATGGCCGCGATAGCGATCACCACCGAGGTGGTGAACAGCGCCAGGGCGATGGCCAGCTTGCCGCCTTCCATCGTCAGGAAGCCGTCCTCGAGCGAGCCGACCCCGAGGATCAGCAGCGACACCAGGATCACCGCGATGATTCCGATGCCGGAGATCGGGCTGCTCGACGAGCCCACCAGGCCGGCCATGTAGCCGCAGGCAGCGGCGATCAGGAAGCCGAAGAAGAAAGCGAAGATCACGCAGACCGCGACCAGGCCCCAGAAGGCGAACCCGTGCAGGTCCGGCGCGGCCTCGCCGAGGAAGACGGAGAACACCACGAACAGCGCCACCAGCAGGACACCGGCGATGGCGACGATCCACTTCGCTGCGAGGTCCTGCTCGGTGCGCAGGTTGCTCACCTCGCCACGGCCGCGTACGGCGCTGAGCGATGCCCAGACGCCCTGCACCATGGGCTTGAACAGAGTGGCCAGGGTCCACAGCGCGGCGATGCCGATGGTGCCGGCGCCGAGGAAGCGCACCTGGCTGCTCCACAGTTTGGTGGCCAGCTCCGGCAGGCTCTGCCCGGAGGCCAGCACGCTGTTCACCGAGAGCAGCGGCACGGCCACGCCCCAGGCGATGACCACGCCGATGAGGATGGCGATACCAGCGGTGATGCCCATCAGGTAGCCGGCGCCGACCAGCGCCAGGGAGAAGCCGGTGGACAGGCGGAACGCCGCCTGCCCGGCTGTGAGCCAGAAGCTGAAGCCTTCGGCGAGCACCTTGAAGCCGCTGCTGAGCAAGCTGAAGGCGGCGGCGACCACGCCACCGGCGAGGATGTCGCGCAGGCCCGGGCCGCCGGCTTTCGCGGGCTTGCCGGCCCTTTCCTCTTCCTCGTCCTGGCTGCCGACACGGAGGATTTCCGCTGCCGCCACGCCTTCGGGATAGGGCAGGTTACTCTGCACCACCATCACCCGGCGCAGCGGGATGGTATAGAGCACACCGAGTATGCCGCCGATGGAACAGATCGCCGCGGTCTGCCAGAACGGGAAGCCGCTCCAGTAGCCGATCATCAGGAGGCCGGGAAGGATGAAGATGATCGAGGACAGGGTGCCAGCCGCCGAGGCCTGGGTCTGCACCATGTTGTTCTCGAGGATGTTGGAGCCGGAGAAGTAGCGCAGCACGGCCATGGAAATGACCGCCGCGGGGATCGACGAGGCGAAGGTCAGGCCGACCTTGAGGCCGAGGTACACGTTGGAAGCGGTGAACACCACGGTAATCAGCGCGCCCAGGATCAGGCCGCGAACCGTCAGCTCGGCGAGGTTGGACTCGTCGGGAATCCTTTCTTGCATGTAGGCAATCTCTTTATGAAGCGAAACTGCCAAAGCGTAGGACAGTGAGCCTGCCACGGCGACCCATAATGGCGACGAATGCGGTCTGCGGTGCGGCTTTGTTGCCGCAAGTCACGGGGATCGCAGGAAATTCCGGGCCGACACCGAGCCTGTAGGAGTGAGCCTGCTCGCGAACGGAGCCCCCGATTAATTCGGCGTTATGCGTTTCGCGAGCAAGCTCGCTCCTACCAAAAGCCGTCAGACCATAGGGCGCATAACGCCTGGGGCGTTATCCGCCGCGGCGGCGGATAACCCGTTCCGGGTTATCCGCCCTACCGGAACGAAAACCCTGTCAGAAAGGTTTGTCGCCCAGGATCGTCGCGCGGTGCATCACCCGGCGCTGCGGTCGGTAATCGTCCACCGCGTAATGCTGGGTCACGCGGTTATCCCAGAAGGCCACGTCGCTCTCCTTCCAGCGCCAGCGCACGGTGAATTCCGGGCGGGCGAAGTGGGCGAACAGCAGGTCGAGGATCGCGCGGCTTTCCGCCGGCTCCAACTCGTTGATGCGGGTGGTGAAGCCGTCGCTGACGAACAGCGCCTTGCGCCCGGTAACCGGGTGCGTGCGGATCACCGGGTGGCTGCGCGGTGGGTTCTTCCTGCGGGCCTCCTCCAGGCGCGCGAGGTCCGCATCGCTGGCGCCGAAGCGTTCCTGGGGGAAGGACTTGCTGATGTCGTGGGTTGCGGTAAGGCCATCCAGCAACTGTTGCAGCGGTTTCGACAGCGCCTCGAACGCCGCGATGCCACTGGCCCACAGGGTGTCGCCACCGTAGGGCGGCAGCTGCTTGGCGGCCAGCACGGCGCCCAATGCCGGAGTTTCCAGGAAGGTCACGTCGGTGTGCCAGATGGCGTTGTCGCGCACGTCGGTGACGGCGGTGTCGAGGACGATGACTTCGCGCTGTTCGGGCGAGCTGGGGTAGATCGGGTGGATGTGCAGGTCGCCGAAGCGCGCGGCGAAGTTCGCCTGCTGGGTCGGGGTCAGCGGCTGGTCGCGGAAGAACAGCACCTGGTGATCGAGCAGGGCCTGCTCGATCTGGCGCTGCGCCGCGTCGTCCAGCGGATCAGCCAGGCGGATACCGGAGACGACGGCGCCCAGTGCCGGGTTGATGGGTTCGATGGTCAGGGTAGTCATGTTCGTGTGCTCTCGTGAGGTTCACGGGAAGAGGCGTGCTCTCCCCTGCCCTCGCCTGCCTGGCGAAGGAGTCGAATCGATGTGTTCATTCCCAGGATGCGAAGCGCTTCTGCACCCAGCGCAACCCGAGCTCGAAGCTCAGCGCGATGGCCGCGATCAGCAGAATCCCCAGCACCACGACATCGGTGGCGAGGAACTGCGCGGCGGACTGCACCATGAAGCCCAGGCCGCGGTTGGCGGCGATCAGTTCGGCCGCGACCAGGGTCGACCAGCCCACGCCCAGGGCGATGCGCAGGCCGGTCAGCACTTCGGGCAACGCACTGGGCAGGATCACGTGGCGCACTACCTGCAGGCGGCTGGCGCCCAGGCAGCGCACGGCCTGGATGCGCGTTTTGTCCACGCGGCGCACGCCGGCGGCGGTGGCGATCAGCAGCGGCGCGAACAGCGCGAGGTAGATCAGCAGCACCTTGGACAGCTCGCCGATGCCGAACCAGATGACGATCAGCGGCAGGTAGGCCAGCGGCGGTACCGGGCGGTAAAACTCCACCAGCGGATCGAAGGCCGCGCCCACCAACGGGTTGAGGCCCATCAGGATGCCCAGCGGAATGGCCGTCAGCACCGCCGCGCCCAGTGCCAGCAGCACGCGCAGCAGGCTGGTGCCGATGTGTTGCCACAGCGACGCATCGACGTAGCCCTCGGCGAGCAAGCGCTGGAAGGCTTCCACCAGTTGTTCTGGCGCAGGCAGGAACAGGGTGTCGACCCAGCCCAGGTGCGTAGCCAGCCACCAGAGTACGAAGATTCCGCCGACGCTGCCGGCAGCGGCCCAGCGGCGGTAGTCGCGTGGCACGCTGCGGGCAGTCGGCGCGGCGGCCGGGAGTTTGCCGGCGAGGGTATCAGTGGGCATGCTCGGCCTCCGGTTCCTCAAGGAACTCATCGAGAAGGAGTTGGCGCAGGCGCGCGAATTCCGGGTCGGACTTGATCGAGCGCACCGGCTCGCCAGCGGCATAGCGGCAGGCGAAGTCCAGCGACAGGCGCTTGACGATGCGCGCTGGCGGGCCGTCCATCACCACCAGGTCGGTGGCGAGGAACAGCGCCTCGTCGACGCTGTGGGTAATCAGGAACAGGCCCTTGCCGGTCTTGCGCCACAGGTCGAGGGTCAGCACCTGCATACGCTCGCGGGTCAGCGCATCGAGGGCGCCGAAGGGTTCGTCGAGCAGCAGGAAATCCGGCTCCACCGCCAACGCGCGGGCCAGGCCCAGGCGCTGCCGCTGGCCACCGGAGAGCTGCGAAATGCGGTAGTCCGCGTGCTCGCCCAGGCCCACCAGTTTCAGCACCTCATGGGCGCGGGCGTTGCGTTCGGCAGCGCCGACGCCACGGATGCGCAGGCCCAGCGCGACGTTGTCCAGCGCGCTCAGCCAGGGCATCAGCGCATCGTCCTGGAACACCACGCCGCGCTCGCCACCGGGGCCGCTCAAGGTACGGCCATCGATCTGCACGCGGCCGCTGTCCGGCGCCTGGAAGCCCGCCAGCACGTTGAGCAGGCTGGACTTACCGCAGCCCGACGGGCCGAGCACCACCAGGGATTCACCCTTGGCGAGGCTCAGAGAAAGGTCCCGCAGGACGACGCGCTCGCGTCCGTTCTGCTGGAAGGTGAGGCTGACCGCCTCGGCCGTCAGACGGCTCATGTTCTGCCCTCCGTAGGGTGAGAAGAAGTACTGGGAGCTGGGGCCCACCCACTAGCGTCATCCCCGCCCACGCGCAGCCCCAGCTGGTGGAGTTCACCGGCTCGCTCAAGCGTGGGCGTCACCCCCGCGAATGCGGGGGCCCAGAAATGCTGTTTGCTGGACTCCCGCGTTCGCGGGGAAGACGACGCTAAGATCAGCGCTGCCCGACCTGCACGCTCTCCGCCTGGCGCACGTAATCGGCGCTGACGTAGGGCGAGTAGTCCTTGAGCACCGAAGGCACGCGTTTCTGCTCCTTGAGGAAGGCGGCGGTGCCGGCGATGTCCTTCGCGGTGCCGCCACCCAGCAGGGCGGACGACAGTTGCGCCTGGGACTCGGGGAAGGCGGAGCCGGCCAGCAGCTCGGGCACGTCCTTCGGATCGGCGCCGGTCAGGCGGGCGATCTTCTTCACCTGCTCGGAATCGGCGGTCCACTGCGCCTTGTGGGCGTTGTAGTCGGCGAAGGAGTCCAGGCTCACGCGAGCGAACTTGGCGATGACTTCCGGATGCTTCTCAGCGAAGTCCTTGCGAGCGACCCAGACCTCGAAGGTCGGCGCGCCCCACTGGCCGACTTCGGCGGCGTCGGTCAGCACCTTGCCGGACTTCTTGATCTCGCCCAGAGCGGGCGACCAGACGAAGGCGCCATCGATGTCGCCGCGACGCCAGGCGGCGGCGATCTCGGTGGGATTGAGGTTGACGATCTTCACCTTGGTGGGGTCGATCTTCCAGTGCTTGAGAGCGCCCAGCAGGCTGTAGTGCGAGGTGGACACGAAGGGCGTGGCGATGGTCTTGCCGATCAGGTCTTCGGGCTTCTCGATCTTGCTGCCGTTGCGCACGACCAGGGCCTCGGCGGCATTGATCTGCGCGGAGACGATGAAGGCGACGATGGGCAGGCCGCGAGAGGTGGCGGCGGCCAGCGGGCTGGAGCCGAGGTTGCCCAGCTGCACATCGCCCGAGGCGATGGCGGCGACCACTTCCGGGCCGCTGTTGAAGCGGCGCCAATCGAGCTTCTCGCCGATGACCTTTTCATAGGTGCCATCGGCCTGGGGAACCTTGGTCGGGTCGATGCCGGTCTGGTAGCCGAGGACGATGTCGGCGAACGCGGCACTCTGGAAGGACAGGGCAGCCGCAACAGCGACGCCGGCCACGGCACGGCGTACGAAACGAGGTTTGTTCATGGTGTTTCCTCTGGGGTAACGGCGGTGCCGGCCTCCACAGAGGGGACGGACCACGGGACGGGATTCAGGTAGGTGAAACGGTGTCCGGTGGTCCGGTAGACGCTAGATTAACGATATAAAAAACACGCAATAAATAATATTTAGTTCTTAACTTATGAGCGCCCGAAGCTACGCATTTCAGGTCGCGCCGGCGTGCAAACGCGCACGCACGCCCTCCTCGCGCAGTCCCACCTCGACCGCCTGCCGCGCCACCGCGGCGGTTTCCGCCACCAGGGTCGCCAGCGCCGCGCTGCGGGTGAAACTCAAGCTGTTGTCCGCTGCCAGTGCCGCCTCGAAGGCCACGGCGGACTGCTCGGACAGGCGCAGGCCCAGCCCCAGCAAACGCCGCAGACTACCCACCGCCACTCGCGTCGGCAGCGCATCGCATGCCTGCATGGCCAGGCCCAGGGCGATGTTCGCCTGCAGCAAGGCCGCCAGGCTGCCGCGCAGTTGCGCGCGGGGCGTCCAGGGCAGGCCCGGCGGCAGCAGGATGTCCTCGGGATGCAGGCGCACTTCATGGCAGCGCAGCAGCCCGCCGCCGTTGGGCTCGAAGCGATCCAGCCCATCGCGGTCGGCCGGCAGCGCAGCGATCAGCAGGCCGTCGCTGGGTGCGTGCCAGGCGGAAATCACCAGCCAGTCGGCCACCTCGGCGCCAAAGCAGTCGTGACGCCCACCCTGCAGCAGGAAGCCGCCGCGCCGGTGCTCCCGCGCCAGCAGGCGGCGCTCCTGGTGATCCACCGCCTCGCCCCACAGCCAGTCGCGCTCCACGCTCCTCGGCAGCAGGCGTTCGCGCTGCTCGATGCTGCCCAGCAGCAACACGCTGGCCAGTTGCAGGTGGTGCACGGCGAACAGTCGGGCCAGGGTGCCGTCGCGCTCGGAGAGGTCGCGAAGGGTCTGCAGCACCTCGTCCCAGCCGGCGCCGCGCCCGCCGTATTCGGGTGGTAGCGACACGTCGAGCAGGCCGGAAGCGCGCAGCGCACGGCTCCAGCGGGCAGAGGGAAGATCGGGAAGGGAAGCGGTCGCCGCCAGGTTCATGCACACCTCGTCGAAACAGTCGGTCAGTGGCCTGGGCGTATGGCGCGCGGGTGTACTGAGAAAGGAAAACGGCCTCCCTGGGGAGGCCGTTTCATACCCTAGCGAAGTCGCCGGGCGCGGCGAAATAACCTTTCGGGCTTAGCTCATGCCGCATCCTGGCGACGCCACTGCGGCAGGCCGATCAGCACCACGGCGCTGATGATCACCGCCATCGCCAGGGACTCGGCCATGCCGATGTGCTCGCCGGCGAACACCATGCCGAGCATCACCGCCACCGCCGGGTTGACGTAGGCATAGCTGGTGGCCGCCGCCGGGCGCACATTGGCCAGCAGGTACATGTAAGCGCTGAAGGCGATGATCGAGCCGAACACCACCAGGTAGGCCAGCGCGCCCCAACCGGCGGCCGTGGGCATCTGCTCCATGCGCTCGCCGCTGAGGAAGCTGCCGAGCAGCAGCACGCCGCCGCCCACCAGCATTTCCACCGCGCTGGCCATGGCACCGCCGGGCAGGTCCAGGCGCCGGCTCCACACCGAACCGAAAGCCCAGGTCGCCGCCGCGAAAATGATCAGCGCCGCCCCCGCCGGGCTGCCCTGCAGGTTCGAACCGAGGTTGAGCAGCACGATACCGAACAGGCCCAGGGCAATACCGGCCCATTCCAGCGCGTTGGTCCGGTTGCCGAAGAAGCGTCCGAACACCAGGGTGAACAGCGGCACCGTCGCCACCGCCAATGCCGCCACGCCCGAGGCCACGCCCCAGTGCTCGGCGACCGTCACCCCGCCGTTGCCGCAGCTGAGCAGGAGGATGCCGATAGCGCCCGCCGACAGGCATTGCTTGAAGCTCGGCAGCGGCGCGCCGCGCCAGAGCATCCAGGCGAACAGAAGGGTCCCGGCGATGATGAAGCGGCAGCCCGCCATCAGCATCGGCGGCCAGGACTCGACGCCGATACGGATCACCAGGTAAGTCGAGCCCCAGATGAAATACAGCGCGAAGAACGCGGCGATCAGGGTCAGGGAGACGCGGGCTCTGGGCATGGTGATCGTGGTCATGGGAAGCGCTCGACAAGACAGGCGGAGCGCTTCATTTTATGAGGGCCGCTGGCGCCGGATAAGGCACAGACAACGCTAAAGCAGGCATAACACTTTTTATTCGATGGATTTTCAGGCGACTTTCCGTTGAATCAAATTTCGCCGAAAACGCCGAGGTTACGCCGATGGACAAATACGACCGCGCCCTGCTCGCCGCCCTGCTGGAAGACGGCCGGATGTCCTTCGCCGAACTGGCCCGGCGCATCAACCTGTCACCACCGGCAGTGGCCGATCGCGTGGCACGCCTGGAGGCAGACGGGGTGATCACCGGCTACCACGCCAGCGTAGACCTGTCGAAGATGGGCCGCTCGATCCAGTGCCTGATCGAGATGCGCCTGAACGACCATCGCAGCAAGGCCATGCTCGATCCGCTGCTGGAGATTCCGCAGATCATCGACTGCTACCGCATCACCGGCGAGGCCTGCGTGATGCTCAAAGTCGCGGTGAGCTGCACCCGGGAGCTGGAAGAGCTGATCGACCGACTCGCGCAGTTCGGCACCAGCAAGACCTCGCTGGTGCTGTCCACTCCCTTCTCCGGGCGCGTGCATCCGGCGATGTTGCAGGGCGGTTGATCTCATGTAGGAGCGCCCCATGGGCGCGATTCGCGGGCATGGCCCGCTCCTACAGGTAACGCCCAGCCGACGCGCGGATAAAAAAAGGCGGCGCCGCTCGCGCGGTGCCGCCTGAAGTCACGGAGTTGCTACATCGCGGGACCGGCAAACACCGGTCCCGTTGTATTGGATTACCGTTCGACGATTGCGGTCACACCTTGGCCGCCTGCCGCGCAAATCGAGATCAGCCCACGCCCCTTGCCGGCCCCGTCCAGCAGCTTGGCGAGGTTGGCGACGATGCGCCCGCCGGTGGCGGCGAACGGGTGCCCGGCGGCCAGCGAGCTGCCTTTCACGTTGAGCTTGCTGCGGTCGATGGAGCCCAGCGGCGCATCGAGGCCGAGGCGGGTCTTGCAGTAGTCCGCGTCCTCCCAGGCCTTGAGCGTGCACAGCACCTGGGCGGCGAAGGCTTCGTGGATTTCGTAGAAATCGAAGTCCTGCAGGGTCAGGCCGTTGCGCGCCAGCAAGCGCGGTACCGCGTAGACCGGCGCCATCAACAGGCCTTCGTGGCCGCCAACGAAGTCCACCGCCGCCGCCTCGCCATCCTTGAAGTACGCCAGGATCGGCAGGCCACGTTCCTTGGCCCACTCCTCGCTGGCCAGGAGCACCACCGAGGCGCCATCGGTCAGCGGCGTGGAGTTGGCCGCCGTCAGGGTGCCGCGCGAGCCGCGCTCGAATACCGGCTTGAGGGTGCCGATCTTCTCCAGGTTGATATCCGGACGCAGGTTCTGGTCGCGCACCAGGCCGCGGAACGGCGTCATCAGGTCGTTCTGCCAGCCCTGGTCGTAAGCAGCGGCCAGCTTGATGTGGCTCTCGTAGGCCAGCTTGTCCTGCTCATCGCGCGGTATGGCCCAGGTCTGCGCCATCAGCTCGCAGTGCTCGCCCATGGACAGCCCGGTGCGCGGCTCGCCGTTCTTCGGGATGTGCGGCATCAGGTGGCGCGGGCGGATCTTCAGCAGGCTCTTGATCTTCTCGCCGTTGGACTTGCCGCGGTTGGCTTCCAGCAGGATCTTGCGCAGCCCTTCGTTGACCCCGATGGGCGCATCGGAAGTGGTGTCCACGCCGCCGGCGATGCCGCACTCGATCTGCCCCAGGGCGATCTTGTTGGCGACTAGGATGGCCGCCTCCAGGCCGGTGCCGCAGGCCTGCTGGATGTCATAGGCCGGGGTCTCCGGCGCCAGGCGCGTGCCGAGCACGCATTCGCGGGTCAGGTTGAAATCGCGGGAATGCTTGAGCACCGCGCCGGCGACCACCTCACCCAGGCGTTCGCCGTGCAGCTTGTAGCGCTCGATCAGGCCGTCCAGCGCACAGGTCAGCATCTCCTGGTTGCTCGCCGTGGAATACACGGTGTTGGAGCGGGCGAAGGGAATTCGGTTGCCGCCGACGATGGCGACCCGGCGCAGTTGGGTCATGCAAGGCTCCTGACAGAGTGAGCGTTAGAGTGCGGTCAAGGCTAACCTTAGCCGTCCCCGCCGCATTGGCCGCCCCGCCGTCGCACAGGTCAGCACGGTCAATTGCGCCGATCCGGCGGCTGCGTAGAGTGGTCCCCACTTCGAGAATCCGTGCAGGAGCCCGTTCCATGACCGATCGCTACATCGCCTTCGCCAACTCCAACGTCGGCCGCCGCCTGGTCGGAGCCCTCGGCCTGCCCGCGCCGGTACGCCTGGAGCGCTGGAGCGCCGGGCGCACACGGCCAGTGGACGGGGCGCTGCTGCTAGGCGGCGAGGGCAACCTGAACGAAGCGGTGCTGCCGTTTTCCGGGCGCCTGACCGATGCGGTCTTCGCCTTTAGCGAAGGCCAGTACGGCCTGCCGCGCTGGACCGCCGAGCACGGCCCGAAACTCAAGGCCATCGTCTTCGACGCCAGCGGCCTGACCCGTTTCGAGCAGACCCTGGAGCTGCGCACTTTCTTCCAGGGCGCACTCAAGGGCCTGGATAAATGTCCGCACGTGGTGATCCTCGGTCGCGCCCCGGAATCCCTGAAAGACCCCATCGCCGCCAGCGTGCAGCGCAGCCTGGAAGGCTTCAGCCGCTCCCTGGGCAAGGAGATTCGCCGGGGCGGCAACGTGCAGCTGCTGTACGTCGGCAAGGGCGCCGAGGATCAGCTCGAAGGCGCCCTGCGCTTCTTCCTCTCGCCCAAGAGCGCCTATGTGTCGGGCCAGGTGATTCGCCTGTCCGCCTATGACAAGCAGGTGCAGGACTGGAGCCGCCCGCTGGTGGGCAAGCGTGCGCTGGTGACCGGCGCCGCCCGTGGCATCGGCGCGGCCATCGCCGAAACGCTCGCCCGTGATGGCGCCGAGGTGGTGCTGCTGGACGTGCCGCCAGCCAAGGACGCCCTCGATGCGCTGGCCGCGCGCCTGGGCGGTCGCGGCCTGGCGCTGGATATCTGCGCGGCGGACGCAGGCGCGCAACTGGTGGAGGCGCTGCCCGACGGCGTCGACATCGTGGTGCACAACGCCGGCATCACCCGCGACAAGACCGTCGCCAAGATGAACGAGGCGCTCTGGAATTCGGTGATCGACGTGAACCTCAAGGCCCCGCAGGTGCTGACCCAGGCCCTGCTGGACGCAGGCAAGCTGCACGATGACGGCCGCGTGGTACTGCTCGCCTCCATCAGCGGCATCGCCGGCAACCTCGGGCAGACCAATTACGCGGTGAGCAAGGCCGGCCTGATCGGCCTGGCGCAGGCCTGGGCGCCGTCGCTGGGCAAGAAGGGCATCAGCATCAATGCGGTGGCGCCGGGCTTTATCGAAACCCAGATGACCGCCGCCATCCCGCTGACCATCCGTGAAGCCGGCCGGCGCATGAACTCCATGGGCCAGGGCGGGTTGCCGCAGGACGTGGCCGAAGCCGTGGCCTGGTTCGCCCAGCCGGGTTCGGGTGCGGTGAGCGGGCAGGTATTGCGGGTGTGCGGGCAGAGTCTGCTGGGGGCGTGATCGCGTAGGGCGTACCACCGTTCGCGGTTGTGCGCCCCCGCTTTTGTAGGAGCGCCCCTAACCTTCGCCCCTCTTACCGCCCCCGCGCCGCAATCAACTGCTGGAACTCCTCCGCACTCAACCGACGGTCGCCATCGCGATCGCCGCGCAGGATCAGCGCCGGCTCCTGGGCCATGAACTCGGCCGGGCTGACTTTCTCGTCACCATCGCTGTCCGGCCAGACGACGGCATTTGGCGAGGGATTGCTGCTCTGGCTCGGCGGGGTGAGCTCCTGGCGGCTGAGGAAGCCGTCGGCGTCACGGTCCAGCCGGTGGAACATGCGCTCGCGCATCGCCGCCATGTCGCTGGCCTCGATGTAGCCGTTGGCATCGCGGTCCAGGCGGGAAAAGGCCGTTTCGCCCGTCTGGGTGGCCAGCGCCTGCTGGCAGCCCAACAGCACGGCGCCGCACATCAGGGCGTTACGGATTCGGCTTTGCATCTGGAAATCCTCGGGTGGAAAAGCGCGCCAAGCCTACTCAGCACTCCACTCGAAGATGTTCGATCACTCCGCCGGCGTCTGCGGCCGGCCCCGTCGGCGAAACTCCACCGGCGTCTCGCCGACCCAGCGCTTGAAGGCGCGGTAGAAGGTGCTCGGCTCGGAAAAGCCGGTACGCTCGACGATCACCTCGATGCGCTCATCGGTCTTGAGCAGCAGGTCCTTGGCCAGGCGGCAGCGGTAGTCGGTGACCAGGTCGTTGAAGCGCACCCCGGCCATGGCCAGGCGTTCGCGCAGGCGACGAGCCGGCATGTCCAGGCGGGCGGCGACCTGCTCCAGGGTCGCGCCGCCATCCACCAGCAGCACGCCGATCAGCTCGCGCACCTTGCGTACCAGGTCCAGGCGCTCGACCTCCGCCAGTTGCCGACGCGCCAGCGACTCGTGCATGCGCAGCAGCTCCGGGGCGGCATGGCGCGAGGGCTTGTCCAGCACGGCCGCATCGAACACCAGGGCGTAGCGCTCGGCGCCCAGCACCGCCGGGCAACCGTAGACGTCCTGATAGCGCTCGGCGGGCGCGCCCGCTTCGTGCATCAGCTGCACCTGGTGGGGTTTGAAGTCGCCTTCGGTGAGGGCGTGGAACAGTCGAACTACCGCGCCCGCGAGCATTTCCGGGAAGTGCCGGTTGGTCCCGGCCGTATGGCCGAGCAGCAGCACGGCGCGCTCGCCTTCGATTTCCAGGCGCGCGTTGAGGGTGTCGGAGAGCAGACGGACATAACGCAGGGCGTGGCGCAGACCTTCGCCGAAGGTCGAGCTGGAGAGGAACAGGTATTCCAGCAACAGGCCGTGGAACGCCGGCAGGTGGCCGGCCAGGTAAAGGCCGACGTGCTCCTGACCGCACTCTTCGGCGGCGGTCTTCCAGAACAGGTTCTGTGCGCTGTGGGGGAAACGTCCGGCGGGCAGGCTGCCGGCGGGTAGGCCAAGGCGCGCCAATACGAGGTCGGGGTCGGTGCCGCTGGCGCGCAGGGCGTCGATCACCGGGCGCATCAGCGCCACATCGTCGGTCAGATCACGCATGGTGTTTTTTTCTAGTTATCCATGAGGCGGGCCCATCTTAGGCAGCTTTCCTCTCCCCTCTCAAGAGAATCAGGAAGGCACTTGAACGAAATCTCCGAGCAATCGGACGGTCAGATTGACTTGCCTGCCGCGCAACGCGAAACCACGGCCAATGCCCGCCGCCGAGCGCTGGCTAAGCTGATTGAATATTCGTCAGGAGATACCCAATGCCCCGCGATTGGCTCGATCTGTCCGCTTCACCCGCCCTCACCGGCCTGTTCGTCCGCGCCGCCCTGTGCCGTGGCGTACGGGGCCGCAGCCTGTCGACCCGTGGCCTGCGCTGCCCGGTCACGGTCGATCCGAAGCATCTCGAGCGCTACCGCAAGGTCTGCGGCTTCCCGAACAACCACCTGCTGCCGCCCACCTACCCGCACGTCCTGGCCTTCGGTCTGCAGATGGGCTTGCTCACCGACGCGCGCTTCCCTTTCCCGCTGCTGGGCCTGGTGCATCTGGAAAACCGTATCAGCGTATTGCGCCCGCTGGGCGGGCTCGGGCCGTTCAACGTCAGCGTGCGGGTGGACAACCTGCAGCCCCACGAGAAGGGCGTGACCTTCAGCATCATCACCCAGCTGCATGACCAGCTCGGCCTGCTCTGGGAGGGCGACAGCCGCGTGCTGTTCCGTGGCATGCGCCTGGACGGCACGCCGCCGCCCCGCGAGGAGGCCGGCGAACTTCCGCTGGAGCAGATCGACGCCTGGAGCTGCCCGGCGGATATCGGTCGCCGCTACGCACGCGTCGCCGGCGACTACAACCCGATCCACTTGTCCGCCGCCAGCGCCAGGCTGTTCGGTTTCCCCCGCGCCATCGCCCACGGTCTGTGGAACAAGGCGCGCAGTCTGGCGGCGTTGGGCGAGCAGCTGCCAATGGCCGGCTATCGGGTCGATGTGCGTTTCCAGAAGCCGGTGCTGCTGCCCGCCTCGGTCAACCTGCTGGCCAGCGAACCGGCGCCAGCCGGGCAGTTCAGCCTGCGCGGCAAGGACGACCTGCCGCACATGGCCGGCAGCTGGCGCCCGCTCGACGCTTGAAGGTGTCCGCCTGAAGCCTGAAGCTATGGGGCTCACGTTGGAGCCCCATCTGCATGAACCTCGAAGAACTCACCGCGCGCCTGCACGCCATCCGCGACCACAACGACTGGAGTCGCTTCCACAGCCCGAAGAACCTGGCCATGGCCGCCAGCGTGGAAATGGCGGAGCTGGTGGAAATCTTCCAGTGGCTGCGCGAAGACGAGTCCCGCCAGCTGCCGCCGGAAAAACTCGCCCACGCCGGGCAGGAAGTCGGCGACATCGTGCTCTACCTCCTGCTGCTGTGCGCCGAGCTGGGCATCGACATGGAGCAGGCGGTACGCGCCAAGCTGGCCGACAGCGAACGACGCTTCATCGAAGGGGGCGCCAAGTGAGCCAATCCACCAACAATGGCGACCGCCACTTCGACGAACTGGCCACGCGTTTCGCGGAGAAGATCTACGGCGGCGCCAAGGGCGCGATCCGCCTCGCCGTGCTCCAGGCGGACCTCGCCGAGGCACTGCCGGAGCGCCCACTGCGCGTGTTGGACATCGGCGCGGGCCTGGGCCACATGTCCCTCTGGCTGGCCGGGCGTGGCCACGACGTGACCCTCGCCGAACCGGCCGCGCCGATGCTCGAAGGCGCCCGCCAGCGCTTCGCCGAAGCCGGCCTCCCCGCCACTTTCATCGAGGTCCCCTGGCAGGACCTGCTCGGCCAGCTCAACGAACCCTACGACCTGGTGATCTGCCACGCCGTGCTGGAATGGCTGGCCGAACCGCTGGCGATCCTGCCCGTGCTGCACCAGTTGACCCGCGCCGATGGCTGGCTGTCCCTGGCCTTCTACAACCGCGATGCGCTGATCTACCGCAACCTGCTCAAGGGCCACTTCCGCAAGCTGCGCAAGAACCGCTTCGCCGGCGAGGGACAGAGCCTGACCCCGCAGGAGCCGCTCGACCCGCGCACGCTGGAAGCGGCCATGGACGGGCACTGGCGCATCGAGGCGCGCAGCGGCGTGCGGGTGTTCCACGACTACATGCCGGTTGAGTTCCAGCACAAGGCCGAGCCGCTGGACCTGGTGGAGATGGAACTGCAATACCGTCGCCATCCCGCGTTCGCCGGCCTGGGTCGCTACCTGCACTGGCTGTGCCGGCCGCAGGATTAGGTGCATAGTCTGCTGGTGCGCACGCCGACCGGTCCGGGCGTGTGGGAGTCCGTCATGCCGCGTTACCTGCTGATCCTGCCGCTGTTCGCCGCCCTGGCCGCCTGCCAGAGCCCGAACCCCT